>CALDOK010000001.1 GCA_937912125.1 uncultured Pseudomonadota bacterium
GGCCGAAGGGGACGCCCTGGCCGCACTGCGCGGCGTGACCTGGCTGTGGGAGGAGCCCCAGCCCGTCAGCGACATCGCCGACTTCTTCGACAAGCGCGACCTGCCCGGCATGGCCGAGGCCATCCGCGCCTACCGTGCCGGCCCCGACCAGCCCCAGGATGACTTCCTGACCGAGCTGGGCACGATGCTCACCGACGAGCTGGCCGAAGAGGGCATCCCCCGCGATGGGCAGGTAGCCAAGGACGCTCGGCTGGAGCTCGACGAGCTGCGCGCCACCCTGAACAGCACCCCGGTGCTGATGGAGCGGGCGCGTCACCTGGTGCAGTACGCCATGCGCATGGTGCAGTCTCCTCTGTGCAAGGGGCGGGAGCAGAAGGAGGCCGTGGAGTCCATCCAGCGCGCCGCCCAAGCCTACGAGGACGCGCGGAGCGCCATCCTCGAGGGACGCGCCTGGGACGCTCAGCGCACCCTGCGCCGCATCGGCGAGAGGGTGGCCCTCGGAGCCGCCAAGGCCGCCCGAGCCTGCGCCCTGGGTCAGACCAGCCTCACCGCGCTGGCCGCCGAGAAGAAGGGCGAAACCAAGCCCACGCGCACCCGTCGCAGCAGCAAGGGAGCCACGACCAAGCCCTCGCGCAAGGGCACCCAGCGCGCAGCGACGAGCAGCGCCCCCGGCAACGGTGATGACGCCTCCTGCGGTGTCTGCGCCACCGAGCCGACCGCCGAGCCCCCCGCGGCCGACGCAGCCAAGGACAAGGCCCTGCTGGACGCCTTCAGCGCTGCCATCGCGGCGGCGCTGGGGAGCGAGGCCGCCTGATGCAGCTCCAGCCCGCCACCACCACCCACCCCCGCGCGGAGGCTCTCCTGGACCGCATCGCGGTGGTGGTGCGCGGGCACCTTCCCCCCGGGGTCACCCCCGCCTACCTCGACGCCTTCCTGGCCCGGCACCGCCCCGCCCTGGTGGCGGTGCTGGACCGCAACCTGGCCACCCGGGACCGCCGCATGGTGATCTCCGAGGCCGCCGACGCTCCCCCCGAGCTGTGGACCCCGGCCAAGCGCACCGCGGCCAACCTGCGCGCCATGGAGCTGGCTGCGTCCAAGCGCCCTCAGGACATGGACGCCGCCGACCGGCGCGTCCTCGCCGCCTACTCGGGCTGGGGTGGGCTCTCCATCGACAAGGTCGCCGACCGCTTCCCCGCGGGCTTCCCGGTCCCCGAGGTCCGTGGCCTGATCCATGAGTACTACACGCCCACCAAGGTCTGCAGCGAGGTCGCCCGCCTGGTGCGCCCCCTGCTGCCGCAGCTGACCGGCGACGACGGCAAGGTGCTCACCCTGGAGCCCTCCGCGGGCATCGGGCGCTTCGTGCGCGGCCTGACCGGCCCGGGCTTCGAGTCCCTGCGCTGGCTCACGGTGGAGTGGTCCGAGCTTTCGGGCCGCATGCTGCAGGCCACCCGCCCCGACCTGGCGGTCTACCAGGGCCCCTTCGAGCGCTGGGTCCGCGAGCATGGCGACGAGTACCAGGGTCGCATCAAACTGGTCGTGGCCAATCCCCCCTACGGCGCCCGCGGCGGTGCCGTGGCCGACGACCCCGTGCGCGCCTACCGCGAGAAGCAGGCCTACGCCTACTTCCTGCGCCGGGGGCTCGACCTGCTCGGCGAGGGCGGCCTGGGCGTGTTCCTGATCCCCGCTGGGTTCCTGACGGGTGGCGCTGCTCGCAACCACGCCCTGCGCGACAAGGTGCTGCGCCGTCATCACCTGGCCGCCGCCTACAGGCTGCCCAGCGTGGGGCTGGACGGCCGCGAGGCCATCTTCCCCGGCGCCATGCTGGTCACCGACCTGCTCTTCTTCCGTGCGCGGGGCGGAACCCTCGAGGCCGTGGACCCCGGCGACGAGTTCATCCTCGACGGCGGCTACTTCGAGCAGTTCCCGACCCACATCCTGGGCAAGGAGCTGGGCAAGGACGCGGGCGACGACGACCAGACCGCCAAGCCCCGCTTCGGCTACCAGGTCCAGGGTCGCTTCGAGCGCCTGCCCGATCTGGTGGAACGCCCCCTCTGCACCGCCTGCCGCATCATCTACGACGCCAAGCCCGCGTCCGACGCCGCCGCGAAGCAGAGCAGTGGCCGGGTGGGCGTGTCCCGGCACCTCGGCGCCGACACCAGCAAGCTGGCCCCCCACCTGGCCGCCGCCGTGGCCCTGGGCCTGCGGGTGGATCACTTCCTGGCCGCCCTGGCCGCCGAGGACTCCCAGGAGCCCGCCCTGCTGTGGCACGAGCTGCACGAGGGCCTGCTCGCCTGGAAGGAGGCCCACAGCAACCCCTGGGCCGACGCCAAGTTGCGCGCCGTCGTGAAGAAGGGCGTCACCGGCGCCGAGCGCTTCCTGGCCGCCTTCGACAAGACCGGGGGTCTCATCCCCGGGCTGGAGAAGAAGCCCGTGTACCGCCCCCGCTACGCCGGGCGGCCGGGCGACGTGGTGGCCCAGGCCGAGATGCTGTTCCGGCAGCATCGCCAGCTCACCGCCCGACAGCTGTTGGCCTTCCACCGCCAGCAGGGCGGCACGCTGACCCGCGAGGCCGACGTGGTCGAGGCCCTGACCGACGAGGGCTGGGCCCGGGACGGCGAGCGCTGGGACGAACTGCTGCCCATGGCCGACTACCTCAGCGGCCACCTCTGGCCGCGCTACCACCGCGCCCAGGCCAGGGCCGAGAAGGGCGACGGCCAAGCCGCCACGCAGGCTCGCCGGCTGGTGGAGGTCATCGCCCCGGCGGTGTTCGACGACATCGAGGGTGTCTCCCCCCGCCAGGGCTGGGTGCCCCTGGACCTGGTGGAGGGCTGGCTGTCCGAGCAGCTCAACGCCCGCTACGGCGCGGTGAAGCTCGAGCGCCGCGAGGGGCTCGTGCAGGTGGCGGGCCGCGACTACGAGCGCATCGACAAGGCCCGGGAGCTGGCCCCCGAAGCCCGCTGGTGCATCGGCTGGATCAACCACGACAAGACGGTGTTCAGGCCCAAGAAGCGCCGCCAGGACAACATCGACGAGATCCGGCTGGGCAAGGCCAAGGAGTGGGATCAGGCCTTCCGCGCCTGGTGTGCGGTGGACGATGAGCGCAAGGCCCGCGTGGAGCAGGCCTACAACAGCGCCTTCAGGGGCTTCGTGCCCCCCAGCTACCCAGCCGAGCCCCTCAACGTCGCTCGCTGGGTCAAGGACGGCATCCGGCTGCACCCCTGGCAGGTCGGCGGAGCCCGCCGCATCCTGGCCAACCGGGGGGGCCTGCTGGCCTTCGACGTGGGGGTGGGCAAGACCTACGCCGCCATCGGGGTGGTGGCCCGCGCCCGCCAGGAGGGCTGGGTGCGCCGGCCCGTGATCCTGGTCCCCAACTCCATCGTGTGGAAGTGGGAAGCCGACATCCTGCGTGTGCTGCCCGACTACCGGGTGGCGATCATCGGCTCCAAGAAGACCCGGGTCACCCGCGGCGCTCGCAAGGGCCTGGTCACCTCGGTCACCGACAGCCCCCAGGACCGGGCGCGCAAGTGGACCCGCTTCCAGGCCGGTGAGTTCGACGTGGTGCTGCTCACCTACACCGCCCTGGGCCGCACCCGCATGAACGAGGCCGCGGTGCGGGAGTACGCCGAGCAGACCGAGGCCATCCAACGCGAGGTCAAGCTGCGCCAGCGCAACGCGGCCAAGTCCAAGAAGCTCTCCGAGCGCCAGGAAGCCATCATCAAGGAGGGCGTGGCCGCCTGGGTGGCCGAGCAGATGGAGCTGCCCCAGAGCTGGGAGTACGACCCCGGCATCGCCTGGGACGACATCGGCATCGACATGTTGATTGTCGATGAGGCACAAAACTACAAGAATCTGTACCTGCCCGAGGCCCGCGAGGGCGGCGTGCCCCGCTTCATGGGCAACTCGGGCACCGGCTCCAAGCGTGCCTGGCAGCTCGACTTCCGCAGCGCGTCGGTCCGCAAGCACACCGGCGGCGCCGGCATCGTGCTGCTCTCGGCCACCCCCGCCAAGAACAGCCCGCTCGAGTTCTACAACCTAGTCCAGTTCATCGACCACGAGGCATGGAGCCGCTCGGGCATCCGCGACCCCGAGCAGTTCATCGACCGCTACCTGCGCATCGAGCTCAAGAGCGTCATCGACACCAAGATGGACGTGGTCGAACGGTCTGCCGTGACGGGCTTCCAGAACCTGCACGAGCTGCGCGACACCATCTTCCGCTACGGCGAGTTC
>CALDOK010000002.1 GCA_937912125.1 uncultured Pseudomonadota bacterium
GCCCGTTCCTCTTGGACCGGGCTTTCTTCGCTTCAGCGCTCTTCGGGTTCCGGTGTGTAGCGCGCCAGGAGCGTGCTTCCCCCGGAACGTCAGCCGCGCCACGAACTAGGGAACACCAGCGCGCCACGATGAAGGGACCCCCTGTCGTGACGCACGCCGCCCCTCTACCTCCGCCTGATCACCACCTCGAGCTCGCGCTCGCCGGGCAAGACCACGAAGCGGCGATCACCCAGGGCGTACACCCCCCAAGGTAGGCGGCCGGTGAAGCGTCCTGAGTCCGCCACCTGCGAGATGGCGGCCTCGATGGCGGTGCGCTGGTCTGGCGCCATGGGCATGCGCGCGGCGGTGAGGCTTGCACCGCCAGGGCGGTCGTGGAGCTTGACCCGGCCGTAGCTGCGGACAAGCTCGTCCAGCCACTGCCGCGTCTCCAGGCTGGGCTGCAAGGCCTCGAGGCGCTCTAGCCGGGAGTAGACGGCATCCACCTTGCCCAGGGCTCGGGCCGCTTGCGCGCCTAGGCCGAGGTCCTCGATGGAGGGGACGATGCCGCTGGGGGCCAGGCCTTCGAGGTCGAGGAAGGCCTGCTCCACCCCCTTCCACGCATTGCGGCTGCCCAGGTGCCGCATCTCGCTGGTGAGCTGATCGTGGCTCGCCCTGGCGGCGGCATCGGGCTCCACGGGCGGCTGTTCTGGGGCAGGCGGGGGAGGGGGCGGGCTCCAGGCGAGGGACTCCGCCCGGACCTGCGCCTGATACCGGGCGACGTCGTAGAGGGTGTTGTCCAGATCAGGAGAGGGGAGGGCGGCGGTGACAAGGGGCGTGCTGCCGCCAGCGCCGTGAACCTGCGGGCTCTGCGGCACCAGGCGCTCGGTGGCCTGAAGCACGCCCAGGATCCACTCCACGGCTTCGTTGGCCGTGACCTGTCCATCCCCACTGCCATCGGCCCAGCCCCGGAGCGCCCCGAGCATCAGGGTGGAGAAGGCGGGCAGCTCTGTACCCAGCAGGCTGCCGGCGAGCTCGTCGTCCTGGGCCGCGGTGATCAAGACGGTGTGCTCGCTGGGCGCCAGATCGATGGGTGGCATCACAGGGAGCATCTCGCACCCGAGCTTGTCCAGAGAGCGATCTCGCTGGTTGATGCTGGCATCGATGAGCACGATGTTCCTCTGCTGCGAACCGATCTCGAGCAATCCCTCGAGGGAGCGCCAGGTGAACGCGCCCTGGATGTAGCCTGGGGCCTCGGGGCCGGCGTCGGGCTGGAAGAACAGCACGTCCGAGCCGTCGCACGAGGGCGAAGCTTGCCCGACGAAGACGAACCAGAAGGCGGCCTCGGGGCCCGCGTCGAGGGCCGCCTCGGTGACCGCTGCAGCCATGGCTTGGGCCGTGGCCTCGGAACCGACGAGCAGGTGCAGGTTGAGCGCCGGCATCCCCAGGCCCTGCTCCAGCCAGCGATGCCAAGCGATGGCGCTGTCGGTGGCCCCTGGCACGTCGACCAGGTGGTCGTAGTCCTCGATGCCGATGACTACGGCGACGTCGTTGGGCCTCGGGATGGCCGCGGTGGTGGGCTGTGACAGGTCGGGCCAGCCCCCTTCGGCGTGTGCGACTGGGCTCGCCAGCAGGCAGACGAGAGCGGAGAGCCAGAGACGTGGCATGGGCAAGCTTGGACACCCGGGTTCGAGAGGCATGCGAGGAGGGTCTTGGGCCCCTAGTCTAACGAACCCCCGCGAGGGCTGTGGGCCGAAGGCTGTCATGTGGTGCGGCCAGCTGTCGGTCCGGTCGCGGACTGGCGCTCCTGCGGTCGCCTGGGCGCCTGGCTGGATGGCGGGTACGACCGGGGTTAGCGCGTGTCGCGACAAGCTCCAGTCCCCCGATCGCCGAGGTCCAGCTGGTGCGCAGCCCCCAAGGCAGGATGGACATGGGCTTCGAGATTGGCTTCTACGGCATCATCAGCGAGCCAGTGGTGGGCTGGGTGGCCATGGCGGACGCCATGGTGGCCTGCGGCGTGCGATGGATTCAGCTTCGCATGAAGCATGGGTCCCCCGCAGAGAGGCTGGCCGTGGCACGCGCCGTGCGCGCTCGCATTCCCGTGGACTTCCACTACATCGTGAACGATCATCCGGCCCTGGCTCTGCAGGTCGGCGCCGACGGCGTTCATCTGGGCCAGGGTGACCTCTCACTGGAGCAGGCCAGGGAGGTCCTGGGCTCGACCGCACTCATCGGGCTCTCCACCCACAGCCCGGATCAGGTGCGGTCCGCCTGCGCTCTCCAGCCCGCCTACATCGGCATGGGCCCGGTCTTCGGAACCACCACCAAGCTCGATGCCGAGGCAAGCATCGGGCTCGCGGGGCTCGCGAGCATGGCCCGGGTGGCGACGGTGCCTGCGGTGGCCATCGGGGGCATCAGCGGGTCCAGGGTGGCAGCTGTCATGGATGCAGGGGTGGATGGATTCTGCGCGGTGGGCCCCGTGAACGCCAGCAGGGAGCCCGCCGCGGTGATCCGATCCCTGCTGCGGTCGCTGTGAACGTACGATCTTCCAATCGTCTCGCGCACCGTTTCCCCGCTCAGAGCACCGCGCCGACGATATGGTCATGTGGCGGATGGTTTTCGTTGCATCGCCGGATCGGCGCCGCCCTACGGGATTCTTGGTGTCTGCCGAAAACAGGCGGACAATGTAGTGGATGGATGGGCGCGTAGCTGGAGGCGCCAGGGTATTGCTCTGCGCGCATCCAGGTCGCGGGCACTGTGGGCTTCAACGCTCGAGGGGGCGGCTTGAAAGGGCCTCTCGAGTTCCACTACACTCCTGCTCGTCCGACCCAACCAGCGAGGTGCTCGAATGGCGGATTACGACAAGGTCCACCAGCTGCTCGACCAGATCGGCGAGGAGCGTGCAAAGGGCCGAATGCATCGTCGTGCCTTCACGGCGGGATTTCTGCTCATTTTTGTGATCTTCTTCGGCAACATGTATGCCAAGATCACTGGCTTCGACACGGATGCGTTCATGGTGGAGCTGCAGTCTCAGGCAGCGACCACCGTGTGGCCCATCTACTCCGCAGAGCTCAAGAAGGTGGCGGATGACGCCATGCCGGCTCTGTCCACGGCCATGGCCGATGAAGCTACCAACCTGCTCCCCAAGGTCAGCGAGAAGCTCGAGACCGAGGGCTTGGTCTTCCAGGCCAACATGGCCGAGTTCATGAAGACCTCCCTCGACGAGGCCTTCGTGACCGCAGCCGAGGCCAACAAGGAGACCCTCGTGGCTCGCTTCCCGCGCTTCTCCGAAGAGCCGGACGCCTACCAGGAGCTGGTCGAGAGGATGCAGTCCTCCAGCCGCATCTGGGCGCAGGTGCAGCTCGACACCACCTTCGAGAAGCATGTGCTGCTGCTGCAGTCCATCAACGACACCGTCAAGACGCTCCAGACGCAGGCTGCCGATGAGCGTGCGAAGACCGGCGACCGCTCCATGGAGGACGTGCTGTACCTCATGAGCGATATCTTCAATACCCGTGTCGCCGGGGAGGGCTAGCCATGACTGCTGACAATGGAATCCAGGATGTCCTCGAGCGTCTCGAGCTCGAGCTCGAGAACGAAGTCAAGGGCAACAAGTCCTTCAACATCGTGGCCGGCATCTTCGTGGCGTTCATCGCCCTGTACCTGATCTGGCTGTCTTCCGCGCTCGGGACCTTGCTGCAGCCCCAGGGGCTCGCCGAGGCCGCGGCTGGCGCTGCCCTCGATGCGGCTCCGGCGCTGTCCGACAACCTGCGTGAGCTTGTCGTCGAGGGTGCTCCGAACCTCGCTGGCGCGGCATCCACCGCTGCCATCGACATGATCCCCTCCTACCGCGGTGTGCTCGAGGAGGAGCTTCGGCCTGTCATCGACGAAGTCAGCGCTGTTGTCGCCGCTGCCGCCCTGAAGAAGATGGTCGAGAACGGCGGCGACGCCGAGGACGGCCTGGCGCTCCAGGAAGCGGCCGATGCGGCCGTGGCTCGCTTGGACTCCGTCCTGAACGAAGCCATGGACGAGCCCATCGGCGTCGATGAGCCTACGCCTCGGCAGGTCATCGAGGGCTCCCTCGAGCAGCTCGAGGTCGTGGACCGTGGCCTGAAGCGCCTGGCGCGCGGTGGCGGCGACTCCGCCGAGCGTGAGCTGGTGTTCGCGTGGCTCAACGTGCTGCAGCAGCACAACGCCGACCGCGACAAGAGCCTGTCCGAGGACTACCGCGAGGGCGTGGTCGTCCCCGACTGACGCTCCGAGTCCATCAAAAACGGCCGGCCCTCTTGGGCCGGCCGCTCTGCTTCAGGGGCTGGCGATCAGGGGTAGAAGCTCGAGTAGGAGTTGAGCTCCCGAATCTCCACCACCGAGCCGCTGGTGTCGACCTCTTCGGTGTAGACCATGCCGAGGCGCTCGACGAAGTACATGGTGGCCACGACCTCGCGGTCGAACATGCCCAGGCCCATGGCGTCGGTGAGCTTGTACTCGTTCTCGATGACCAGGGCGTCGAAGGTCCCGGCGGTGATGGTGATGGTGTCCATGCCGATGATGGTGTAGACACCCGAGGCGATCCAAGCGGTGCCCATGGAGGCGTCGGCAGCTTCGTAGCCGTACGCCCAGGTCTCACCGGGGACCATGGAGGCCTCGTCGAGCAGGAACTTGCGCGGGTTGGTGTATGCGGCGCTGAGGGCCGCTGTGCCGTGCATGATGTAGTCGAGGCCGGTCATCGAGACGCCGCGGCTGTTGCAGGTCCAGTACTCGTCGATGATGGTGGCGGCGCCAGTGGTGTCGGTCAGGGTGCGCTCGAGCACGGCCTCGCCCAGGGAGGCGTCCCATGAGGTGATGAGCACGTCCTCGACATAGACCACGCCGTCACGGGTGGTGTCGTAGGTGCGCAGAGCCGCGGAGCCGTTGGCCAGGGGCGCGTAGAGGTTGCAGTAGCCGTCCTCGTCCACGTCGCCGTCGCAGTCGCTGTCGAGCCCATCAGGGGCGCTCTCGTCGCCGTCGGGGTTGACGGTGGCGTCGCTGTCGTCGCAGTCGTCGCCGTCGCAGTCGGCATCCACGAAGCCGTCGCCATCGACGTCGGCGTCGTCGGTGATGCCGTTGCAGTCCTGATCGATGCCGTCGCCGCACAGCTCGATCCCATCGGGGCTGATGCTCGAGTCGTCGTCGTCGCAGTCGTCGCCGCTGTAGTCGGCGGAGACGAAGCCGTCCTGGTCGCAGTCGTAGTCGTCGAACGTGCCGCAGTCCTGGTCCACACCGTCGTAGCAGGGGTCGGCTGCGCCGGGATGAATGGCGTCGTCGGTGTCGTCGCAGTCGTTGCCGTCGTGCTCGGAGGACTCGTAGCCGTCGCCGTCTTGGTCGAAGTCCGAGCCGCCGTCGCAGTCTTGGTCCACGTCGTCGTACCAGATCTCGGTGGCGCCAGGGAAGGCGTCGGCGTCGGCGTCGTCACAGTCGTCGCCGTCGCACTGCTCGCCCTCGAACCCGTCGCTGTCGCAGTCGCACTCGGTGTCGCCGTCGCAGTCGTGGTCGATGAAGTCGCCACACTCGTCGTCGGCCCCGGGGTGGTAGGTGGCGTCGGAGTCGTCGCAGTCGTCGCCGCCGCTGGCCTCGCAGTCGTGGCCGTCGCCGTCTTCGTCCACGAGGTCGCCGTCGGCACAGTCGTTGTCGATGCCGTCACAGGGGAGCTCGTCCGCGCCAGGGTTGACCGCCGCGTCGGCGTCATCACAGTCGCCCTCGGCCACGGTGTAGCCGTCGTTGTCGTCGTCGGCGTCGGTGTTGACGGGACCGGTGTCGTCGACCTTGGAGTCGGTGTCCGCCGGGTCGCAGGCCATCAGACCGAGGGCCAGCATGAAGAGGGGCAGGGTGCGCATGTGGGGCTCCGGGGAGAGAACGCAGGGGGGAGACTGGAGAGGTTAGTCGGTGGAAGGCCGGCTCGCCAAGGACGAATCGACCCGACGCGTGGTCCAGCCGTCGGCTCCGTGTTCGATGAGAACGGTGGGCCAGTAGACCGTGTCGGTGAGCAGGGTGGTGACGTCGCGTACGTGCTTGAGGCTCTCGACCTCGAGGCGAACGGCGTCGCCATCCTGAAGGTCCACCACCGCCGCGAGGAATTCGTCCAGGTTGGCCACCGGCTTGCTGTTGACGCTCCGGACCAGGGTGCTGGCCTTGAGCCCGTAGTGAGCGGCGGGACCGCCGTACCAATACCAGGAGACGTACAGGCCGCTCGCGGGCTCACCGTAGGCCATGCTCACAGGGGAGTGGGGCTCGTGGAACAGGGCACCGGCGAAGGAGACCACGCGCTTGACGCCCAGCCCGTCCAAGACCAGGGGAGTGAGCGCTACGTCCTGGACCGCGCCGTCGTGCAGGCGGGTGATGGCGACCTGGCCCTCGGAGCCCTGGACCATGGCCTCGAGGGTGTGGGGGCGCGTGACCGGGACGCCGTCGACGGCCAGCAACACATCGCCGCCGACCAGGGATCCGAAGGCAGGGGCCTCGGGGTGGGTGCGCACGATCTCGAGGGCTTGACGTCGCTGGGGATCGGCGTCGGCGAGGCGAGCCACCCAGTCGGCCGGAACCCCGCGGTCGGCCGCGGCCGCGAGGCTGATGGGCTGGACCTCGACGCCCAGATCCCGGAGGCCCTGTGGCACATCGCCCGAGCCTGGGGTGAGCAGGTCCGTGAGGTAGTCCACCGGCAACCCGATGAAGTTCCCGCCGTCGCTATCGACGTTGAAGGTCCACAGGCCCACCACTCGCCCCTGGTCGTCGGCCAGCACGCCGCCGATGGACGAGGCGTGCTCGGCCAGCTTGTAGGCCTCGGTGTTGGTCTCGCGGAAGGCGGGAGGGGAGGGGAGGAAGCCCGAGATCGCATCGACCCGTGAGATGGTGGTGGCCTGGGTGACCACCCGCATGTTGGAGGTCAGGCCTACCTGGACGACGTCGTCGCCCGCGTCGAGGTCTGTGCCAGGCAGCAGCTGCGCGCTCTTCACGGGGACGTCGCCCAGCGCCGCGGGGTCATAGCGGAGCAGCGCCAGGTTGTGGCGAGGGTGGAGGTAGATGACCTCGGCGGGCACGCGCACCGATCCCGCGAAGGTGAGCACGGCGTCGCCCAGGCCGATGGGGACGGTGCCGCGGTCGGTGTAGACCAGGCCGCGCTCGGCGTCGACCACCAAGCCCGCGCCCACATAGGTCCAGCCTTCGACGCCCTCGGTCCGGTAGGGGATGGTGAAGCGGATGTGGCAGAGGGAGGGCGCGAGGATCGCCGCCACGGGATCGCGCACCTGCTCGAAGCTGCCTGTTGGGGCGGGGCCCTGGGGCGGCTCCACGGAGCCAGGGGCGGGCCCGCTGAGCTGGGTGCAGTCCCACAGCCCCTTGGAGTCGTCGCGCTCACAGCGCTGCATGGGCGCCCATCGATGGTCGATGGTGAGGGAGGCGACCTCGTTCTGGCGAGGCGTGCTGAGGTCACGGTAGGAGACGCGGACGCGCTGACCGTCGGGCAAGGACGTCAGGATGCTCTGCAGCGCGTCCAGGCTGGGGATGGGCTCGCCGTCGATGGCGTCGATGACGGCACCGGTGGGGATGCGCGCGCGCCTGAAGGCGTAGCCGGGCTCCACCAGCACCACGCCCTTGGCGGGCACGTTGTGGTTGCGCGCGAGCTGCAGGGAGGTGGTGTGCAGGATGGCCTGGGAGAACTCGAGGTAGCTCGTGGGCACCAGGGCATGGAGATCGTCCACAGGCAGCTCGACGCCGATCTGCTCGCCCCCTCGCTCGATGAGCACGCGCACGGTCTGGCCCACCCTGGCGTCCAGTTGGTCTTCTACGAGGTCGAAGCTGACGGCGGGGAGATCGCCGATGGTGACCAGGATGTCCCCAGGCGCCAGCTGCCCGTCGGCGGGACCGCCCGGGATCACCTCACGAATGACGAGCATCCCCGTGGCGCCCGCCTGGTGCGTCCGGACCAGGGTCTCGGTCTCAGGCCGCAGCCCCAGCCGCCGCAGCTCTTCGAAGGGCTCGAGGCGGTACACGGCTTGCAGAGTGCCCCGGGCCACAGGCTCGTCGTTGCGAAGCTTCTCGAGCACGCGCTTGGCACGGTTGACCGGGAGGTAGAAGCTCGAGGCGGCGCTGCGGCTGCCCCCGGCGTTCAACGCCACCACGGCGCCACTGACGTCCACGACGGGCGAGCCCGATGAGCCCCCGGAGGTGGAGGTGGCGGCCTGGTAGTAGAAGGTGTTGGCGTCGTTGTAGGAGCTCTGCCCGTAGAAGGGCGCGGGCCGGTCCAGCCGCGCCAGGGTGCCATCGAGGATGGAGAGCTTCTCGCCGGCGTCGTTGCCCATCACCCGGATCTCGACGCCCACCCTGGCCCGCTCGGGGGCCAGCTCGAGCTCCTCGAGCTCCATGAAGCGCACCTTGGAGGGGTCGAAGCGGTAGAAGCCGAAGTCGTGCACCGGGTCGCGGTAGATGGCGTGGAGCTCGACCTCTTCGTTGTCCTGGAAGATGCCCCGAGCGCGCACCGGGCCCACGTGGACCATGTGGCGGTTGGTGAGCACCAGGCCCAGATCCTTGTCGACGACGAAGCCGGTGCCTTGGGAGGAGGAGGCGCCCTCGGTGTCCAGTGAGCGGGTGACCGATAGCTGGATGGACAGCACCGAGTTGGTGACCCGAGACACGGTCTCGGCCCAGGGGTCCCGGGGCGCGCGTCGCGCATGGGCCGGCCAGGGCGCCGCCAGCAAGGCCATCAAGAAGAGACAGAAGGAGGCGCGGACGAGGGCTTGGACGGGTGCACGCATGGTGCCCCCATAGCCCGTTCGCGGCGGGCTCAGGGGGCTTCCATGATCAGTGTCGCGACAGGACCGCGATGGCGTCGACCGCGGCGCTGCGGACCTCGGGGTCCACATCCTGCATCCGGGCTCGGAGCACCGGCAAGGCGTTGCGGGCCCGCAGGTCGGTGAGGGAACGGCATGCTTCGGCCCGCACCTTGGGGGAGGGGTCGTTCAGCGCGCGCTCGACCGCCGGCAGGGCGTCGTGGCTCTCGGTGAAGCCCAGCAGCTGAACCAGCAGGTAGCGCACGCCGTCGGTGTGCGCGCCGCAGGTGTAGCCTTCGATGAGATCGGGCAGCGCTTGCTCCCGATCGAAGAGGATGGCGTCGAACGCCTTGTCCACCTGGTGCGGATCGTGATCGCCCAGGCGTCGGAACAGATCCGAGTAACGTGGCCGCATGTTGGCTCTCGATGAAATCTTGGGGGAAAGGTCGGCTTAGGCCGGAGGGGAAGCTGGCGGGGGAGGGGGGGAGGCACGCTGGGGGAGGGGGGCGCGGGCCACGTTTTTTATACCACGATTCGGGGCCTTGGGGGATGCCCGATCCGGGTTAATACTCCGGCCCCCTGGAGAGCCATGAACCTGCTCCTGTCCAACGACGACGGCATCTCGGCTCCTGGCCTCGCGGCCCTCGAACACGGCCTCGGCCCGCAGGGGACCTGCTGGGTCATCGCGCCGGCTGGGGAGTACAGCGCCGGCAGCCACGCCCTGAGCTTGCACCGCCCCCTGCGGGTCACGCCCGCCGGCGAGCGCCGCTTCGCGGTGGACGGCTCTCCCGCCGACTGCATCTACCTTGGGCTGGCGCACTTCGTGCCCGAGAGGCCCGCGGCGGTGGTCTGCGGCATCAACCGCGGCGCCAATGTCAGCCTGGACGTCTATTACTCGGGCACCGTCGCCGCGGCGCGCGAGGCCGCCATGTGGGGCGTCCCCGCGGTGTCGGTCAGCCTCTTCACCGACGGCGGTGGGGCCCAAGGGGAGCTGCACTGGGCCACCGCAGCCCACTTCGCCAGCCGGGTGGTGGGTGAGGTGCTGGCCCGCGGCATAGGCTTCGAGGGCTCGCTGAACCTCAACGTCCCCAACCTGCCCCTGGCGGAGGTCCGCGGCCTGCGAGTGGCTCGCCTGGGGCGGCGCCACTGGAGCCGCGTGGTGGACGCGCGGAGAGACATCAAGGGTCGGCCCTACTTCTGGATCGGCGGCCACCACCAGGGCTTCGACGACATTCCCGACAGCGATGGCCCCAACATCCAGCAGGGCTGGGCTACCCTGACCCCCCTGCGGCTGGACTGCACCGACGAGCCCATGCTCAGCGAGCTGGCCGCCTGGGATACCGTCTGCACGGAGCGATAGAACCATGGCAATGCACATCTTCTGGATGGTCCTGCTCACCTTCCTGCCTACGCTCGAGCTGCGCGCCTCGATCCCCTACGGCTACCTGATGCTCTCGCAGGACGGGCAGCTGCACTGGGCGGCTGTGGCCGCGCTGTGCATCGTGGCCAACTTCCTGTTGGCGCCGCTGGTCTGGTTCTTCGTCCACTACGTGATGGAGTTCTTCCTGCGCGTGCCCTTCATCAAGCGCATCTACGACTGGGCGGTCAAGCGCGCCCAGCGCAGGGTCGAGCCCTATGTGCGCAAGTACGGCACGGTGGGGCTGGCGCTGTTCATCGGAGTGCCCCTGCCAGGATCCGGCGTCTACACCGGCTGCCTGGGGGCCTACCTGCTCGGCTACCGCTTCCGCGACTACCTGTGGGCCTCCGCCCTGGGCGTGCTCATCGCTGGTGCCGTGGTCACCGCCCTGGTGGTCAGCGGCGCCGAAGCCTTCATCTTCTTCAAAGACCCGACGCATCTGCCCGGTTAGGCACTTCGTCCCAGCAAGACTCACAGGAGCGCAGCATGTCCGATCTCCAGCAGCGGCTCGACGCCACCATCCGCGACATCCCCGACTTCCCCAAGCCTGGCATCCTGTTCAAGGACATCACCCCCGTGCTGTCCGACCCCGGCCTGCTCGGAGATGTCATCGACTACCTGGCCGAGCTGTACCACGACAAAGACATCGACGCGGTGGTGGGCATGGAGTCCCGCGGCTTCATCTTCGGCACCCCGCTGGCGCTGTCCCTGGGGACGGCCTTCGTGCCGGCCCGCAAGCCAGGCAAGCTGCCCTACAAGAGCGTGGGCTACGAGTACGAGCTCGAGTACGGCACCAACCGCCTCGAGATGCATGTGGACGCCATCAAGCCCGGCCAGCGCGTGCTCGTGGTGGACGATCTGCTGGCCACCGGCGGCACCGCCGACGCTACCTGCAAGCTCATCCGGCAGCTGGGCGGCGAGGTTGTGGCCTGCTGCTTCGTGGTGGAGCTGGGCTTCCTCAACGGCCGCGAGAAGCTCGGCGACGTGCCCGTCGAGAGCGTGATCATCTTTTAGCCGCCCAGGATGCGGGGCAGGGCGGCGATCACCGCCTGCTCCAGGTCCTCCCGGCTGCCGTCGTTGTGGATCACCAGATCGGCCAGCTGCTCCTTGCGGGCGGCTGGCAGCTGCGCGACCAGCCACGCCTGGGCTGCGTCCGGCTGCATGCCGCGATCGGCCACCAGCCGCTGCACCTGCAGCTCAGGGCTGCAGCTGACCACCACCAGCATGTCGTAGAGCCGCTCCTGGCCAGTCTCCACCAGCAGGGCCGCCTCGACCACCGCGGTGCCCACCCCCAGGCTGGCCTGCGCCTCCAGCCAGGCCTGGATGTGTGCGTAGATGGCAGGGTGGGTGAGACCGTCGAGGTCCAGGCGGGCGACGGGGTCCGCGCGGATGATGCCCCCCAGGGCCTCACGGTCCAGGCTCCCGTCGGCGGCCAGCACGCCGGCACCGAAGCGCTCGCAGATGGCGTCCAGCAGCGCGCAGCCGGGCTGCACAAGCTGGCGCGCTACAGCGTCGGCGTCGATCACCGGCAGCCCGTTGCGCCGCAGCAGTCGAGCCACGGTGCTCTTGCCGGAGGCGATGTTGCCCGTGAGCCCAACGGAGCGCATGGTCAGGGCGTCATGACCGCGACGGGCCCGATGGTCTCGAGGGCATCCAGGGCCTTGCGCTGCGCCCTGCGGTTGGCCTCGCTGCCAGGCTGGACCATGGCCTCGAGCTCCGGGATCGCGGGCTCGTAGGCCAGCTGGCCCAGGATCCATGCGCAGTGGTGGGCCACGTTGCGGCTGGCGAGCGCCTGGATGCAGGCGGGCGCCACCAGCAGCTCGAAGTCGTCCAGGGCGGCCAGGGCGTCGATCTGCCGCAGGGTGCCCTCGCGGCGCTCGGAGTCCGCCAGGGCCACACGGAGCCGCGAGCGCAGGGTGCGCGCCGCGTAGAGCCGGTCGCTCCGGTCCTGGCCGGTCAGATCATGGATGTAGCGCTCGTTGGAGGTGTCGATGGGGGCGTGGCTCTGTGCTTGCTGCATGCGGCTGCCCGACCCCAGCAACAGGGGCAGCAGCAGCGGGAGGAGCCAACCGCGGCCCAGGGGAGCTCTGCTACTGGGCATCGTCGAACTTCTCGATGTAGCGGAAGATGGTGCGAGGGTCGACGCCCAGGTCCCGTGCGGTCTGGGCCTTGTTCCAGTTGTTGACCTCGAGCACCTCGCGCACGTAGCCCATCTTGAACTCTTCCTCGGCCTCGGCCAGGGGCTTGATGTGCCGGCGATCGCCGTCGGCCAGGCCGAGATCGGTGGTGTTGAGCAGCGCCCGATCGCTCATGATGGCGGCGCGCTTGACCCTGCTCTCGAGCTGTCGCACATTGCCGGGCCAGTAGTAGCCCTTCATAGCCTTGATGCACTCGTTGGTGAAGCCTTGGGCCCTGGAGCTGTACTGCTCGGCGTACTTGTTGAGGAAGAACCGGGCCAGCAGCGGGATGTCGTCGCCCCGATCCCGCAGGGGAGGCAGGCTCACGGTGACTTCGTTGAGGCGGTAGAAGAGGTCTTCGCGGAAGCGGCCCGCCTTGATCTCGACCTCGATGTCGCGGTTGGTGGCGGCGATGACGCGGATGTCGATGGGGCGGGGTTGGAGCTCGCCGACCCGTTCGATCTTGCGCTCCTGCAGCACCCGCAGGAGCTTGACCTGCAGGTTCATGGGCATCTCGCTGATCTCGTCCAGGAACAGCGTGCCGCCTGCGGCCGCCTCGAACTTGCCCATCTTGTCGGTGACCGCCCCGGTGAAGGAGCCCTTCTTGTGGCCGAACAGCTCGCTCTCGAGAAGATTCTCGGGGATGGCGCCGCAGTTGATGGACACGAAGGGCTTGCGGGTGCGCTCGGAGAGACGGTGCAGATCGAGGGCCACCAGCTCTTTTCCGGTGCCCGTCTCGCCCAACACCAGCACCGAGATGTCGGTGGGCGCCACCCGGCGCAGCACCTTGAACACGGCCTGGATGGGATCGCTCGAGCCGATCATCTCGCCCTGGCCGGACTTGCGCAGCTGCTGGCGCAGGTTGCGGTTGGTGGTCTTGAGCTCGTTGAGCATCAGGGCGGTGTGCACCAGCAGGGAGGCCTGGCTGGCGAAGACGTGGAGCAGGTCGAGGTCGCGCTTGGTGAACAGGTCGGTGACCTTGTCGTTGCCCAGGTAGAGACAGCCCAGCAGGTCGTCCCGGTAGAGCATGGGGACGCACATGACCGAGGACAGGCGCAGGTCGACCACGGACTTGGCGTGGGCGAACTGGGCGTCGTGCATGGCGTCGCTGACGATCAGCGGCTTGCGGGTGTGGACCACGCGCTCGACGATGCTGTCGGAGATGCGCGCCACCGCGGTGGAGTCGTCTTCGACATTGTGGCTGGCGGCCAGGTTGCGCTGACCGTCCTGCATCAGGATCACGAAGCCCTTCTCGGCGCCGGTGAGGAGCACGACCGCCCGCAGCAGCTTGCGGAACAAGGCCTGCGGTGAGGTGTCGCGCATCAGCTCCTGGGAGAAGTCCACCAGCTGCTTGAGGGCGTCGATGGTGTCGGGCTGGTCTGCGGCGGCGTCGGGGGCGGGTTGGCCCTCCATGAGGGTGAGCTCGTAGCGCCCGAGCAGCGCGCGGTCGCCGTAGCCGAGATCTGTCTGGCGCGTGCGCTTGCCGTTGACGTACAGCTCGTTCGAGCGGTCCAGCACCGAGATGGAGTAGCCCTGGCCGCTCTTGATGAGGTTGGCATGCGTGGCGGCGACGGTGGGGTCGCTCAGGATCACGTCGTTGCCATCGCGGCGGCCGATGGAGTTGATGGGCTTGCGGAGGACGACCTCGTTGGAGGTGCCGTGCATGGTGTCGAGGATGCGCAGGTACGCCATGAACTCTCCGTTGACACAGCGATTCCTTGTATCCCGTTCACCCCCTGGCCGATGAGCCCGTTCCCGATCCCTAGAAGCTCAGCTCCCACCGCACCGAGCCTGGCCCGATCATCAGCTCGCTGGTGGTGTGCTCCGTTGCCCATGCATCGCGGGCCGCGCGCTGGTCGGCGCGCCAGCGCACCGAGGCCTCGACCGTGCCCGTGATCCAAAGGGCCGTGAAGGCTCCGCCCAGGGCCCAGTTCCAGCTCCGCATGGCCACCAGGCGGCTGTACTCGGGCTCCTCGGCCGCGCTGTTGATGTACAGGGGGATCCCGGTACCCAAGGTGCCAGCCAGTGTGCCCACCTGGCCCGCAGCCAGCAGGGCGAACCAGCCGAAGCGTCCCTGGCGGGCCTGGTGGATGCCGAACGGGGTGTAGCCCGTCCAGTGCATGGCGTGGAACTCGGGGGGCAGGGGGATGGGGTCGGGCAGCTGGGGTGGAGGATCGTCGGGACCCATGGCCAGGGTGGCGGCGCGGACCATTCCGAAGAAGTCCAGCACGTCGGGGGGGTGCTCGTAGGGATCGAGCTGGTGCTCCCGGTCGGCCTCGAGGATGGCGCGGAAGGTGTCCCAGGCCTGAGAACGGTTGCCGTCGGCCAGCAGGATCTCGCCGAGGTAGACCCGGGCTTTGATCTTGAGCTCCAGATCCTCGATGGCGGGATCGTTGAGCAGGCTGATCAGCGTGGCGCGGGCCTGGGCGTGGTCACCAGAGCGGTAGAGGCGGATGGCGAAGGCCAGGCGCTCCTGCCCCATCACCGGCAGCTCCTGAGCCAGGAGCGCCGTGGGGTTGAAGATCAGTAGGAGTGCCGGGAGCCAGCGCATGCCATCGGGAGGTTAGCCGCCATTCGGAACCCGGTCAATCGAGTGGAGAGTCGCGGGACGAGGGGGCCGCGCCGAGGAAATGGGAGGCGCGGTGAGCCCTCGCTACTCCTCGGCGTTTTCGGCTTCGGCCTTGGACTCGAGGGTGAGACCCTTCATGCCCAGCGCCACCTCGAGCACCTCCTCCATGCGGGAGGCGAAGTGGAACTGCATCTCGTCCTTGACCTCGTCGGGGACCTCGTGGTGCACGTCCTTGCGGTTCCACTCGGGCAGGATCACGGTGGTGATCCCGGCGCGATGGGCAGCCACGATCTTCTCCTTGACGCCCCCGATGGGCATCACCGCGCCCCGCAGGGTGACCTCGCCGGTCATGCCCAGGGTGGGGTCGACGGGGATCCCGGTGAGCAGGCTGGTGAGGGCGGTGACGATGGCGATGCCGGCGGAGGGGCCGTCCTTGCCGATGGCACCCGCGGGCACGTGGATGTGGATGTCGTTGTTCTCGAACAGATCCTCGTCGATGCCCAGCTCGGTGGCCATGGCGCGGACGTAGGAACGAGCCACGCTGACGCTCTCCTTCATCACCTCGCCCAGCTTGCCGCTCAGGTGCAGCGCGCCCTTGCCCTTGAAGCGGGTGGCTTCGATGAAGAGGATGTCGCCGCCGGCGGCGGTCCAGGCCAGGCCGGTGGCCACGCCGGGGACGGCCACGCGCTGGGCGATCTCATGGAAGTGCTTGACGGGACCTCGGATCTCCTCGATGCGCTCGGGGGTGATGAGCGCCGTGCCTTCCTGCTCGTCGGAGGCCACCAGCTTGGCGACGGCCCGGGCGCAGGCCGCGATCTCGCGCTTGAGGGCGCGGACGCCCGGCTCGCGGGTGTAGGAGGAGATGATGTGCTTGACGCCTTCCTCGGTGAACTCGACGTTCTCGGCGCTGAGGCCGTGGTCGTCGAGCACCTGGGGGATCAGGTAGTCGTTGGCGATGTGCAGCTTGTCGCGCACGGTGTAGCCGGAGACGTACAGGACCTCCATGCGGTCGTACAGGGGACCGGGGATGCCCTCGGGCCAGTTGCCGGTGGCGATGAACAGCACCTTGGACAGGTCGAAGGGGACGTCGAGGTAGTGGTCGTTGAAGGCGTGGTTCTGCTCGGGATCGAGCACCTCGAGCAGGGCCGAGGACGGGTCGCCCCGATGGTCCTTGCCGAGCTTGTCGATCTCGTCGAGCACGAAGACCGGGTTGTTGGTGCCCGCCTTCTTCATGCCCTTGATGATCTTGCCGGGCAGGGAGCCGATGTAGGTGCGGCGGTGGCCGCGGATCTCGGCCTCGTCGTGCACGCCGCCCAGGCTGATGCGGACCATCTTGCGGTCCAGCGCCCGCGCCACGGAGGTGGCCAGGGAGGTCTTGCCGACGCCCGGGGGGCCCACCAGGCAGAGGATGGGGCCCTTCATGTCCTGCTTGAGCTTGTGGACGGCCAGGTACTCGATGATGCGCTTCTTGACCTCTTCGAGGCCGTAGTGGTCTTCGTCGAGGATGGCCTCGGCCCGCTTGAGGTCGTGGTGGTCTTCGGTGGAGATGTTCCAGGGCAGCTCGATGAGCCAGTCGATGTAGGTGCGCGAGACGGTGAACTCGGCGGCGCCCGGGTTCATCCGGGACATGCGCTTGAGCTCCTTGAAGGCGACCTTCTCGACCTCCTCCGGCATCTTGGCGTCACGGATGGAGGTCTCGAGCTCTTCGAACTCTTCCTGGCGCTCGTCGGTGTCGCCCAGTTCTTTCTGGATGGCCTTGAGCTGCTCGCGCAGGAAGTACTCCCGCTGGGCCTTGGCCATCTCGCCCTTGACCTCGGTCTGGATCTTGTTGGACAGCTCCAGGACCTGGATCTCCTTGTCCAACAGCTCGACCACCGACTCGATGCGCTCGCGGGTGTCGAAGGTCTCGAGCAGGCTCTGTTTTTCGTCGACCGCGATGCTGAGGTTCGAGGCGACGATGTCGGCGAGGATGCCCGGGTTGTCGATGGAGCGCACCAGGAAGCCCGCCTCGGACGGGATCTGGGGGGAGAGGTCGATGATCTTCTGGGAGAGCTCGCGCAGGTTGCCCAGCAGCTCATCGAGGCTGGCGTCGTGCTCGGTGGGCTCCTCGAAGACGTCGGCCTCGATGCGCAGGTAGGGCGAGGTGTGGTTCCACTTGCGCACCTTGATGCGCGCCAGGCCCTGGATGATCACGTTGAGCTTGTTGCCCGGCATCTTGACCGACTTGAGCACCTTGACCACCGTACCGACGGTGAAGAGGTCGTCGGGATCCGGGTCCTCGTTCTCGGGCTCCTTCTGGGAGAGGATGCCCAGGAGCTTGTCCTTCTCGAGGGCCTTCTCGATGGCCAGCAGAGACTTGTCGCGGCCCACGTTGATGGGGAACGCCAAGACCGGGAAGATGACGGTGTTGCGGATGGCGAGGACGGGGAGATCGAGCTCGCCAGGCAGGCCCGGGTTGCTGTCGCTGCTGGAGCCGTTGGAAACCATGGTTCACTCCGCGGTGGAGGTGATGGCCTACTGCTGTGCGTGCAAGCGCTGGCCAAGGGTGGAGACATATCCCCGAGGTCATCTAAATCAAGAGGCAGAACGCGGCTGGTGTGATGCAACCGGGAGCCCACCGCGGTCCAGGCTGGCTTAGCGCCCATTTCCCGGAGTGTGTTCTCGCTGGCTGGGCTCATGCCCAGGGAGGCGTCCTTGGGCTTGGAGGAGCTCCTCGTAGCTGGGTGGCCCCTCGATCTCCCAGCTGCGCTCGGCCAGGCGCTCGGGGCTCGGGGCCAGGGCTGCGGGGCTCTGCGCGCCTCCCTGCAGGTCCCAGACCACCAGGGCGCCCTCGACGGCTGTGGGAGGACCCAGGGCCTCGCTGATGGCGTCGGTGGTGAGAAAGGGGAGCCGCTCGAGGGCGGCGGGATCGAGGGCGACCGAGCTGTCGCCCCGGGGCCCTCCGGGCAGGCGGTCGCGGTTCTCGGCTTCCACCAGATCCCGGTGCAAGACCACCCAGCGGAAGCCCTCGCCCTGAAGCTGCAGCAGGCCCCGCTGGGTGGCGGGGGGCTCGGCGCGCTCGGGGTCGATGGTGGCGCGACGCAGGAAGCGGATAAGGTCGATCTTTACCCTGGCCTCGAAGCCTTCGGGCCACAGCAGGCGGGCGTTCTCGCCCATACCGCCGAAGATGGGCTGGCCGTGGACGGTCTGCCAGATGATGGCCGGTTGGTTGATGCCGAAGGGCAGGTGGATCAGGGCGCCGCCCTGGTCCCCGATCCAGGTGAACACGGCCGGTGGCTTCACGTCTCGGGTGACGAAGGGCCAGCAGAGCTGGCGGTGCTGGCTGGTGAGGTTGGCGCTCAGGAGGAGCGCTGCCAGGAGCAAGGGACCCCAGGCCGCCAGCTGTCGGCGTGGTGACGCGGCCAGCCCGCGCATGAGGGGGACCAGGGCCGCACCGACCGTGGCGGACAGCACCAGGAAGACCATCACCACCAGGCGGTAGGGGAACCACAGGCGGTCGAGGAAGGGGACGGTGTTGTACAGCAGCAGGTAGGGGTACCAGGGGGTGCTCTGACCCGGCCCGACAGGCAGGGCGGGCCCTATGGCCACCACCAGCAGCAGCGCCGCCGCGCCGAGCCAGCGCAGGCGGTCCGGCCCGCGCCAGGCCACCAGGGCGATGACCGCCAGCCAGCTGACATGGCCCAGCATGGGGGCGCCCCAGCGCTCCATCATCCAGTAGCCGTGCAGCTGGGTGGCCACGTTGTTGTGCAGCGCCTGGGGTTGAGCGAAGAGCCCGCCCCCGCCGATGAGCCCAGGCACGGCCCCTGATCTGGCCTCGATGGCCATGCTCACCACGAAGGGCGAGACCAGCAGCAGGCAGACCCCGGCCGCGGTGGCGTAGCGCGCCAGCAGCCGTGCGCGCAGGGGGCTGCGGGCCAGGGCCCAGGCACCAAGCCATGCCCAGAGCAGCAGCTGGAAGTAGCCCATGAACCAGTAGACCAGGGCCTGCAGGGCAGTGAGCGCGCCCGCAGCCAGGGCGTCGCGATGGCGAGGGGCGGGGCCCTCGAGGGCCAGGAGGCGGTCCAGGGCCAGGGGCAGGAACCAGAGGAAGGCCTGGGTGGGGCGGCCGGCGGTGATCTCGAAGAGGGAGAAGGAGCAGGCCTGCCACAGGCCCGTGGCAACGAAGGCGGCCACGGTGGCCTGCCCGCCTCCCAGGGCCTGGCTCCACCAGGGGGTCTGGCTGGCCGAGCCGGCGAAGCGGGCGGCCAAGGGGCGGAAGCTCAGGGCGTTGCCCAGCAGGATCACCGCCACGAAGACGGGCTGGTAGCGGGGGAAGCGAAAGACCCACTGGAAGGGAGCCGAGAGGGCGGCATCCACGAAGTTGTTGCCCGTGTGGGCGAAGATGTCTTTGCCCAGCGGGTGGAAGAACAGGTCGGTGAAGCCGGGGTCGTGCAGGTGGGCGATGCAGTCCTGGATCCACCAGTAGAACCAGAGGGTCCCGTACAGGTCCACGCCGTCCCCCACCACGTGGCTGCCCCGCACCAGGGCAGGAGCCACGGCCACCACGGCCACGGCGGCATAGAAGCCCAGCTCGAGCCAGCGTGGAAGGGTGGGATCGCGGGAGGCTCGAGGCATGGGCTGAGCCTATCGGGCCGGGGCTTGCAAGAGAAGCGATTTGAACATATGTTCAGTATATGTCCACCAGCCGCGCCAACGCCCTCGCCGAGCTGCGCCGGACCCTGTCGTCCCAGGGGGCGCTGGTGGATCCCGCGCCTCCTGGAGGTGTGCCCACAGGCTTCGCGTCCCTCGACGCTACGGCTGGCTGGCCCGCTCCAGGGCTGGCCGAGCTGTGTGGGCTGCCAGGCTCTGGTCGCCTGGGGCTGCTCATGCCGCTGCTCGTCCGCAGCACGCGCGCGGGGCGCTGGGTGGCCATCATCGACGTGCTCGGACGCCTGCATCCACCTGGGCTGGCGGGCGTGGCCTGGTCGCGCCTGCTGGTGGTGCGCCCCGGGGCCGAGCGGGCCGTGTGGGCGGCCGAGCAGCTGGCGGCCTCGGGGGCTGCTCCGGTTGTGGCGCTGCTCGATCCCATGCCCGTGGGGCGTGCGGGCTATCGCCTGCTGCGCGCGGCCGAGCAGGGCAGCAGCACCGTGGTGGTCGTAGGCGAGCGCAGTGAGCAGTCGCTCCCCGCCAGCCTGCGCCTACAGGCCCTGGGGCAGAGCCCCGGCACCCTCCACGTCCGCGTGGTCCGGGCCCCCGGCCGCCACCTGCCGGGTCGGGAGCTCGAGCTGCCTGCTCCGGTGCCCTGGTCGCCTCAGTCGTCCAGCAGCGTATGCTCGATCAACGCCTGCAGGGCATCGCCGCGCTGTTGATACCAGGCGTGGGTGCTGGCGGTGACCAGGGCGACGCGCTCGCCCAGTCGGCCCAGGACGTTGGCGAAGACCAGGTCGGAACCCGTGCGCTGGGCCTGCTCGCGGGCGATGGCCACCAAGGCCTGGTCGCCGGTGTCGGGGGCGGCGGCCTTGAAGCTCACCAGGACCAGATCCGGACCTCCCCAGGCGCGGACCTGATCGAGGATCTTGGGGGTGGGGCCAAGGGACAGCTCCCAGCTGGCCTTGCCGCTCGAGACCTTGCCAGCGCTGGCCCGGGGGGCGTAGTCCCCCACCGCGGCTGCATGCACGACGATGCCCCGGGGATTGGCGCGCACCCAGCGCTCCATGCGCGCCATCAGATCGTCGGTGCTCTCGAACAGCTCGGTGGACTCGATGCCGGCAGCCGTGGCACGCAGCTGGGCCTGAGGGCTGGCGAGCAGGTGTACGGCGTGGTCGGGCTGCAGGGCCTGGGCGAGGGCTACACCTGTGCCGCCGCTCGAGTTCGCGGTGATGCAGCGCATGCTGTCGATGGGGTTGCGGGTGGCCCCTGCGGTGACCAGCACGGGTCGCCGCCCCCAGCGGCCCGGGTGTACCGAGGCGGCCAGGCCGTGACCGCGCAGCTGGGCGGCGATGGCCTCGAGCCGGGTGCGACCCAGCGCCCTGCAGGCGGGGTCTCGCGGCGCCCGCGCCACGGTGGTGACCTGGACCTCCCGGACTCGGCCTCCGCTCTGGACCACCTGCAGCAGGCGCTGCACCCAGGCGTGGATCTCGGCGGCGGTGGGCGCCTGGCCGTGGAGCTCGCTGAACAGGCTCTGGACGACCACCGGGCGCTGGCGGGACGCCAGCATCAGGTTGTCCAGGATGCGCTCGAGGGGGACCGTGCTGCAGTTGATGCGCTGGTAGGCCTGGGGTGTGCCGGCGTCGAGCTTGAACCACAGCTCTCCGCCCAGGGCGTGGAAGCGCGCCAGCGCCAGGCGCCCTGTAGGGGTGTGGAACCCCGAGCCGTTGCTCAGGAGCCGTAGCGGTACGCCCTCGAGCCGGTGCCGGGCTCGGGCCAGCCCCACCATGGCCACCGCGGCGGCCAGCTGTGGGCTGGTGCTGGGCTCACCGTCGCCGGCGAAGGCGATGTCTGCGACCCGGCGCAGCTCGTCGCGGACGGTGTCGAAGGGTGGGTGCTGCCACAGCTTGCCGGACCCCACCAGCCCCAGCAGCGCCTCGAGCTCGGAACCCAACCGGTCCAGCAGGACTGGCACGGCCTGCGGGGGGGCGCTGCGCTCCACCTGGCAGTAGCGACACAGGAAGCTGCAGTCGCGGCCCGGGTTGAGGTTGAGCCCGATGGAGAGGCCCTGGGCCCTGCGGGACACCACCGCGTAGACATAGCGATTCTGCCCGAGTTCACGCCGGTGATCGCGGAAGTCCAGCACGCGGGCTTTGGTGGTCATGGCGGGAGGGGCGGGTGATCCCGCCGCTACTCTTCGCCTGCAGGCGGCTCGGTCACAGCCTCGCTGCCCGCCTCGCTGCCCGCCTCTAGGGCGGTGGCGTAGCGTTGCGAAGCCTGGGGATCGGAGGCGATGGCCACCAGCATGGTCTCCCAGCCCTCGCTGGTGAGGTCGTGGGCCTGGAGTACGGCGCTGTGCTGCTCAGGGCGCTGCTGCAGCTCACCGGCCACCACGATGGCCAGATCCACGTCCACCGCCTCCACCACGCTCTGGCTGAACGCCATCACGGGCTCGGGAGGTGGGCTTGGTTGCTCGGGGGGCACGGGCGAGCCGCATCCCCCGAGGAGCACGATCAGGAGGCCGAGCATCACGACCTTCGGACTACTTGCTGGACTTCTTCGAGGAGCTTCCGCCCGAGGAGCTCTTGCCACCCGAGGAGCTCTTGCCGCCCGAAGAGCTCTTGCCGCCCGAGGAACTGCCACCCGAGCTCCGGCCGCTGCTGGTGGAGCCGCTGGTGCGGACCACCGGGGTGGTGGTCGTCGGGGTGGTGGTGGTGGGCTTGTCTTCGACCTCTTCCTCGACGTCAGCTGCGTTGGCCTGCTGGTCGTCGGGCACGGGGGCGGTGACGGGGGGAGGAGGGGCCACGGGGGGGGGAGGAGGAGGCTCGGTGGGGACGGCCTGAACCTCGACAGCTTCGTCAGCGTCGCCGCCGCCACAAGCGAGTGCGAAGCCGAGCAGCAGGGAGAACGCGATGAGGAGACGGAGTCTCATGGGACACTCCTGGTGTGGGAGAGAGAGGGGTTTCAGAGCCGTGGGATTCGACACCTAGGCGATAATCCACTGTTCGAACCACGGCCACGCATGCACGCTGTGTATCAGCCGAGATCGACCACCCTGCCGAAGCCGGGGATCTCGTCGCGAAGCAGAGCCTCGACACCCATCTTCAGGGTCATGCCCGCGCCGGGACAGCCTCGGCAGGCGCCTTGAAGCCGCACGTGCACGTCGGCGCCGCGGATCTCCACCAGCTCGATGTCGCCGCCATCAGCGCGCAGGGCGGGTCGGACCTGTTGGTCGATCACCTGCTGCACGAGCGCCGCGTCGAGGCTGGGCGCCTCGATACTGGGCGCTTCGATACTGGGCGCTTCGATACTGGGCACGACGCCCTGTGCATCGGCGCCTGGGGGGCCGGCTGGGGGGCTCGGGCGCGGGATCGGCGGTGTGGTCGTGGGCTGGGGAGAGCGGCCCAGGAGCCGACGGAAGCCGGCGGAGAGCTTGTCGCGAATCATGAGCTCCTCAGCAAAGCGCGCCGACGCCCGAAGGCGCCGGCGCAGCTGAAAGTGGGACGCTTAGGGCTTGGTGGGGATGCCGGCGGCCTGGGCGGCGGCCATGATGGCGTCGCGCTGGCTCTCGTAGAACAGCCAGTGGGCCACGAAGACCATCGGGGCGGCGAGGAAGATGGGCAGGTAGCAGCACAGGGCGGCCAGGAAGACCACGATCATCGCGGCGATGTAGAACATGATGATGGCGCCGATGTTGCTCTTGGCGTGGGCCAGCGAGGCCTTGGCGGCGTCGAAGGCGGCGAACTTGCCTTCAGCGGCGAGCATGGGCATCCAGAAGAGGAGCAGGGCGACGACGGGGGCGCCGACGAAGCACAGCAGGGAGCCGAGGGAGATGCCGCCGACCCACACGATCACGGCGACCAGGTCGTCCATGAAGTTGTCGAAGTTGAAGAGATCACCGATGGAGGGGCCTTCCTGGCGCACGATGGCGTTGCGCACGGCGCGGTAGGCGTTGGGCATGAGGATGACGCCGAGGCCGCCGGTGAAGGAGTTGAAGATGCCAAAGACGAGGATGAAGATGATCCAACCGACGAGGTTGGCCTTCACGATCGGCCAAGCGGCCTTGAAATGATCGAACATGGATGACTCCTGGGGACCGGCTCGGCCGGGATGGAAGTAGGCGTTTATCGCGCGACGCGCGGCATGGTAGCGGTCGCGGCCGCTCAGTGCAAGGTGGACGATTCCGCGGGCTCGGCGGGGGTAGTTTCCTGGGCAGAGGCGGCGGGTGCGCGCCGGAGGATGAGGTCTCGCACCGCCTGCATCGTGAGGCGCGCCGAGCGCTTCACGTTCTTCGAGATGACCAGATCGGGCACGGGGAGGTCGATGCCCACCGAGAGCCTGTAGATGATGTGGGTGCCGCCAGCCACGGGCAGCAACTGGATGTCAGCGTCGTAGCGGGTGAACGAGTCGGACTCGAGCAGGGTCTCGCGCCAGCCGCCGGCCGAGGGGCAGCGCTGGGTGCTGTAGTGCAGGGGTTCGAACAGACCCCGGGAGACAAAGCTGAGCTGCTTACAGCGGCCGCGAGCTTGCACGTCCATGGACTGAACGTCGGGGGTGAAGCCGACGAAGGTGTATGGATCATCGAGGATCGCCCTGACCTCTGCCTCGGTCGCAGGGACCAGCGTGCGGGTGATGATGGTGCCGGGCTCCTCGGTCTGGACCAGAGGCTCGTTGGGGGTCTGGGCCAAGGCGCCCGCACTCAGGGACAGCCCCGCCAAGACGCAGAGCAACCCTCGCGTCATGGGCGTCTGGGCACGTCCGATGGCTGCACTCACCTGCTCACTCCGTAGCTGCGTGAGTATAGCCTATGTGCTCCGTCCACGCTGATGGATCGAGCGTTCCAGCTCACTCCTGAACATCGTGTTCACAGGGTCCCATGGGGGGGCCGAAGACCTCCTCCACCAAGTCCACCATGGTGCCCCGGAATCGGTCGGCGTAGCGGGCATCCAGCAGGCGGGCCTTGACGCGCCAGCGCTTGGGATCGTCGGCTTGGCGGTAGACCTGCGGATCCTCGCCTGGCGCCAGGTAGGGGTTGAGCAGCACCAGCTCACGGATGGTGTTGCGGGCCTCGACCGAGGACCGGCAGGGCGGAACCAGCAACAGCACCGAGACGGGAGCGTACAGCTCGGGGTCCAGCTCGAGGGTGGCGCTAGTGAGCTTGCGGTTGGGGATGGCGATGTCGGCGCCCTCGTCCGTGCGCAGCCAGGTGACCCTGAAGGTCATGCGGGTGAGGGTGCCGGTGATGCCCTCGAAGCGCAGGCGTTGCCCGCTGCGGAAGCTGCGCTCGAGGGTGAAGATGAGCCCCACGAGCACGTCCTGGACGACCTCGCGCACCGACCAGCCGACGGCCAGGGCGGTGCCCACCAGCACGTAGGCTACCGCAGGTGACCAGGCGGCAGGCACCAGGTGGAGCAGGCCCAGGAAGGCGACCAGCAGGGCGCCGCTGCGGCAGATCACCACGACGGTCTTGAGCACGCCGGGCAGGATCCCGTGGGCCGCCAGGCGCCCCAGGGGGCGCTCTGCCAGGTTCGCCAGCCCTACGCAGGCCAGGGTGGCCAGCAGAAGCAGCAGCGCTCGCAGGAGGTTGGGCTTTGGGGGGCTGGGCAGGAGGGCGGCGGCCAGGTCGGCGGCCAGGTCCGGGCCAGGGGACACCGAGGCCGAGGGCGTCGCCGAAGGGGCCAGCTCGATGGCCTCTGGCGTGGGCGTGGAGACGATGGCGGGCGCCTGTGGGACCAGGACAGCGGAGGCGTGGGCAGGCGCAGGCTCTGGGTCTGGCGCAGGTGCCGGTGTTGGCGCTGAGGCTGGCTGGGGCTCCGGGACCGCGACATCCTGGGTCGCGGGCTCGGGTGAGGGCAGCGGGACAGGGGCGCTGGCCTGCTGGAGGGGCTGCTGCGGCGCGGGCTCGGGCGCCAGCTCGAGGACGGGCTGGGGGGCCGGGGCGTCGACGGCCGACACCGCCACATGGGGCAGAGGGGCGCTGTGAGTGGCGGGCTGCTGGGCGTAGGTGGGCGCGGCCAGCGCGAGGCCGACGGCGACGGAGAGGGTATGGAGGGCGCGCGTCATCCCATCAAGCTCCTCTCACGTAGAACCTGGTGGATGGCCCCCGCGAGCTCGGGGGCGAAGCGGTAGCAGCACTCGTCCACGCGTTGCAGCAGCCCGCTGTGCTCGAGCCGGGTGAGGTAGCCGGCGCTCCAGGTGGCCTCGGTGCGGAACTGGCGGGCGTGGTCCTCGGCGGTGATGCGGCCCTGGCGGGCCAGCTGCCTGAGGGTGATCAGGTCGTCGAGGGGCAGCCTGCGGATAGCCTCCAGGGGGGGCTCGGGCAGCCCGCCGATGGTGATGGTGTCGGTGCTGCTGCCGATGCCGGCGACCGCGGCGAGCCACAGCCGCAGGGCATCGCTGAGGATGCCGCCGGTGGCCTCGTGCAGCTGCTCGAAGAAGTGCCGCTCGTGGAGATCTTCTTCGGCCGCCTTGCGTGTGAGCAGCTCCTGCAGCCACCAGCCGAGGTGGCCCGTGGGACGCTGGAAGTGGAGACGATAGCCAGACATGGCGTGGCGCAGCAGCAGGGTGTTGCGCAGCTCGTCCACCGACAAAGCCCCCAGATCGAAGCGCTCGCAGAAGATGTCCTCGAGGGGCAGCACGCGCTTGGCGTAGGACCACACCGGCCGCTCGGTGCTGACGAGCCAGCCGTTGCCCCCGCGATCCGCGAGGACCCCGTCGATGAGGGCGCGCAGGGGGGCGAAGCCTCCGGGCCGAATGGTGAACAGCCAGTGCACGCCTTCGACGACCATGATGTCGCCGCGGCCCGCGCGCATGGGCGCCAGCAGCCGCTCCTCGACCTCTTCGACCGTGGCCTGGGCCTCGAAGCGGACGCGATGGATCGCCGCTTGCTCGGGCAGGCCCCGCAGCAGCGTGTTGATCACGGCGGCGTTGCCGATGCCCGCGACCCCCACCACGGCGACTGTACGGCTGGGGCTGCCGCGGCCCGTGAGGGTGCGGCGCACCCGCTCAACGTCAGCCTCCCTGCCCGCCAGCAGATCCCCGCCCTCGAGGCCCTGGTCGCTGAAGAGGCGACGGTAGACCGTGGGGATGGGGACGCGCTCGGCGGGGGGGGTGAAGGTGTGTGGGTGCTCCTTGGCCTCGGCCTCGAGGTCCCGCAGGCCCAGCACGGCCTGGACGCGAGCCAGGCTGCGTGGTCCGAGGGCCACGGTGAGCACCTGACCAAGCTGCTCCGCGGCGTTGACCAGCTCGCGCAGGGCGCCGTGCAGCTCGTGGCCTCCGGCCGAGGCGGCGTCCAGGGCCAGGCGCAGCTTGAGCTCGCTGTGTCGGCCCTCGACCAGGATGTCGGTGAGCCGCTCGAGGTTGCCCGTGACCGCCTGGCGCACGGCCAGACCGGCCTGGTCGGGGATGTCTTGTGCGGTGAGGTGGAGGGCGCTGGCGCGGTTGGCCAGGCGCTGCAGCGTGCCCACCAGCATGTCCCGCAGCAGCTCGATGGTCTCGTCCTCCAGGAGTTCGTCCGGGAGCACGTCCAGCTCGGCGCCAGCGAGATCGCTGTTGAAGGCCAGCACGCGCTGGACCTCGTCGATCCCAACGTAGGTCTCGTCGATGCGCGTCCGGATGGCGCCCAGGGAGACGGTCAGGTCGCGGCCGGCCTCGGCTTCCATGTAGGACCGCACCGCCTCGCGGAAGTGCAGGTCGCGGGTCTGGGGCCTGGGCGGGAAGCTGCGCCCGCGGGGGGCGGGCGGGTCCGTCACCACCAGGAAGCGGTCGGTGAGATCGTCGATCTCGGTGCTCAGGGCGCGCAGCAGCGGCCCCACGGCGCTCTCGTTCTTGAGGGAACCACGCAGCTTCTCTGCGATGGTCAGGATGTCGTGCACCGTGTGGGCAAGGGGGCCGGTGGCGTCCAGGATGCCCTGGCGGATGAGCTCGCGGCTGGGCTCGGGAGTCCCGAGGAGGGTGCGGAGCTTGGTGATGGAGGCGGGCAGCCCGGCGTCCAGGCGATCCAGCTGGGCCAGCAGGCGCCCACGGATGTCCCGCTCGAGGCCCGTGGCCGCGTCCTCGACCGCCTCGCGCACGTGGACGCGCAGCCGCACCATCTCCAGCTCCATGGCCAGGCTGCTGGCGATGCCCCGGGTGAGTTCCCTGGACACCGAGAAGCCTTCCTCGAGCTGCTTCAAGGCCTGCTCCCGCGCGTCGTAGATGCGGCTGAAGCGGTAGCGGGAGGAGGGCAGCTCGGGCGTGCCGGCGCTGTCCACCATGCCGATCAGCTCCCGATAGGCGCGGCCGAGGGCGGAGGCGGTGACGCGCACCGCGTCGTCGGCCATGCGGTCGACCTCGCGCGCGGCCAGGGCGAAGTCCTCCTCGACCTCGGTGCGGATGCTCTCCAGGGCCTGCTTGCGCTGCTCGAGATCGTAGTCCTTGTCCAGCAGGCTCTCGAGGGCCTGGTTGTAGGACTCGAACACCGCCCGCGCCCGCGCCAGCAGGTGGCGCTCTCCCATGGCGATCAACGCGGCGGCCTCGATCAGGTGGGTGGGGGCCACCCCCGACATGCAGTAGCGAGTGAGTGCGCGCAGCTCCACGACCCGGGTGTCTGCGGCCGGGCTGCCCAGGATGCCGAGCACACGCCGGCGAGCGCGGGCCCACCAGCGGTGAGCCGAGAGGCGCAGGGTGTCGTCCTCTCTCGCGTCGGCCCAGTGGGGATCGAGGGGCACCTCCAGGGCTTCGGGCGTGTCCTCGATGCTCCGGTCTACCTGATCCAGGATGTCCTGGAAGGTCCGCAGATCCTGGCGGAAGTCCGTTGTGGCCGCGCGGTCGAGCAGGAGCCGCTCCCAGCGACTGGCCAGCTCACCGCGCTCCCGGCGGATGGAGTTGCGCCATGCGTCGGTGTGCTCGGCGCCGACGGTCAGGGTCGTGTGCCGGTGAGCGCGCAGGAACTCTCGGCGCAAGAGGCCCAGGAAGCGGGCTGCCTGCTCGCGACGGCGGGTGATGGCGCCGGCTCGGAGGTCCCGCACGATGCCATGCAGGTTGCTCTCGAGGTGCTTGCAGAGGTGGCGCAGGCGGTCGGAGCGGGTGGTGGGGGGAGGCCCCCAGGCGTTGCGTCGGCTGCGGCCGGGCTCCGGCTGCCACTCGGGCAGGCGTTGATCGTGGTCCCGGGTGGCGTCGTCGTCGGGGGCGTCGGCCTCGTCCACCACCGCGCTGGGAGTCCCGTCGGGCCCCTCGCTGGCGGCGGTCGGGGCCTGGGCGACGCCCTGGCGCTTGGCGCGGACCTCGCCAACAAGCCCCAGCGCGCCCTGAAGCAGGGCAGGACCCACCAGCTCGTTGAGGCCGATGGTGGCCACGGCCAGGGTCTCGAAGGTGGCGCCCCAGCCGCCGAAGGCGTGGCCGGCCACCATGGCGAGGCTCAGTGCGATGCCGGCCTGCGGTCCGAAGGTCATCCAGCCGTAGCGCCCCAGGCCGTCGGGACCCCGGGTGAGCTGGGCTCCTAGGCGCGTGCCCAGCCAGAGGCTGACCAGGCGCCCGCCGAAGATCAACAAGGCGGCGGGCCAGAGCGTGGCCAGTGCGTCCAGGTGGAGCCCCGCGCCAGCGATGAAGAAGAAGACTACGTAGATGGGCAGCGAGAGCCGCTCCACCACGGCGAAGAGGGCGACGCTGCGGGGGGAGGCGTTGGCGAAGGTGAAGCCCGCCACGATGAAGACCAGCACGGGCTCGGTGCCCAGCTGCCCCGCCAGGTGAGTGACGACGAAGCACAGGCCGATCACCAGCAGCAGCAGGTGGGTGCCGACGAAGCGCAGGTAGGCCCACAGCACCAGGCCCAGCAGCAACCCCAGCCCGATGGAGCCGCCCAGGGTGCCGAGCACGTCAATGATCAGGCGTCCGTCGCCGGCGCTCGCTCCCACCAGGCGCTGGGCCATGGCCAGGGTGGCCGCGAAGACCGCCACCACCACCACGTTGTTGAGGATGGAGATGCCGAGCACCTTGTCGGTGACCGGGCCGCTGGCGCGCACGCCGTGGATGACCGCGATGGTGGCCGCGGGGGAGAAGGCGGCCGCGATGGTGCCCAGCAGCAGGGCCACCGCCAGGACCCGCGGGAAGCCGCCCTGCTGCAAGAAGTCCAGGCCGAGCCCTGGGATGGGCAAGGACAGCAGCATGACCAGCAGCCCGACGCCCAGCATCACGGCGGCGAACTGGGCCGCGATGACCCCGGCGATGACGCGGAAGCCGGCCTGCAGGTCCCGGATGCGGAGGGCGCCGCCCGCGCTGAGGCCGATCAGGGCCACCGCCAGGACGTTGAACAGCCCCAGGTCGCGGACCACCACCTGGTCGACCAGGCCCAGCACATAGGGCCCGCACACCAGGCCGGTGACCAGATACCCCGTGATGTGGGGCAGGCGGATGCGCTCGGCGAGCTCGCCCAGGGTGTAGGCGGCCAGGACGATGAAGCCAAAGGCCGCCATTGAAGCGGGGTTGACCGTCCCGTCGAGGGGCGAGATCACCAGGGGCAGCCCGGTCATGATGCCGAAGAGCACCGCGACGATGACGAGCTGTCGGAGCATGGGCTAGCGCTTCCAGAAGCGGGGGTTGAGCAGGGCGAGCAGGGTGAAGAACTCGAGACGACCCAGCAGCATCAGGCAGGAGAGTACCAGCTTGGCGGCCGGGGAGAAGAACCCGTAGTTGTCGATGGGGCCCACCAGGCCGAGGCCGGGGCCCACGTTGGCCACGCAGGCCAGGGAGGCCATGAAGGCGGTGGTGAGGTCCACCGGGTCGAGCGCGGCCACCAGCACCGCGCCCACCAGGAAGGTGAGCAGGTAGACGGTGATGAAGGCGAAGACCTCGGAGAGGGCGCTGGCGGGGTAGGGGCGACCATCCACCATCACCGGAGCGACCAGCTTGGGGCGATGGACGCGGCGGAGCTCGATGAGCAACACCTTCACGATGATGATGATGCGGATGACCTTCATGCCCCCCGCCGTGCTGCCCGCCGAACCGCCGACGAAGTAGCACAGGATGAGCATCAGGCGGGACAGCGCGGGGTAGACCTCGAAGTCGTCCGTGCCGAAGCCGGTGGTGCTGATCACGGCCGCCACCTGGAACGATGCGAAGCGGAATGCCTGTAGCAGGCTCTCCTTCAGGGGCCAGATGTTCAGCGCCACCACCACTACAACCAGGGCGTAGAACGCCAGGTAGACGCGCAGCTCGGTGTTCCTGAGCAGCAGGCGCCAGGAGCGCTTGTGTGATGCCTCGAAGATCAACCCGAAGTTCATGCCCGCGATGACCATGAACGCCACGATGATCATCTCGGCCGGCACGTTGTGGAAGCCGGCGATGGAGCTGTTGAGGGTCGAGAAACCCCCGGTGCCCATGGTGGAGAAGGAGTGGGCGATGGAGTTGAAGGGGTCCATGCCCGCCAGCATGAGCAGGAGGACTTCGGCCAGGGTGATGACCAGGTAGATGCGCCACAGGGCCTTGGAGGTGTCGCGGATGCGGGGCACCAGGCCCTGGCTGCGCGGCCCAGGTACCTCGCTGTGGTACATGTGCTTGCCGCCCACCCCAAGGGCCGGGAAGATGGCGACGAAGAGCACCACCAGGCCCAGCCCCCCCAGCCAGTGGGTGAGCAGGCGCCACAGGTGCAGCGGCTGGCTGAGGCGCAGCTCGATCTCGGTCAGGATGGTGGCGCCGGTGGTGGTGAAGCCGCTTGTGGCCTCGAAGATGGCGTCGGGCAGGGAGAAGTCAGCCCCCAACAAGAAGGGGAGCCCGCCGTAGGTGCCCAGGGCCACCCAGGCCAGCGCCACCACCAGCAGCCCCTGCCGGCGACCGAAGTTCTCGGTGGCCTCTCGGCGGGAGCCCCAGCGCAGCAGGAGCCCGCTGCCCGCCGTGATCAGGGCCGAGAGCACCATGGCCCAGACACCGGCCCAGCTGTCGGCGAAGAGCCGACCGACCACGGCGGTGCCCAGCATGAAGACCGCCAGCACGATGAGCAGCGCCCCCAGCGGCCGCGCAGCGCCCACGAGCAGGCGGACCTGCTGGGCGGTGACGCGACGACGGGAGTGCCTCGATCCCATGTCAGAACGACCGCTTGCGGAAGAGGCGCTCTACGCTGGCGCGAACGCCAGAGGTGGTCAGCACCACGACGGTGCTGCCGGCGCTGACCACGTCGTCTCCGCTGGGGACGCGCACGCCCTGGGCGTCGACGATGGCGGCGACGATGGCCCCCCTGGGAAACTCGAGGCGCTTGAGGGGCACGCCCACCACCCTGCTGTCGGGCATGGTGGTGAACTCGAGCACCTCGGCTTGGCCGCCCTCGAGCACGGTGAGGGACTGCAGCTCGGTGAGCCGTGCGTAGCGGAGGATGTGGTCGGAGGCTACGCGCCGGGGGGACATGACCACGTCGATGCCCAGCTGCCGGTAGATGTCCATGTAGTCGGAGCGCTGCACCAGGCAGAGGGTGCGCTCGGCTCCGACCCGCTTGGCCAGCAGGCCCGACATGAGGTTGGCCTCGTCGTCGTGGGTCAGGGCGCAGAACAGATCGAAGTCACCGACCTGCTCCTCCTCGAGCAGGGTGAGATCCGTGCCGTCGCCGTGGAGCACGGTGACGCCAGGCAGGCCCACGGCCAGGCGCTCGGCGGTGGCGCGGTCCTTCTCCAGGAGCACCACCTCGAGGCCGCCAGTGGCCATCATGCGGGCGGTGGCCAGGCCGATCTCGCCGCCTCCGACCACGAAGACCTTGGCGGCCTCGCGGCCACCGCAGAAGAGGCCCTCGAGCTTCTCCATGCGGCCGGCGTGGCCGATGAGGTAGCAGCGGTCGCCGGCCAGGAGCACGTCAGAGCCGCCGGGCACGAACAGCTCACCGTCGCGCACCACCGCGGCCACCAAGGAGGGCTTGGGGAGGGTGAGCTGGGCCAGTGGCTTGTGCAGCACCTTGGAGTGAGCCGGCAGCTCGAGCTGGACGAGCTCGAGGCGGTTGCCGGCCAGGCCCAGGACGTCGAGGGCGCCGTGGGAGCGGGCGACCTTGGCGATCTCCGAGGCCACCAGGATGCGCGGATTGACCACCACGTCGATGCCCAGCAAGCCGTGGTAGACGCCCTCCTCGCGGTCTTCGAACTCCGAGCCCTGCAGCCGGGCGATGGTGCGCCGGGCGCCCAGGTGCTTGCCCGCGATGCCCGCGACCAGGTTGACCTCGTCGTCGTCGGTGACGGCCACGACGAGATCGGCCTCGGCGGCCCCTGCTTCGCCCAGCAGGCGCAGGTTGGCGCCGTAGCCCTGGACCGTGGCCACGTCGTGGCGCTCTTCGATGACGGCCAGGGCGTCGGCGTCGCGATCCACCGCCACCACCTCGTGCTGCTCGCTGGCCAGAGCGGCCACCACGTGGCGCCCCACCATGCCCATGCCTACGACGATGGCGTACATCAGCTCGCCTCCTTGGGGCCCGCCGCGGCCGTGATGTCACCGGCGTCGATCAGGAAGCCCTTGAGCAGCCGCGCGGACCACAGCTCGTTCAGGACGATGGAGAACAGCACTGCGGTGAAGACCCAGTCCACGAAGGCACCTTCGTAGACCAGGCGGAGGTTCAGGGCCATGGCCACCGCCACCTCGCCGTGGCCCAGCAGCCCTCGCCCCAGGTCCCTGCGTATGGAGGGCCCCATGGACAGCGCGGCCAGCCAGCCGCCGCCGAGCTTGCCCAGGCTGCGGACCGAGACGAACAGCAGCGCCAACACGAAGGCCGGCCAGGACACCGGGGTCCACAGGGCGCCAGCGAAGATCAGCAGCAGCAGCACCATGGGCTTGTGGGTGCGCAGGATCACCGGCAGGACCCGCCGAGCATGGCGGCTGGTGTTGCCCAGCACCATGCCCAGCACCAGGCTGACGAGGAGCGGGGAGAGGTGCAGGTACCAGGCCGCGCCGCTGGCGAAGACGATGATGCCGGTGAACGCCAGGAACAGGTGGTTCTCGTCATCTTCTTCGCCCAGGAAGAAGTGGAACACCACCCCCATGATCACCCCCAGCAGCACCATGACCACGTACCACTCAGTGGGGGTGAAGGGGCGCCCCAGGCCCGACTGCTGGGCCGGGTGGAACAGGCAGAAGATGAGCCCGAAGACCAGGATACCCACGAGCTCGTCGATGGTGCCGCCGTCCTGTAGCAGCCGGCTGTGGCGGCCCTGGGTGGGGAAGCGCCGGTGTACCAGCTCCCAAGCCGCGGGGGAGGAGACCGCGGCCGTGGCGCCCAGGAACAGGGCGGCCATGGACGCCTGCCCGGCCTCGAGCCCCAAGAAGCCCGTGCCCGCCAGCACCCAGCGGCAGACACCGTAGACCAGGCCGAAGGTGACCCCCGCCTGGACGGTGCTTAGGGTGAATGCGCCGCTGCGGCTGTTGAGCATCGCCCGCAGATCGAACTGCAGCCCGTAGACCAGCCCGGCCCAGCCGATGGCCAGGCTGATCAGCGGAGCCAGCTGGCGCAGCACCTCGTGATGCACGACGCCTTGCCAGGCCACGGGGTGGCCGGTCAGCGCGGTGACCAGGGCGGGCAGCTCGGGACCCACCAGCACGCCCAGCAGGATGTACTCACCGCCCGTGGTGTACAGGAAGCGAGCCTGCGCTTTGCCGAGCACGAAGTGCGCGAGGAGCGTGGCCGCTACGACGAGCGCCAGCAGCGTGATGGCAGTCAGCATGGTGGGGGCGCCCGTGGGTCGACCCTAGATGCAGAGGGTGGTGAGGTTGACCCACTCGTACTGAGACGGACCGCCATAGTCGTCCGTGGCGTCGGGGAGCACCGTGCCCTTGGCGTAGCTCGAGTCGAAGGAGAAGTATCCGTCCCAGAGGATCGCGTGGTAGACGAGCAGGGCGTTGTCCTGGTTGGGCTCGCCGGACATGGTCAGGGTGTCGAACTTGAAGACCACGGTGTCGTAGGCGTTCTGGGAGCCCGCGTCGGTGGCGATGATGCCGTCGTAGCCGATGTTGCAGCCGTTCTCGACCTCGGTGTTCTCGTTGTAGGATCCCCAGTACTCTTCCTCGCAGGTGCCGCAGGGATCGTTGGCGCCCCAGGCGTAGCGGGTGGCCACGCCCCGGTAGTCGAACTGATCGACGCAGTCGCCGTCGAAGTCGTCCTTGCCGTGGAACCAGAACCAGCGCTCCGAGACGTACAGCACCATCTCGTCGTCGCCGCTGATGCTCTCCTGGACCGAGTAGCCTTCGGCCAGGTGGTAGACCGCGGACTTGCCGTCTTCGCAGCCGGAGGCGTCCCAGTCCCACTTGGTCTGGTAGTCGTCCGGCACCAGCGGGTGGGAGGTGGGGGCGGTGTTGGAGTCGGCCGTGTCGTCCTTCTTGACCTTGTCGTCGTCGCCGCAGGCGATGAGCAAGGAGACGACCAGGAAGAGTGTACCGATGGGCGCCGTGCGCATGAGCGGCCTCCGGGCGGCTGGGGGTGGCAGCATGATACCGGCTCCCTGGGGAGCGGAACAAGTGCTAACCCGCGGGCAGGTTCCGGGCCGTGGCGGTGCAGGCGGGGCGGTCTACGCTCGGGGGCTAGTAGCGGCTGGTGTTGGCCTCGACCGCCTGGCGGTAGGCGTCCATCGCACCGGCGTTGTCGCCCTGCTCTTCGAGGATGGAGCCGCGCAGGGCCAGCAGGCGGCTGCGGTACACCGTGGTGCTTCCGCTGGCCGCCAGGCCCTGCCCCACGGTGGCCAGGGCCGTGCCGCGCTGCCCCTGCTGCAGCTGCAGAGTAGCGATACGGAACGCAGCGTCCTGGACCACCCGGGGGTAGGAGCTGGACAGCAGGGGGACCAGCACCGCCAGTGCCGCCGCGGCGTCGCCGCTGACCAGCGCCGCCTGGGCCTGGCCGTAGGCGTTGGCCAGCTGGGTCTTGGTGGCGGCATTCAGGGCCGGATCTCCCAGATACCACTCGCTGCGGTAGTCGAGGGGGTTGGCGCTCGCGCGCAGATCATCGAGGCTCAGGGCGCTGGAGCCCTGAGGCTGGGCGGGCGCGGGGCCGGCCTCCTCCAGGTCGTCAGACCGGGCCTTGGGCGCCCGACTGGAGCGTCCACTGCTCTGGCCGCGAACCCGCGAAGAGGCGTAGCGCGATGCGCTGATGGACTCGACCTCTTCGGCCTCGGCCGGCTCGGCCTCTTCGCCTGTCATGGCGAGGTCGTCAGCGTCGTAGGCGATGGACCGCTCACCGGCCTCGGCCTGCTTGCGGCGGGACCGATCGGGGGAATCCGCGGCGCCGGCATCGAAGCTGTCGAACTCCGCGAAGCCCGCGCCTTCGTCTTCCCAGGTTCGCTCTTCGCGGTCGCGGCTATTGTCGGCGATGGCGCCCCCTGTGACCTCGGCGGGCGCGGGGCTGGGGGTGCTGACCGTGGGCGGTGGGGCGGGCATGTCGGCGGGCGGGACTGGACCCTGGGCGATGGAGGCGTCGCCGCGGGTGCTCACGCCGTCGCGGAGCAGGTCGGTGGTAGCCCCAGCGGGCGCGCTGGTGGCGATGCTGGAGGTGGTGTACCAGGCTGGCGGCGGCTCGGCTGCGGCGACGGCTTCGGGCTCGGGGGCCGGGGGCCCTGCATCGCCGGCCCTGTCCTTCTTGGGCTCGACCCCGTCCCTGCCTTGGTCGCCCCGATCGGGGGCGGGGGCGCCGGAGGAGCCGCTGCCGAGCAGGCTGTCCAGCAGGCCTACCACGCCCTCGCCGGTGCGGGAGTCCTGGCCAGCCGTGGGCTTGCCCGCGGCCCGCGTGGGGCCCTGGAGCTCCCGGGCCAGGCGCCCGTCGAGCTCGTCGGGCTGGGCGGGTGAGGGATCCGAGACGGTGGTGCGCTCGGTCTCGTCGTCCTCGAGCTCGGCGATGGCAGGCATGACGGGGGTGGCGGCGGGCTGCTGCAGCGGGGCGTAGAGGGCCTCGTCGGAGATGCCGCTGTCCAGGTGGGGGACGGCGACGATCAGGGCCATAGCGGCGGCGGCCACCGCGCCGACCGTGGACCACATCCATGGGCTGCGGCGCCGGCGCTCGCTCGCCAGGTCGACCACAGTGGGAGCGGCGGGCGGCTGCGATGACGCCGCGTCATCGGGCTGCTCGTCGGTCGGTGCCTCGACCAGATCGTTCGCGTCGGCCTCTTGGCTGGGTGGGGGGAGGGACAGCTCCACCAGCTCGCCGGTCGCGGCGGGCTGGGCGAAGGGGCCGGTGGTGATGCCGGCCAGGATGTCGTCCACCGAGAAGCTGGGCGCGGGGGCGAGCTCGGGGCGCAGCGCGTAGATCGTCTCCAGTACGTCGGGATCCACCCCATCGGGCGGGGCGGCGCCGGGGTGGTCGTCGAGCCAGCGCGCCAGCCGGGCGGCCTGCTCTTCGATGGTGTGGAGATCCTTCATGACACGTAGACCTTGCGGAAGGCCTTGCAGGCGCGGTGGAAGATGACGTCGAAGTTACCCACTGTGACGTCCAGGGCGGCCGCGCATTCTTCGCGGTCCAGCTCTTCGAGCAGGCGCATGCGCAGGGCCGAGGCGTAGCGGGGGTTGAGCAGCTCGAGGGCGGATCGCACCATGTCGCGGGTCTCGCCGATCTCCGGGGCCCGATCCGGCGACAGCGGGCGCTGGCCCACGGTGCGATCGGGCTCCATCTTGACCGCCTCTTCGAGCTTGCGCTGCCGCTGCCGGGCCCGGTGCACGTCGATGGCCCGGTTGATGGCGATGCGGCGCAGCCAGAAGAAGATGCTGGCGCCCTGGGGCTGGTATTGTTGGATGCGTTCCATGGCCAAGCGGAAGGTGTCTTTGAGGACGTCCTCGGCGAGCTCGGGGACGGGGAGACGTGGGAGGATCACCTGTCGATACAGCCGTTGCCCGAACCACCCGTAGAGGGTGGCCAGTGCGGCACGGTCGCCCTGCTGTAGCCGCTGGACGAGCGCTGCCTCCTGGGTCGGTGAGACCGATTCGGGAACCGTTGATGACAGGGTGCCTCCTCGTTCACCCGCTCGGGGAACGTGGACAGGCTGGATATCTTACAGCTGTGCTGATGGCGAGAGACGCGTAGCTTCGGAGCCGTAAATCGGGCGGCGGTTCCCTCTCTGAGGCGGAGGAATCGACCAGAGCCCCCGCGCCTGGACCCGGCGGAGGCGGGCGGGGTGGCGGCTCCAGAGGTGTAAGTGTAGGGAAAAGGCGGATTATTCCGTGCTTGCGGGCGATGGTTCGGGCGGATAGACTCCGCGCCAGCGGGCCCCATAGGATGTCGGACGCCCACCGCCACATCGTTGCCTCCTCGTCCCTTTGTCGGGCCAGAGCGGGATGGCAGGGATCGAACGGGACGTTCCCATCCACCACGAGGGTCAGGAGCTTGCGCCCCATGCTATGCATCCACACCATCGTCATGCTCGTCCCGTTGCTGGTCTCGTCCGTCCTGGCCGAGCCGGCGCAGGCCCAAGAGCCAGCTTCGCAGCCCAGCTTGTGGCCCGAGGTGGAGCCGTCGGGCCAGGCCGTGCTCACTGGCGCCGTGCCTCATGGCTACGCGCTGGGTGTCGGCGATCAGGTCAAGGTCGAGGTCTATGGCGAGCAGGATCTCTGTGGCGCCTACCAGGTCTACGAGGGTGGCTTCATCAACTACCCGCTGGTGGGCAAGGTCCAGGTCCAGGGCCTCACCCTGCCGCGCGTGGCCGAGCTGCTCACCCTGCAGCTGGCCGAGCGCTTCCTGGTGGACCCCCACGTCACGGTGCACATCGACCGCTACAGCTCCCAGCCCATCCAGGTCTTGGGTGCCGTGGACAAGCCCGGTGTGTTCTACCTCGAGGGCCACACTACGGTCCGGCAGATCCTGGCCATGGCCGGGGGCATCGTCTCCGAGAAGTCCGTCAAGGAAGTCCGGGTCGAGCGCCAGGTCGGCGGTCGGCGCGACGTGATGGTCGTGAAGCTGGATCGGCTGCTCGCCGACGGTGAGAACGACATCGTCCTCGAGGCCGGTGATGTGGTGAACGTGGTCGAGGGGATGGTGGTCTACGTCAGCGGCGAGGTGAAGGAGACCGGCGCGGTGGCGTTCTGGGATGGCCTCACCGTCACTCAGGCCCTGGCCGAGGCCGGGGGGCCTGGCACCTACGCCAAGCTGCGCGAGGCATACGTGCTCCGGGACGGAGCGCGCATCGTCTTCAACCTCAAGCGCGTGCTCCAGGGTCGCGATGAAGACCTCCTGCTCGAGGCGGGCGATCAGCTGATCATCGAGGAGTCGATGTTCTAGGGGCCTACCGCGGGCGCCGCGGCGCCGGGGCGCTCCCGTTCGATCACCATCGTGCCCGCGACCATGTCGCCGAGGCGGCGGTGCCGTGGGTCCAGGCTGGCGGCGACCAGCCCCACCAGGCCCAGGGCGGGCAGCAGGTCTACCAGGAGCATCAGGTTTCGGATCACCACGGCCGCCGCCCCCGGGGCGCGGCCCTGATCGTCGGTGACGGCCAAGCCCAGCATGCGCTTGCCCGGAGTCTGGCCCTGCCACAGCAGCTCGAACAGGACGGGGTAGAGCCAGGCGCTGGCCAGGATGCCCAGCACCGCGAGCACCAGCAGCACCACGCGAGCGGTGGCCTCCGCCTGGGTGTCGGCGGCCATGCGCTCCACCACCATGGCGGGGAGCAGCAGGCAGGCCCCCGCGAGGATCACCTGGCAGAGCCCGTCCACCGCCCGGGCCACCAGGCGAGTGGCCAAGCCGGCAGGGCGGATGTCGAGGCGACCGCCTTCTTCGAGCAACAGCGGCGTGGAGGGCATGGCTCCTGGTATCCGCGGAGTGGGATAGGCTCCACAGGGAACCCGTGACCATGCCCCTCGAGAACCAGCCCTCCAAGCCCCCCGACGACCCCGTGACCTTGGTGCGGGAGTACCGTCGCCTGGCGGTGCTGGCAGGGCGCGCCCGCGGCCGGGGGGACCCTCGGGCGGATCGGCTCGAGGCCGGCGTGTTGGAGCTCCGGGGTCGCCTGACCAGCGCGGGCTGGCGACGCTCGCTGCTGCGCTCCCTGTGGGACGCGGTGCGGAGCTTTCCCGTCCACGTCCACGCCCTGCGCTGGCACGTCGCGCTGGCCGCCCTCTGCTTCTTCGGCGCCGCGGTCTTTGGCTGGATCGCCACCACCCGGGATCCCACCGCCGCCACCTGGCTGCTCCCGGATGCGGTGCACGACGGTGTGCTGGCCCGGCTGGCGGACGGCCAGCATTGGCTCGAGCAGGTGGATCTCGCGGGCGCTCCTGCGCTGTCGGGATCCATGCTGGTCCACAACGTCGAGGCCGCGATGCAGGCGCTGGCCTTGGGGGTCTTCGGCGGCATCGGCGCTGTGGTGGCGATGATCGAGAACGGGGTGTTCCTGGGCTCCGTGGCGGGCCTGGTGCACAGCCGTGGGCTCGACCGGGTGCTGTGGGCCTTCATCGCCCCCCACGGGGTGCTGGAGTTCCCAGCGGTGTGGCTGGCTGGCGGCGCTGGGCTGGCGTTGGGTCAGGCGGTGTTGGTGCCAGGGCCAGGCGGGCGGGGCGCGGCCCTGCGCAAGGCGGCCTCCCACGCAGGGCCGGTGGGTGTGGCCCTGGTGCCCTTGCTCGTGCTCGCGGCGCTGCTCGAGGGCTTCTTCTCCCCCATCCCCAAGCCCGACATCGTCAGCTTCGGGCTGGCGTTCATCCTGGCCGTGGGCTTGGTGGGCTACCTGGCCACGGGGTGGCGGCGCCCGGTCCAGGGTTGAACCTGGCCCTGCGGCCCCCCGCGTCCAGCACTGTGGCACCGGCGGCGCGCCAGCGCGCCACCGCCTGGCGGCGTTGCTCAGCGAGGGCCAGGGCGGCGCCGCAGCGGTAGGCCCCTTCCAGGTGGTACACGGGGGCGTGCTCCTGCCGGGTCAAGGCCGGCTCGCCCACCAGGAGCACCCTGACCGCCGCGTAGGGGCGCAAGGCCGCCAGGGCGCCGGCCAGGGCCTGGGGCTCGCCGTCGGGCTCGGTGAGGATCACTACGCTGCAGGCCGGTGGGAGCAGGGGGCGCAGGGCGCTGGCGAGCTGGGTGGGGTCCCAGGGCCATGCGGCGGGCTGTAGGGCAGAGAGGGGCTGGGAGCCCGCGATGCCTGCCGAACGAACCCAGAGGTCCATGCCTGCGCTCCAGGCGCCCAAGCTGACGGGGCGTCCGGCGCTTCGCAGGGCGCGGAGCAGGCCGGTGGCCACCCCGACCGCTCGATCCAGGCGCGTACTGCCATCGTCCATGGTCACGGACATGCCGGCACCCCGGTCCAGCAGGAGCAGCACGGGGCCCTCCCGGGGACCCTCCCAGGTTCGCACCATGGGGCCGCCGCAGCGGGCGCTGGCGGACCAGCTGAGGTCCCTGGCGTCGTCGCCTGGGACGAAGGCACGCAGGCCGGCGAACAGGACACGCTCGGGGGTGGGCTGAGGGCGATCCGGCAGGGCGTCGGGGTACAGCGCCGCGAGCAGCGTGGCCGAAGGGGTGGCAGGATGGACCTGAAGCTCGGCATGCAGCGGGAGCTCCACCACCCGCTCCACCCAGCCCAGGCCGGTGCGCAGGCTGGCGCGCAGGGTGCCGCAGGCCAGGGCACCGCGCTGCAGGGGGATGAGGGTCAGGGAGCGCTCGGCCTGCTCGCCGGGTGCCAGGGAAGCTTGCAGGCGCCCCTGCGGCACCCGCATGGCGGCGTGGTGCGTGTGCGCCGCGTCTACAACCAGGCGCTGGAAGTGGAGGTTCGAGAGGGTGAGCTGGAGGACGATGGGCTGGCCGAGCTTGGCGGAGCCTCGCTGGTCGAGCTCGATCAGCAGGTGCTCGGTGCTGGGGAGCCGCGCCACGGAGACCAGGGTCACGGTGAGCCAGGCCAGCAGCGCAAGGACGAGCCACAGGCCAGCGTCGGGACGCAGCGCCATGGCCAGGGCGGGGATCAAGCAGACCCCCAGCCCCACGATGGCGAGCGGCCCTGGCCGGATCACCGAGGGACCTCGACCCGCGCGCGCGCCTCCCCGAGCACGGTCTCTGCGCGCAGGCCGTCCATCAGCGCCTCCGGGTGCAGGGCGATGCGGTGCGCAAGCGCAGGCTCCAGCAGGCTGGTCACGTCGTCGGGGACCACGTGCTCGCGGCCGGCCAGGGCGGCGGTGGCCCTGCACAGGCGCGCCAGCTGCAGCGCCGCGCGGGGGGAGGGGCCGAGGGCGACGCGGGCGTCTTCTCTGGCGGCATGCACCAGGGCCAGCAGGAAGCCGCGCACCCTGGCGCCCAGCTTGACCTGCTCCGCCAAGGTGCAGAGGGCCTGCAGCTCCGCCGCGTTCACCAGGGGACTCAGATCGCCCAGGGGGCCGCTGCGCGCGTCGGGGCCGCCGTCGGAGCGCTCCAGCAGCGCCGCCTCGACCGCGGGGTCGGGGTAGTCCATGCGCAGCCGCAGGGCGAAGCGGTCCAGCTGTGCTTCGGGCAAGGGCCAGGTGCCCTCCGTCTCCACGGCGTTGAGGGTGGCGATGACCGTGAAGGCCGGATCCAGGGGCCGGCTGTGGCCGTCGACGGTGATCTGCCGCTCCTCCATGGCTTCGAGGAGCGCGGCCTGGGTGCGGGGGGGGGCACGGTTGATCTCGTCGGCCATCAGCAGGCCCGTGAACAGGGGACCGGGCCGGAAGGTGGGCTGGACGGCGCCCGGCTCGAGCACCAGGGTGCCGGTGAGGTCCGCTGGGAGCAGGTCCGGGGTGAGCTGCACGCGGCGAAAGGGCAGGCCCACCAGGCGGGAGAAGCTCTGGCCGAGCAGGGTCTTGCCGGTGCCTGGCACGCCCTCGAGCAGGCAGTGTCCGCGGGCTGCCAGGGCCGCCAGGAGAGCCCTGGCCAGGGGTGCGCCGCCGACGACCACGGTCTCGATGCGCTCGCTGAGCGCATGGGCCAGGCGGGGTGCGTCAATCGTTTGCATGGGGGCCTCGGGATGGGGGGGAGGGAGGGTTGAGAGCGCGGGCGGCGGCCAAGAGATCTGCCTCGGCGTCCCCCGTCTCAGGGGGCATGGGCACGCCCCGGCGCTGAGCCTCGGCGTGTACCAGGGGCAGCACCGAGGCGGCGGAGCGGGAGGCAGCCAGGCGCTGGCTCAGGGGGGTGATCAGGGCGGGGAGGCCGCCAAGGTGGGCCGGCACGGGCGCCGGGGTGGGCTCGGGGCGTGTGGCGAGGCGCCACAGGCTGAGCAGGGCCAGCAGGCTGGCCAGGACCAGGGCGGGGGCCAGGCCTCGGGCGCGGGCGTAGGCCAGCGCGCCCCGCCTGGGCTCGAAGCCGTGGTGGCGCTCGTCGAAGCGGATCGGGCTGGGCAAGGCGTTGGCCAGGCGCCAGGCGAAGCGCAGGTTGCCGTCGCGGCGGATGCCCTCGTTGGAGAGGATGAACGGGTCGGTGACCACCAGCAGGCGGCCCTGACCGGCGGCCACCGTGGCCACGCGGGAGCCATGGGCCGAGCCGTAGAGGGACAGGACGCCCTCGGCCGAGGCCAGCAGGGCCATGCCGCGGCTCTCGAGGGGAGCGGTTGGATCCACCAGAGGCGAGGGGACCTGGGGTCGCGAGGCAGCGGGCAGGGGCACCTGGCGCAGGGCCAGGCCCTCGAGCTCGAGCAGCTCAGGGAGCTCGTCAGCCACCAAAAGCACGGTCCCGCCGGCCTCGGCGTGGAGCCTGAGCTGGCGTTGCTCCTCCAGGTGCATGGTGGTGGCGGGGGCGAAGACCACCAGGGTGCCGCCGGGCGGGAGCTGGGTGAGGGGACGGGTCCAGCGCTCCACACGCCCCTGGGTGCGGCCGAGCATGCGGAACAGGTCCGAGCTCCCCCGCGGGCCGTCCTCGTAGCTCGACCCCTCGAGCTGCTGGGCGTCCAGGGCGCCTGGGCCGCCCAGGGCGTTGGGTCTGGCGCCTCCCAGTGCGATCCAGGCCACCAGGCCGAGCACGGCCAGGAGCAGGGCCACCGCCGGGCCTGCGAGGCGGCTCACGACATCCTCCCGATCCGCCGCTCGAGCTGCTCCAGCAAGGCGTGCTCGGTGGGGCCGGGCGGGTGGCCGCCGTAGCAGGCGCGGTCGTGGGCCCGGATGGCCGGCTCCACCAGGCCGCGCTGGCTGTCGGGGAGGGCGGCCAGCACCTCGCCGTTGGTCATGTGGGCGGGGCGGGTGAGCAGCCCCTGCCGCGCGAGCTGGTCGAGGATGGCCAGCAGGCGGCGACCCAGGCTGGTGTGAGTATGGCCCGGGTCCCGCTGACGTGGCGGCGCCGAGCCGCCCTTGCGGCGCGACAGGTTGGCGATCAGAGGCCAGAGCGCCAGCAGCAAGGCCGCCAGGCTGGTGCCCACCAGCACCGCCGCGGTCACGCCAGCGCCGCCGCGCCCTCGCCCGGAGACGGCGATGCCGACCCAGGCGCGCACGCGGCCCCAGCCCGCCTGCAGGACCGTGGTCCAAGGGGAGGTGACCCGAGCTGGCTGGAGCAGGCGGGTGGCGGTGGCGAAGAGGGTGCCGTCGGGGCGGATCGCTTGGGAGTAGGGAGGGGGGGGGCTCTCGAGCAAGGCGTCCACCTCGCCCTCGACCTGCGACAAATACAGCGCCGCGCCTTGATAGGCTGCGGCCGTGTCCTCGCCTTGCTCGACGGCCCGCTCGATCTGGGCCGTCACCCGCATCAGCTCCCGGTCGTCCACCACCACCACGCCGCCGTCCAGGTCCTGCACCTGGCGGTCGGACAGGCGTCGGAGCGCCACCAGGGCGCGGGGCGTCTCCTCTCCCACATGGCGCTGGGCGTCGCGCACCAGGGTGCGCCAGCCCTGGGGGCTCATGGCCTCGGCGTGGGCGGCGCCGATCCACAGCAGCAGCGCCAGTACCATCAGCATGGCGGCGCCTGGGGGGGGGGCGGGTGGTCGAGCTGGAGGGCGAGGATCATGGCCAGCGCCCGCCAGGGCTCCACCAGGGAGAGGGAGAGCAGACCGGCGACGGCCCACAGGCGAGGATCAGAGAGCTGGGGCAGCAAGCTGGGGGCGTCAAGCAGCGATCCGTGGGTGACCCAGCCCGCCAACACCACCAGGTTGGCGGTGACCAGCCCCAGCAACACCCAGGCCAGGATCTGGGTGGCGACGACGCCCAGTGGTGGTGCGCTGGCGGGTCGGGGCGCGCTTCGGGGCAGGCCCAGGGCTGCCCGCACGGGCCAGGGAGCGGTGATCACGCGCGCCAGCGGCAGCGCGGTCCCCAGCGGGACCAGCGCTAGCAGGCTGAGGCCGGTGCGGGCGGCGTGGGCCGCGGCGGTGGCCGGGAACAGGTCGAGCAGGTGGCTCAATGAGGGCCGCCCGGGCACGGGTTCACCCCTGGCGCTGGCCAGGGCTTGCTGGTGGAGGAAGATGATGCCCAGCAGGTACCAGGCCCAGCCCACCACCACCAGGCAGGACCAGAGCAGCAGCAGCAGCAGATCCCCGGCCTGGCTGGGCAAGCCGTGATCGAGGGCCCTGTGGACCAGGCCGTAGCTCGCCATCAGCAGGGGCAAGGCGGCTGCCCACCAGGTGAAGACCAGCCCGGGGGTGCGGGCCAGGGCTCGCAGGGCATGATCCGCGGGCCGCAGCGCGCGCCTCATGGGCCCTCCACCCAGACCACCACGTCGTCGCCCTGGGCGACCCCTGCGAACTCGGCGCCGCCCAGGCCCGGGGTCTCCACCTGCCCGTCCGGCCCGGGGGAGGCCAGGTAGACCCAGTCGCCCTGGGGGTTGGCGTAGTACAGCACCGCGTTGCCCCGGCGGTCGGACAGGCCACCTCGGCGGGAGGACCAGAGCAGATCCTGGCGCCCCAGATCCAGGTAGGGTCCCCGCCACTCGGGCAGGGGCGCGCCATCCAGGTCCGGATCGGACGAGACGAGGGCGGCGAAGCCCTCGGTCACGGTGGGGTAGCGCCCCAGGTCCAGGTAGAAGTCCTCGAGGGCGAAGCGCAACCGCGCCAGGGTCTGCCGATCGGCACGGGCCTGGCGGGATGTGCCGTGCCACGCCAGGGCCAGGGACAGGCCGAAGATGCTCAGCAGGGCACCCATGCCCAGGAACAGCAGCGAGGCTGCGGGGCCGGCGCCTCCGCGCTGGAGCGCGGGGCTGGTGGAGGCGGGCAGGCAGTCCTGGCAGAGGCTTCGCCCCTGGTGACGGTGGATGCAGGCGCCGCAGAGGGACCGACCGCAGCCGACGCAGGCTGCTTGCTCGGGAGAGAGGGGGCGGTGGTGGCAGGAGGGCGTCGCCCGGGCCTCGGTGTGTTCGGGCGCTCCGTGGCTGGGCGGCAAGGCGGCGGGCTCCTAGCGGCTGGACCAGCGCAGGGCCAGGGATGCCAGCGCGCTCGCGGGGCTGCCCTCTTCGCGGGCGCGCTTGCCGTCCCAGCTGAGGACCCTGGTGCCGTCGAGCACCGAGATGCGGTCGGTCTCGATGGCGAAGAGCTGGCCTTCGTCGGGGTAGGGGCGGCCGGTGACTTCCTGGCCCACACGAGCCGGATCGTTGCCCGTGTTGGGCCAGCCGGGCAGGGCCTGACCCCAGCGGCAGAGCACGCCTACACGGCGGGGGTGGCGGTGCAGGGCCAGGACGGCGCCGAAGGGCTCGCCGGGACCCACCAGGAGGACCTTGGAGGAGGCGCGGAGCAGATCGGGGAAGCCGTACAGGCCGTAGCGCTGGCCCTGGTGTACCAGGGAACCACGCTGCATCGCCGTGTCGAGTACGTTGCATAGCGCGGAGTTGCCGGCCAGGGCCGGGGGCAGTGGCGGGCAGTCGCTGCGCTTCCAGTCCGGGTCGAGCTCGGCCAGAGTCTGCTGCCAGGGGGCCAGAGGCTCGGGCTCGTCATCCACCGGGGGGGCTTGCTGGGGCTGGGGCTCGGGCTCTTCTTGGACGTCCACCACCAGCCCACGGCGGTCGCCTGCGGCTGCGAGATCGCCCTGGGGTGCTTCGGCCTGCGGGGCCGTGGGGGCCACGACGCCGGGCAGGTCGGCGGGGGCCGAAGGCCCCTCCTTGCGCAGCTCGTAGAGCATGTGGTGGATCTCGGGCAGGATGATGGCGTCCAGCGCCAGCCTGCAGGCAGCGGGGGAGCCCGGCAGGGCGAAGACGAACATACGGCCGGACAGGCCTGCCGTGGCGCGGGACATGACAGCGGCGGAGCCGATCTCGTCGTAGCTCAAGCGGCGGAACAGCTCGCCGAAGCCGACAAGCTCTTTGTCGAGCACCTCGACCACGGCCTCGTAGGTGCGGTCGCGGACCGACAGGCCAGTGCCCCCTGACAGGATCACCGCCTCGACCGCGCCTTGGGCCCGCAGGGCCTCGAGCCGGGCGCGCACGGCGGCTTGGTCGTCGGGGAGGATGTCCCTGCCGACCACGCGATGCCCAGCGGCCTCGAGGCTCTGCTGGATCAGAGGGCCGCTGCGGTCGCTGCGGTCGCTGCGGCTGGTGGAGACGATGATGACATGGAACGCGGCCGGTTCCGATGCGGCTGCCTCGCGGTGTTCCTCGGCTCCCATCCTGGCTCCTGGGCTGGGGTCTGGTCCAGAACCATAACGCTGGCGGCCGGGCGGCGGGGCACGGGTTCGTCACCAGCCGTAGTCGGGCTCCCGGCTGTGCAGGAAGGACCAGTCCAGCACCATCACTGACACGCGCTCGCCCTGGGCGACCCCGGTGGACTCCCGGTGCAGCAAGAGCAGGCCGTGGGCCTGGGACATGGAGCTGAGCACCCCCGAGGACTGGCTGCCCGTGCGCGAGGCCAGCAGCCCACCGCTGGGGTCGCGATCCAGCACCACTCGCTCCAGCCAAGCGCGGCCCGGTCGCTTGCAGATGGTCTCGGACACCGTGGCTGGCACCACGGGCAGGTGGGGGCGCGGATCGCCCAGCATCAAGCGGATCACGGGGCGAACCCACTGGTAGAAGCCCACCATGCAGCTGACAGGGTTGCCCGCCAGGCCGAAGATCCTGCAGGCCCCGAGGCTGCCGAAGCAGGCCGGCTTGCCAGGCTTGACCGCGACCTTCCAGAACTGCAGCTGGGCGCCTTCGGCCTCGAGGGCCACGCGGACCCAGTCCCGTTCGCCCATGCTCACGCCGCCTGTGGTGATCAGGACGTCGGCGGCCGCGGCTTGGCGCAGTGCGGCGCGGGTGGCGTCCAGGTCGTCCAGCACGATCCCGCAGTCGATGGGCAGCCCGCCGCACTCCCGCACCAGCCCCAGCAGGGTGAAGCTGTTGGAGTTGAAGATCTGCCCAGGTCCAGGCTGCTGACCCGGGCGGACCAATTCGTCGCCGGTGGAGAGGATGGCCACCCGCGGTCGCTGCACCACCTGGACGTGGCCCACGCCCAGCGAGGCCAGCAGCCCCAGGTTCGCCGCGTTGACAAGTGCGCCGGCGGGCAACACCTGCTGGCCCGGGCGGATGTCCTCACCCGCGCGACGTACGAAGCCGCCCGGGGCTGCGCCCACGAGGATGTCCACCTGCTCGCCGCCATCGGTGGGTGCGACGACCCGGGTGTCCTCCACGCGCACCACCGCGTCCGCGCCGGCGACGGGCATGGGGGCGCCGGTCATGATGCGCACGGCATGGCCGGGGCCCAGCGGCCCGGCGGGAGGATCCCCAGCGAAGGTGGTGGTCGCCACGCTGAGCCGAACGGGCGGCTGGCCCAGGTCGGCGGACCGCACCGCGAAGCCGTCCATCGCGCTGTTGTCCAGGGGAGGCACGCTCAGGTCCGAGAACATCGGCTCGGCCAGGATGCGGCCGTGGGCCTCCGCGAGGGGGAGCGTGCGCGCGGGCTTGCGGGGCACGCCGCGTGTCAGCTTGGCGATGGCCTGGTCGACGTCCATCATTGCGCGTCCTGCGGGGTCAGCGCTGAATGCGCAGCTGCTGGCCCGGGTAGATTGTGCTCGAGCCCAGGCTGTTCCATGTCTGGAGGTCGGACACGGCGCAGCCGTAGCGGCGGGCGATGCCCCCGAGGGTGTCGCCCTTCTGGACCGTGTAGGAGGTCCAGCCCGAGGTGTTGGGGCGGACCTGGATGACCTGCCCGACCTTGATCTTGGAGGGGTCGCCGATGTTGTTGTCGCGCTGCAGCTGGGCGGAGCTGACGCCGAACTGGGAGGCGATGCCCCCGAGGGTGTCGCCCTTCTTGATGGTGTATTGCACCGCGGCGGCACCTGCGGGTGTGCCGCCGCCCACCCGCAGCCGTTGGCCCGCTTGGATGCGGTCGGGGTCGCTCAGGTCGTTCCAGGCCATCAGATCCTGCACCGTGGCCCCGTAGCGGGCGGCGATGCTCGCCAGGTTCTCGCCCGCCCGCACGGTGTGCAGGGTGGTGGGGCCCGCTGGGGCTGGGGTCGCAGCAGCGGTGGGCGTGGCGGTCGAGGCGGCGCTGCTGGTGGCGCCGCCCGTCGCGCCCGGGACCGGGATGACCAGCTCCGTGCCCACGTAGATGCGGTTGCGGTTGACGATCTTGTTCATGCGCACGATGGCGTCGACGCTCACCCCGTAGTGGGTGGCGATGGAGCCCAGGCTCTCGCCGCGGGCCACCGTGTGGCGCATGAAGGAGACGCGCTCGGAGGGGGGGATGGCCTGGACGCAGGCGTCGAATACCTGGCCGCTGCCCGCGGGCACGTGGACCGCGTAGTGATCCGGCTCGGGGGGCAGGGCCCAGCGGCGAAGGGAGGGGTTGAGCTCGAGGAACTCGGCCTCGCCCAGCTGCGCGCAGCCCGCCATGGCGTCCACCGAGGTGGAGTGGGGGACCTGGACGGTGTCGTAGGCCATGGCCGGCTGGTACTCGATGCCCGTGAACCCGTAGCGCTCCGGGTGGTGGCCGATGATGGCCGCCGCGAGGAGCTTGGGCACGTAGTTGCAGGTCTCGCGGGCCAGGTAGCCCGGCTGGGCGACGGACCAGTAGTCTTCGCCTCCGGACTTGCGGATGGCGCCCCGCACGCGCCCGGGTCCGGCGTTGTAGGAGGCTGCCGCCAGGTACCAGTCGCCGAACATCTCGTGAAGATCCCGCAGGTGGTCGAGGGCCGCCCGGGTGGCCAGCTCAGGGTCCCGACGCTCGTCGACCCACCACTCCACCCGCAGGCTGTAGGCTCGGGCGGTGGGGGCCATGAACTGCCACAGGCCCACCGCCGAGGCCTTGCTGTAGGCCTGGGTGCTGAAGCCGCTCTCGATCATGGCCAGGTAGAACAGATCCTGGGGCATCCCCCGGGCGCTTAGCTCGGCCTCGATCATGGGCCGGAAGCGGGTGGAGCGCTCCAGGTAGCGGGCGTAGTACTTGCGCCCGGAGCCAAGGAAGTAGCGCATCCACAGCTCGACCTCGTCATTGACCACCAGGGGCAGGTCGAACTCTTCGGGGTCGATCCGGTCGAGGAAGAGGGGGTCCTCGGTGAGGTAGGCCAGGGGGTCGCGGTACCAGTCCATGGCCTCTTCGAGGCCGCGGCCTTCGACCACCTCGAGGAAGTCCAGCTCCGCGCTGCGCTCGGCGGCCAGCTCGCCACTGGCCTGGACCACGTCTTCGCTGGGCGGCTGACCGTCCATGGCGTCTTCGATATAGTCCCAGAGCGAACCCTCGCCGGCCAAGGCGGCGGGCTCGTCCCAGCTGGAGGCCACGGGGGCGTCGGGCTCGGCGTGGACCGGGACCGTGGCGCATGAGGCGAGCAGCAGCAGGGCCGCGGCAGCGGGCATGGGGGACATGTCGGCCTGCGTGTGACGCGGAGGGAGGGCGAAGATAGCATCACCGCCCCCCGCGAGCGAGCGCAGGGTGGCTTTCCGGGAGGAGCGTCTTGGCCCAGATCGTCATCGCCACTCTGGACGAGACCCTGCGCGAGGGGCTGTCCACACAGCTCCTCGAGGGTGGTCATGCGGTGGGCTCGGTCTCCACCTGGCCCCGGCTGGTCGAAGCCTTGGCCCAGCGGGACACGCGGCTGGTGCTGCTGGATGTGCAGTCGGAGCCCCTGACGCTCTCGGGCAAGGCCGGCGAGGTGTTGCTCGGGCTGGCGGCCACCCTGCCCACCAACCCTCAGGTGCGCGCGGTGCGCGGCAGCCTCGAGCCCCTCGAAGAGCTGGCTCTGCAACGCCACACCCTGACCTCGCTGGCTCGGCGCCTGGCGGGGCCGGCGGTGCCCAAGGACGAGCTGCGTCTGCTGCAGCTGCTCGGTGTAGGCCCGCGCCCCCTGGGTGCCCTGGCCAAGCTGGCCCGCTCGCCCCTGCCTGTCTGCTTGCTGGGTGAGCGCGGCACCGGCAAGATGCGCGTGGCGCAGGCCATCCATCGCCTGGGCGGTGGCGGGTCCTTCATCACCCTCAAGACGCCTGGCGCCCGCAGCACCCTCGAGGGTGACGCCGCGGTGGCGGACTCGGGCGCCGGTCGAGGCACCCTGTACCTGCCACTGCAGGACGGCTGGCCCCTCGAGCAGGTGCTGGACGTCTGCCGCAGGGCTGGGCGCCAGGGCTGGCGCGTGGTCGCGGGCACCCGCCAGCCGCTGCCCAAGGGCGTCGGGCAGTGGGCGTTGCTGCGGCTTCGTCCCCTGCGCGAGCGCCCTGACGAGCTGCACAAGCTCACGCTCTACTACATCGACCTGCACCGCAAGGCCCTGGGCCTGCCCCGCCGTCGCCTGGGCAAGGGCACCTGGGCGCTGGTGGAGAGCTACCGCTGGCCCCGCAACGCCAGGGAGCTCGAGACCTTCGTGGTGTCCATGCTGAGCGTGGTGGATCGCGCGCTGATCCTGCCGCGGCACCTGCCCGCCGAGCTTCGCCGGCTGGTGGCGCCCAGCACCGACGCCGCGGCGGTGGGGGCCGCAGCGGCCTTCGAGGACCTGGTGGACGCGCCCATTCGGCGGGTGGTGGATCTCTACGAGCCCGGGGGCGATCTGACCCTGCATCGGCTGGTGCTGGACGGGGCCGAGCGCCCCCTGCTGAGGGCCGTGCTGGCGCGCACCGGCGGCAACCGCAAGTCCGCCGCCGCCCTGCTGGGCATGAGCCGCAACACCCTCAAGGCCCACGAGGAGCGCCTGCTTCGTGGCGGAACGGGATAGCGGTCGACCATGAGCGAGCTGAACGACCGTCCGAGCATCGCGCCGGGCACCGATGACATCCTGGGCCAGCAGCAAGCCTGCCGGCAGCTCTGGGCCGCGGTGCGCAGCGATCGCCTGCACCACTGCTACCTCTTCGAGGGCCGCCAGGGCGTCGGCAAGGCCACCGTGGCCCTGCGCCTGGCCATGGCCGCCAACTGCGAGGGTCCCCCGGGTGGGCCACTTCCCTGTGGGGCCTGCCGGCCCTGTCGCAGCATCGCAGCCGGTCAGCACCCCGACGTCATCGAGCTCACGCCAGCGCCCGGCAAGGCCTCCGGCACCATCACTGTGGACCAGGTCCGCGAGGTCCTCCGCCAGCTGGCTCTGCATCGCCACAGCGCGCGCCGGCGCTTCATCATCGTGGATCCGGTGGATCTGGTGCGGGTCGAGGCCATCAACGCGATGCTCAAGACCCTCGAGGAGCCGCCCGAAGCTACGGGCTGGATCCTGGTCACCTCCCGCGTGGCGAGCCTGCTCCCCACGGTCATCTCGCGGTCCCTGCGGGTCCGCTTCCGCTCGGTGCCCCCCGCCGATCTGGCGCCCTGGCTGGCTCGGCGCGGCTTGGCCGAGCCCGAACGCTTGGCCAGGCTGTCCCTGGGGTCTCCCGGGTTGGCCATCGAGCTCGGCGGCGGCCGGCTCGAGTCCTTGGCCCAAGCTCGCGACGCCCTGGTCGAGGCCCTCTCCCAGGGGCCCGGGGGGTTGTTCGCCTACTGCGAGAAGCTCAGCGCCTCTCCGCGCACCGCCTGGGAGCCCAAGGTGGGGCTCTGCCTGGACGTGCTGGAGCTGCTGCTGCGCGACGCGGTGTGCTGCGCGGCGGGCCAGCCCGAGCGGGTGCTGGACAGCGCGCAGGGCGCACTGGCCGGTGACTGGGCAGAGCGGCTCTGGCCCAGCGGCATCGAGCGCATGGAGCGATCCCTCGAAGACGCCAGGCAGCGGCTGCTGCTGAACGTGCCCCCCAGGCTGGTGCTCGAAGCACTGCTCAGCGGGTTGGTCGTCGAGCTGGGACGCCCGAAGGCGAGCACCTAGTCTTTCTGAACCTTGGCCGGAGAGACCTGCGCCGGAGCGTTGGCGTCGGCCTCTGGCGTGTGGATCGGAAAGACCGGAGTGGTGCCGTTTGCCTGACGCGCATTCTTGGCCTTACGACCAGCCTTGGCGTGACGGAGCTTGCGGCGGTACTCGGTAACCTTGGTATTGGAAGCCATGTCGGTCTCCAGGCAGATCGTTGGCGCCTCAAGGACCTGGGGCGCGCGGCCCGCGTAAGTACTGTCCCCCGGGTATGCTGTCAAGCGCTGGGCTCACCTCCGGCTCCCGTGCGCCCGTCTCTTCGCTGATCACCGCCCCTTGCCCCGGACCGCCGCTGTGGCCAGATTCGGGGCACAGCCGTCTCCGGAGACCATCCTGGACCCAGCCCTCCCCAGCCCCCCGCCGAGCCGTGATCAGGTCCAGGCGCTGCTCGATGAGCTCGAAGCCCACCGGGAGCACGCCCACACCCTCGCGGTGCACGACGCGCTCTACGGGCTCCGCGTGGCGCTGGACGATGGTGGTGGGCAACCCGGTGTGGCTGCGGCTTTGAGCGGCCTGGCGCAGGCGGCAGCCCTGGAGCACCCCTTGCGCGCCCGCTTGCTGGCGCTCACGGGGCAGCGCCTGACGGTCCAGCAGCGCAGCCTCGAGGCCATCCTGGCCGATCAGCCCGGGGTGCCCCTGCGCGAAGACCCCCTCGAGGCGCTCGAGCTGCACCTGCGCCAGCGCCGGGAGCTGGTGGTGCTGCTCGAGCAGCGCCAGGAAGAGCTCGTCCGCAACCTGCAGCGCACCAGCCGCCTGTTGGACCTGACAGCGGGGGCGGCGGTGGTGCTGTTCCTGTTCTGCGGGCTGGGCTGGGCGATAGCGATGGACTGGCTCTCGGTGGTCGATGAGCCCATGATCGAGGACGCCCAGGACGAAGAAGAGCAGGAACCCCCGGCCGGCGCCAGGGGTCGGAACCACAGGAGCGAGTCACCATGAAGAGTCTGCACTTCCGTTTTCTGCGCTTCCCCATCGAGGTCCACCCCATCGCATGGATCGTGCTGGGCTTCATCCTGCTGAGCCGCGCCTCCGGGGGGCCCTCGGCGCTGCTGGGCGGGGTGGTGCTGGCGGTGGTGCTCTTCGTCTCCATCCTGGTGCACGAGCTGGGGCATGGCCTGGTGGCCCGCGGCTTCCACCTGGGTCCCGTCCAGATCACCATCCATGGCTTCGGTGGGCTCACCACCCATCGCCGCAGCCCCAGCCCGGGTCGCTCCATGCTCGTCACGGCCGCCGGTCCCGCCGCGGGGTTGCTGCTGGGGGGGGTGTCGCTGGCCATCTACCTGCCCCTGGTGCTCGCGGGCTTCACCGAGGGGCTCTCCTCCACCAGCCCCATGGGGCTGCTGGTGGAGCTGCTGGACAAGCTGGTGTGGGTCAACATCTTCTGGAGCTTGTTCAACCTGCTGCCGATGGCCCCGCTGGACGGGGGTCAGCTGCTGGATGCAGGGCTGGTGCTGCTGGGCGTGAAGCCCATCGCAGCCCACAAGGCGGTGGCCGTCATCTCCATCGGCCTGGCCGTGCTGGTGGCCATCGGAGCCATCTACTCGGGCTGGTGGTTCATGATCTTCGTCGCCTTCCTGGTGCTGCAGCGCAACCTGCCAGCCCTGGGCGTCAGCCTGGGCGGACGAAGGCTCTGAAGGCGCTGCGTCTTGCGCGCGGCGGCCCTGTGGAGGCAGCGCTCAGGGCGCCCAGGAGCGCAGATCGGTGATGGGCTCGGGCTGGGGGGCCGTGGTGTCCGGAGGCGGCTGGGGGGTGAGGCGGTCGCTGCGCTCGCCCACCGGATCCCACTCGAACTCGCCCTCGGCCGCGCGCCGGTGCTCGCGGTAGAGCACCTCGCCGATGGCCGAGAAGCCCGTGAAGACCCACCCCTGGTCCTCGCCCGGCTCGAGGGGGCACCAGCTGCGTCCCAGATCGGGGCGGTAGAAGTGGAAGCGGGGCTGGGGGTAGGCCGCCATCTTCTCTGGCCAGTAGGAGATGACCCCCAGATCGGTGGCGTTGGACCAGGCGAAGCCGTGGGCCAGGGTGGCGATCTCCTGGGCCACCCCCGTCTGGACATCGTAGATCGTGATGTCCAGGAGGTCGCCGGACATGGTGCCCAGGGCGAGGTAGCGCCCAGATCGTGACCAGCGAGGGGACCACCATGCCTCGTCCGGGTAGCCGGGGAAGGGCAGGGTGGCTTGGGCCCGGCCCTCGACGTCGATGAGCTCGAGCTCGTGGCCTGCCTCGCCATGGTCGCGCACCATCACCGCGCGCAGCCCGTCGTGGGTGGCCCAGCCCTGCCCGAGCTGCTCAGCCAGGGGGCCCAGCCGCCGATAGACGTCTGGAGGCGGAACGCGGATGCCCTCGGTGGTGGGGGTGGTGGACTCGGCGATCAGGCGGGCGCCCACTCCGGGGGCCTTCTCGCCCAGGGCCTCGGCCTGCGCGTAGCTCGGCAGATCCGCGGCCGTAGGCAGGGGTCGCTCGATGACTTCGGGCGCCGGTGGGGGCGGCTCGCCGCCGCAGGCCAGGAACAGGGAGAGCAGGGTAGCGCTCACGGGCCCTCCTTCACCTTCATGGGTTGGTCGGTGACGATGGGACCACTGCTGCTGGGGGCCTGAGAGGCCGGGGGACCGTTCTGGGGAGCGCTCTGGGGCTGGCCGTCAGCGGGGGGCGCGCCATCGCTGGAGGGCTGGGCGCCACCCTGGGTCTGGTCCGAGGCGAAGGTGTGGGTGGCCGCTCCGGCGCCGAGATCGAGCTCCACGCCCTCGAGCTCGCCGCTGGCAGGGAGCTCGAGGCCGCCTCCGTACAGCTCGATGCGGGTGTCGCCGGGCCCCGGGCCGTCACCGTTGCTGTCGATGTAGGCGATGAAGACCACCACGTCGGCGAGATCGGAGAGCAGCAGCTGGAAGGGGCCGGCGCCCTCGAGCCGCTGGGTGCCCAGGATGGTGGGCTGAGCCGTGCCCCGGGCCATGGCGTCGAGCTGGATGGGGGCGCCTTCGTGTTCCGCAGGCACGACGAGGGTGCCCGAGATCCGTCCGACCGAGGTGCCGCGGTGATCCTGGAGGGAGGGGTCGCTCTGGGGCGTCTCCCCTTCGGGTGGAGCGTGCTCGCCCTCGACGAACTTGTCCTCGTACTCGGGCATGGCGCCGGGCAACGGGTCCCGCTCGAGGGGCTGGCCGGCCACCCAGCCGCGCTCGTCGAGGGTGTTCAGCGCCAGATCGGCCCACAACTGGTGACCTTGGGCCGTGGGATGCATCTCGTCCAGGAACAGCGCGTCGGCCTCGACGCCCGCCTCGACAAAGAGCGCGGGAAGCTCGAGCACGGGCGCACCGTGCCGCTTGGCCGTGTCGCGCATCACGTCGCGGTACGGATCCCAGGCGGCTCCGGACGCGTTGACGGTGAGAACGTCCTCGCGGTTGGGCAGCACCATGAAGGCCACCTCGGCGCCGGCCCCGTGAGCCAGCTCCACGATGGACTCGAGGTTGCGGGCGTACTCCCGGATGGGCACTCGTCGTTCGCCGGTCTTCTCGCCGCGGCCGACCATCCAGCCCACCCTGCGCTCCTCGGGGAAGGTGCGCAGCACCCGCAGCTTGTAGTCGAGGATGGTGTAGAGGGAGGATCGGCGCAGCAGATCGTGGGCCGCGCGGGCGTGGCGGTTTCGGAAGCTCGAGTAGGCCGCCAACAGGTCGCGGTCCACGAACGAGTCGAAGTTGTTGTCGGACCAGATGCAGCCTACCAGGAGCAGATCGGGCTGGAGCGAGAGCCCGCGGATCTGCAGCAGGTTGATGGCCTGGTAGGTGGAGTAGCCTGGCACGGCGGCGTTGATGACCTGGACCGCGTCGCCCAGGGCCTGGTCGATCCTCGCGGTGAAGACCTCGTCGTCCTGGACGCCGAAGCCGTAGACGCTGGAGTCGCCCACCGCCATGATCCGCCGAACCCCGCTGGGCTTGTCTCGGGACCACTCGGGTCCCCGCAGGCCGTAGCTGTTGATGGCGATGTCGATGCCGCTCTCGAAGCGCTTGCCCGGGGACATCTCGTAGAGCAGGAAGGGGTTGCCCAGCAGGTTGGGGGCACCCTCGGTGGACACGGGCGGCGGGCTGGCGGCCTGATCGAGCACATCCTTGCCCAGCACGCGGGCCAAGCCCTCGGCGGTGCCGATGACGATGGCGAACATGGCCAGGCTGAACACGAGGCGCCGAGAGATGCTGGTGCGGGTGGAGACGGGCATCGCGGTTCGGGGTGGGAGGGTTCCAATAGCCTACCGCAGTGAGCGGGCTCGTTCACAGTGGGCCGGGGCGGGCGGTGTCTATCGCTGGCTTCGGCTGCTCTTGCTCTTCTTGCTCCCGGAGCCGCTGCCGCCCTCGCTGCCGCTCTTCTGCCCCTTGTCCTTCTTGCCCTGCTTGCGCTCCTGGATCTCGGCGGAGCCTTGCAGCGACAGCGCGCCGCTGCCGCCCTGGGCGCGGTCGACGGTGAGCACCAGCTTGGCGCCGCCGATGGGCTCCTGGAGCTTGGCGGGACGGGCGATCTGCAGGGCGTCTTCGATGGCGTCGAGGATGATGCCCTTGGCCAGCAGGGCCAGGGGGTCCACCAGGCCCGCGCCGCGGCTGTGGTCGAGCTCCACCACGTCGCTGGGCTCGAGCTTGATCTGCTGGTCTTCGACCTCGAGGGTGCCGCTGACCTGGTAGTCGCGCCACCAGCCGGCGCCCGCCAACCTCCACAGGCGCAGGCCCATGGTGAAGGCCCGCTCGTCTACCGCGAGGCTCTGGGGGTCCGCGTAGACCTCGAAGTCCAGCTCGCCGGTCTCGAAGGCCTCCCGTCGCGCCAGCCCCAGCAGGACGCGCTCGTCGAGGCTGAGGTACCAGTCCCCGCTCGCAAGGGGCGTCAGGGCCGCCTCGGAGCGCACCGGGGAGCTCGTGAGCACCTGGATGGTGAGGTACTCGGGCTGCGCCCCCAGGCGGACGGCGCGCACCGGGACCTCGTCGGTGCCGATCTCGGCCACGGGGATGGGCGGGAACTCTCTCTCGATGAGCCCCTGGAGCCAGCGCACCAGGGGGTCGTTCAGGTCCACCCGCAGGCGATCCACCTGGAGATCCTTGGGCAGTTCGACCGTGGCGCGCTTCAGCTGCGCCTCGACCACGGTGGCCTCACCCTGGGCGCGGGCGACCATCTCGAGCACCGCCTGGACGTTCAGATTCATGGGCACCGAGCCCTTCAGGCTGCCCAGCTTCCAGTCCAGCTCTCCGTCGAAGCCGGCCGAGACCCGCACGCAGGCGTCGCAGGCGCGGGCCGGTCCGATCTCGGTTTCGGTGAGCTCGACCCTGGGGGCCAGGCTGGCCTCGGCGCCCAGGGGGAGCTCGATGCGCAGGCGGCTGTCGGGGCTCTCGAGGCGCTGCTGGAGCTCCCGCACGGCCAGGGTGGTGACCAGGTCCCAGGACAGGCCGAGCTCGCCGTCAGCGGCCCAGTCCGACGCCGTGGGCCCCGGGTCGGCCAGGGCTTCGAGGCGGGCCTCCTCGTACTGGGCGTGGATGGTGCTGCCGCAGCCTGCGGCCAAGGTGGCGGCGAAGAGCAGGGGCAGGGGTTCGAAGCGGGACATGGGACCTCCTGGCGTCCCTCCAAGCTATCGCCTCCGGGGTGGCTTGGGTCGCCCATGGCCCAGGTGGGGGCTGCGCTCGCCCCGGTGGGGGCAGCTTGATAGGCGAGTGGCCTGTCCTTCACGTGTCCGCTGCGGGCACAGCCCCCCTGGGGAGGTGCTTTGACCAAGCAACTAGACACCCTGGCCTCATTCGACAGCGGCGGCGTCGCGGTGCGCGCCGAGGCCGTCCGCGAGCTGGGTCGGGCCGGTGACGAACAGGTGATCGACCTGCTGCTGCAGGCAGCGCTGGGGGACAAGTCCCCTGGTGTGCGCCTGGCCGCGGCCAGCGCCGCCGCCGACGTGCTCTCCCGCTACCGCCTCGAGCCCCATCGGGACGCCCTCTCCCCGCAGCGCCGCGCGGCCATCATCCACCAGCTGCGGTCGGTGGATCCCGGGCGCAACACCGGCCTGTTCCAGGTGCTGGCCTGCGCGGGCGATCCCGCGGTGGTCCGCAACCTCGGACAGGGTGTGCGCGATCCCCGGGTGGATGTTCGCACCGGGGCCCTCGTGGGGCTCGAGCGACTGGTGTGTTCCGGCAGCGTCAACGGCGATCCTCGCATGGCCGCCGCGCTGAGCGCGCTGCTGTCCGAGCGTCGGCTGCGCTCGGATGCCAGCCTGGGTCTGGCGCGGATCGCCTGGCGTACAGGCCTGTGGCAGCTGCGCCCCCAGGTCCAGGACCTCGCCTCCCGCCTCGAGGAGCGCTGGCTGCCTCTGCTGCAGGAGCTGCTCGAGGGCTTCCCCACCGGGCTGTCCAGCGAGCACATCCTGGGCTGCTGGGCCGGGAGCGGCCTGGACTGCGGTGAGCAGCGCCCCGAGCGCGACCCGACCACCACGCTCATCGTCCTGCCCAGCACCGTGCTGGTGGGTGCCGACGATTCCATGCAGCAGGCGCCCTGGAGCCTCGAGGGCAGCGTCCTCGACAGCCCCATGTTCGCCGGTCAGGGGCCGAGGCCCGTGCGCGTGCTGCGGTCGTGGTTCGAGGGCCAGGAAGCCAGCGAGGTGATCCAGATCGGCTCCAGCTCCTACGGGCGCCTGGGCGAGAAGGACCTCCCTGCCGTGGTGGACCAGCTCGCGCTCCAGAGCTTCGACATCGCCCCTGCCTCTCGGCAGCTGCTGGCCCTGCTCGAGCCCCAGCTCTCCAATCGCGCCGCGGGCGCCTACGCGCGTGCGGTCCTGCTGCTGCTGGCGGGTGATGTGGAGAGCGCATCGAAGCGGCTCCAGGCTTTGGCCGCGGCCAAGCGGCCCCGCCCCGAGCTCGCCTGGCACCATGCCTGTCTCCGGCGCCAGCAGGGCTCCCAGGCCGAGGCCCTGAAGCTGGCCCAGGCCTACCTCGAGGCTGCGCCTCGCAAGAGCCCCTTCGTCCAGGCTGCGCGCCGCTGGGTCGAGGGAGAATAGGCCAGCCATGTCCCTGCGCGACCAGCTGCTCAAGGCCGGGGTGGTCGACCGCAAGCAGAAGCAGGCGGCGGAGCGTGAGCTCAAGCGCCAGCGCAAGCTCGAGCAGGCCGCCCGCGGGCGCAAGAAGGACCTCGAGCGCGCGGCCATGGAACAAGCCGAGCAACAGCGCCTGGCGGCCGCGGCCGAGCGTCATGCCCTGCGTCGCCGCGTCCAGGTCGAGCAGGAAGCCTCGGCCCGCAGCCTGCGGGCCAACCAGATCGTCGAACACCACTCCATGCGTGCCGCCGCAGGGTCACAGCCCTTCTGGCACCACACCCCGGGAGGCGTCTTCCTCCATCGGCTGGACCTGCCACGCTCGCTGGCCGAGCAGCTACGGCTGGGCCGTCTGGCGGTGGTGTGGGTCGACAGCTTCGGCGAGCCGAGCTTCCACGTGGTCAGCCGCGAGGTGGCCGAGCGCCTGGGCGCCATCCTCGCCGAGCGGGTCCTGTTCCTGAACCGAGAGCCGCCGGATCCAGAGGATCCGGCGGAGAAGCTCGCAGAGCCGAGGGACGGTGAGAGGCCCTAGGCCTCGGCAGGCGTTCAGGCGGTGCCGTGGAGGGCCGAGCGGGCCGTGACGCGCTTGACGGGCACGGAGCTGACCAGGGCCACCTTGTCCTGTAGGCGCTCGAGCTTGAAGACCGTGTCGCTCTGGTCCACGTCCATGTAGCGGGCGATGACCTCCATGATCTCAGCCTTCATGGCCTCGAGCTGGGCGGGGGTCATGTCCACCTGATCGTGGATGAGCAGAAACTTCAGGCGCTGCTTGGCGTCTTCTTTGGAGTTGCTGCCCCTGCCAAAGAACTTGTTGATGAGGTGCATCATCCCACCACCTCCCGGGCTGGGGCCAGGCCCATCCAGCGCTTGAACGACACCCACATGCCTTCGTCCTGCTCCAGGGCGGCGAAGGGCACCTCCAGCTCACCGTGTACCCGCCGCGCTACCCGGCGCATGGCCTCGCCCACGATGGAGTCGGCGTCCATGGACGCGGGGTGGCCGCGGTTGGTGCTGATGATGACCTCCTCGCTCTCGGGGATCAGGCCGATGAGCGGGATGGCGAGGATCTCCAGAATGTCGTCCTTGTCCATCATGTCGCCCGCCCGGACCATGTTGCGCCGGTAGCGGTTGATGATGAGCTCGGGCTCGGGCATCTCGGCGGCCTCGACCAGGCCGATGATGCGGTCCGCGTCGCGGATGGCGCTGACCTCGGGCGTGGTGACGATGATGGCCCGGTCCGCTCCGGCGATGCTGGTCTTGAAGCCCTGCTCGATACCCGCGGGGCAATCCACCAGCACGTAGTCGTGGGTCTCTTTGAGCTGGGCCACCAGGCGTCGCATCTGATCGGGCGAGACGGCGGACTTGTCCCGGGTCTGAGCCGCGGGCAGGAGGGAGAGGCCTTCGACCCGCTTGTCCTTGATGAGCGCTTGCTTGAGCTTGCACTCCCCTTCGATGACATGCACAAGGTCGTAGACGATGCGGTTCTCGAGGCCCAGGACAACGTCGAGGTTGCGGAGGCCGATGTCGGCGTCCACCACCGCCACGCGGTTGCCCAGGAGTGCGAGGGCCACGCCCAGGTTGGCGGTGGTCGTGGTCTTGCCCACGCCCCCCTTGCCGGATGTGATGACGATGCATTGGCTCATGCGTCGCTCCTTCTGCTGGCGTTGCGAGGCAAGCGGCCTCGGTAAGGCTCGGTGACGATGACGCCGTCACGAACGAAAGCGATCTCGGGGCCGGCGGCCCGGGGAGCGCCATGCTTGGACGGCTCGGTGGCGATGATGCGCTGCCCGATGCGCAGCTGTGTGGGTCGCAGCTCGTGGGCCATGATCCAGGACCGATCGCCCATCCTGGTGCCGGCGTGGGCCATGCCCTTCATGGTCCCCAGGACCGTGATGCTGCCGCCGGCGATGACCTCGGCGCCGGGGTTGACGTCGCCAAAGAGCAGCAGATCGCCGCTGTGCCGCAGCACGATGCCGCCGCGCAGGGTGCGCTCCACGATGCGGAGCTGGGAGCCGGTGGCGCCCAGGGGCTCGGAGGCGGTGTCCGGGTCATGGGAGAGGGGGGCCTCCCGGACGGGCTCAGGGGTGGTCTCCGCGGTCGTGCACGGCTCGATCTCGGCGCTGGGCTCGGCCTCGCTGGGCAGCCCCGCGGCTTCGGGGGCTGGCGCCGTGCTCTGCAGGTGGATGCGGACCTTGAGCTCCCGCTCTGCGAAGCGGCGCAGGGCGAGATCCTGGCAGCGCATCCCGACGATGTTGATGTCGAAGTCGTCCTTCAACATGTGCATCAGGCGTCGCAGGTCGAACAGGTCTGGCTCTCGCAGCCCCAGGTCCAGGTGGGCCTCGGCGCCGCCCCACGCTGCGCTGACGTTCTCGAGCACCGCGCGGGCGTCCTCGCGGATCTCGGTCCAGCTGGCCTGGTGGTCGAGCAGGATGACCGGCGGCTGCACGGTGGGATCCAGCTGGACCGAAGGGCTCCTGTTCGGAGCTGCGGTGAGATCGTCGATCATGGGGGGGAGGGGCGGGGAGCGGGGGAGCAAGGAGAGCGCGAGCGGGGAAGGGGAGGGGGGATGGACCAGCGTTACCACAGCGGGCGTCGACGGATCAAGCTGATCTTGCCAGGTCAACAGTGATTTGTCGAGAAGATTTTCAGGGATCGTCTCCAACCCCGTGCAGCACGCACTACCCGGCCGGGGAGGAGCGGCACCTGAAGCGACGAACCCCCCGCGGCTGCGGGGGGTTCGGTCGGGCGGGATTTGGCGCGGTCACCAGCCCAGGTAGGGGTAGACCGCGTACGTGTCGAAGGCGTCGTAGGTGTCGTAGGCGACGAAGTCCACCACGTAGCCTCCGTAGGCGCAGTCCAGCCAGGTCTGGCGCTGCACCCACTCGGTGCTCCAGAAGCCGCCGCCGAAGTCCGACAACAAGAAGCTGTCCACCAGCTCGCCCGTGCGCTCGTCGAAGACGTCTGCGTAGACCTCCCAGACATCCAGAGTGCCATCGGGGTCGGTCACGTCTGCGTCGAAGTACCAGATCCAGTCGTGGGCGCCGTTGTCCCAGAAGCAGCCCGCGTCGGCCCAGGTGATGGAGGGGGCGTAGTTGATGGGCCCGGGCCGGCTGTCGGTGTCGTAGACGTAGCAGGCGGGGAGGGCGAGGAGGGCGGCGGCGATCAGGGAGCGGTTCATCGTGGACTCCTGGGTTGACCTTTTTTTCGAGTGGACGGCTCGCGTACACTGCGCCTCGACGGGTCGGGTCCGCTATTATTCGGCACGTTCGAAATTTCTGCGGTCGGCCCCCGTGGCCTGGAGCGAGCCCTGATCGACCTGATCCTCGAAAACGACACCGTCGGTCCCGTGGCCCGGGGACACCCCTGGGTGTACAGCGGCGGTGTGCGCGGCTCCGCCCCCGTGGGCGAGCTTGTGCGGCTGTTGGACGGCCGCGGTCGGCCGGTGGCCTTCGGCCTGGCCGATCAGGGCGACATCGTGGTCCGTGTCCTGGGGCGTCACCCCCTGCCCCTGGGCGAGCTGCTGCCCCAGCGCATCCACGCGGCCCAGGCCTGGCGCAGGGCCATGGTGCCCGCGGCCACGGACGCCTACCGCCTGGTGAACGGCGCTGGCGATGGCCTGCCCGGCGTGGTGGTGGACCGCTACGCCCAGGTGGCCGTGCTGCGCTTGTACAGTCAGGCGTGGGTGTCCCACCTGCCGCTGCTGGTTCGTGCGCTGTCCCAGCTCCCGTGGGTGCGCACCGTGGTCCGACGCCTCGGCGTGCAGCGGGTGGATGGCGGGCGTGGGCTCGAGCTGTTGGCGGGGCCCGAAGCCCCAGAGGAGCTCGTGGTGCTGGAGCACGGCCTGCGCTTCCTGGTGCGGGTGCGTCAGGGCCAGAAGACTGGGCTGTTCCTGGATCAGCGCGAGAACCGTCACCGGGTGGCGGGGTGGGCGCGCGGGCGCGAGGTGGTCAACCTCTTCGGCTATAACGGCGGCTTCTCCGTGCATGCCGCGGCGGCGGGATCCGGGCGAACCGTCACGGTGGACCAGGCGCCCGAGGCCTTGGCCGACGCGCGGGAGAACTTCAGGCTCAACGGACTCGACCCCGATCACCACGGGTTCGAGCAAGCGGACGCCTTCCACTGGCGTCCGCCACGGCAGGTGGGCCTGGTGATCAACGACCCCCCCTCCCTCTCCCATGGAACCCGCTCCGACGGCGCGGCCCGCTCGGCGTACCGAGACCTGAATGCCCACGCCGCCACCATGGTGGAGCGAGGCGGGTTGTTCGTCACGGCCTCCTGCACGGCGCGCCTGCGGGAGGACCGCTGGCTCGAGGCGGTGCGCCATGGCGTGGGCAAGGCTGGAGGGCCCTGGGTGCAGGTGCACCAGGCGCGCGAGCCTGCGGATCACCCCGTGGCGGCCGGGCACCCCGAAGGCCACTACCTCAAGCTCGTGGCGTTGCTGCGAAGCGGCGTACCGCGGGCTTCGCGGATCGCGTCGGGTGACGATGGGTGTACACTGGGTGCTGACCGGATGGGTGCGGGCCGCTTGGGCCCGGACCGGAGCACTTCGTGACCCCCTATCCTCGACAGTACGGAAAGTATGTCCTCCTCGAGCCTATCGGGGCGGGGGGTATGTCCGAGGTCGATCTGGCGCATCGCGGCGTCGACGACACCAGCTTCGTGCGCTTCGTGGCCATCAAGCGGGTGGCGCGCAGCAACCTGGCCGACGAGTCCTACGTCCGCATGTTCATGGACGAGGCCCGCATCAACGCCGAGCTCCACCACGGCAACATCGTGGGGGTCTACGACTTCGGCAAGCAGGTGGACGGCATCACAGGGCGCGAAGAGTACTTCATGGTCATGGAGTACGTGCCGGGGCTGGATCTGCGCGCCCTGCAGCGCGCGGCCCACGGCATGGGGCACCGCCTGCCCCTGCGCTTCTGCTTCTCGGTGCTCCACGAGGTGCTGCGGGGCCTGCAGTACGCCCACACCAAGGCCGACACCCTCGGCCGCCCCATGAACCTGGTGCACCGCGACATCAACCCGCGCAACGTCATGGTGTCCATGAGGGGCGAGGTCAAGGTCATCGACTTCGGCGTCGCCCTGGCCGAAGACCGCCTCGAGAAGACCCAGGGCCGCAGCCTCAAGGGCAAGTTCGCCTACATGTCGCCCGAGCAGATCGAGGGGAACGTCACCCTGGACGGCCGCACGGATCTGTACGCCGTGGGGCTGATGCTCCACGAGCTGGTGGCTGGCGTGGGTCCCTTCCATGGGCTCACCGAGCTGCAGATCATGCACCGCATCGTCATGGGCCAGATCCCTCCGCTGCAGGTGCCCCCCGAGTTCCCGGACCGCGACTTTCTGCTGGAGCTGCACGCCCGCGCCCTGTCCCGGGATCGGGATCGACGCTTCCCGGACGCCCGCGCCTTCCGAAAGGCCGTCGAGCGAGCCGCCGACATCGTGGGCGGCCTGGCCACCCAGGACGAGCGCGCGGCCTTGGTGAGCAGCCTGGCGCCGCAGCAGGTCGAGGGCATCGCCGCGCGGCTCAAGGGCTACCACGAGTCCAGCCACGAGGTGTCGCGCTCGGTCTCCATGGTCGTGCCGCCTCCCGTCGGCCGTGCGGACACCACCCAGGGCACCCTGGGTGGGGCCCAGGTCACCCAGGAGCTCGACGGCAACACCCAAGAGCTCCCCCGCGAGCTGATCGAGCCGCCCCCCAAGCCGCGCCGCAGCCTGTTGCTGCTGCTGCTGCTGGGTGCGCTCGTGGCCGGCGTCGCCGTGGTGATCGGGGGCGGGGCCGTGGCGCTGCTGCTCCAGGAACGCCAGCTGGAACCGTCGCCCGAGTTCAGCTTCGCCGATCTGGTTGGATCTGGGCCTGGTGAGATCGAGCCCCAGCCAGGGGATGACGGCGCGGATCGGCCCAGCGATGAGCCCCTGGCAGGGGCCAACGACGCCGTCGTCGCCAGCGAACCGGCGCGGACCAGCGGTGGGTCGTCCGGCTCGACCCAGGCAGGCTCTCGGCCCTCTTCCAGCGGCACGGCTTCGGCCACCGGTTCCTCTGGCGGCGCCAGCCAGGCCTCGCCCGGCTCCACCAGCCAGCCTGGCGCAGACGAGTCGCCCGGCGGGGATCAGGCCGTCGCCGGCGCTCCTGGTGGCGACGCTGGGTCCGCACAGCAGGTCGAGCCCGAGCCGGCGGTCGAGCCCGAGCCGGTGGTCGAGGCCGGGCCGAAAGAGGATCCGCCCGCCCAGCCCGAGCCGGAACCGGCTCCGGCCCAGGATGGGCCCAAGGGCAAGCTGTTGGTCAACAGCATGCCCAAGGCCCTCCCTGTCTCCATCGACGGTGTCTCCGTGGGTACGACACCGCACCAGGGTTCCTACGCCCTGGGTGCCCACCGGGTGGTGGTGCATGGGCCTGCTGGCCAGATCTGTGAGCAGCAGGCTACGGTCGTCAGCACCAAGCCCGTCCTGTCCACCTGTTCTTTCGATGGGCAGCAAGGGGAGCCCCAGGATGACGACTCCAAGCGCCGCCGCTGATTCTCCGCGCACCCTCTGCCTGGGCGCCCTGCGCGCCGGCTTGGTGCTGTTCGGCCTGACCGTCGCCCCCGTGGCGCTGGCCATCGAGTCGGTGGTGGTGCTCAAGAGCGACGATCTGTCGGTCTACGACGCACCCATCGAAGCCTTCGAGCAGGCCATCGGGCGTCCGGTCACCGTGCTGAACATCGAGGGTCAGCGCTCGGTGGCCAAGGACATCGTCACCCGCTTGCGCTTCGACCCGCCCCCCCTGGTCTTCGCCCTGGGCGCCAAGGCGGCTTGGATGGCCCACGAGCAGATGCCGCATGTCCCGCTGGTCTACGGCATGATCCGCGACCCTGCCCGCTACGGGCTCGAGGGCATGGGCGTCACCGGCGTGGGCTTCGAGATCCCCTATGAGACCCTGATGGGCCAGGTGCAGCTCTTCCTGCCCGAGGTCCGCAAGATCGGCGTGATCCTCACCAACCAGAACCCGGCGGTCCAGGAGCTGCGCACCGCAGCCCGCAACGCCCAGCTCGAGCTGGACGTCTCGTCGGTCCAGGACCACCGCGACGTGCGGGGGGCCTGCACCCGCATCTCGAAGCGGGTGGATGCGCTGCTGGTGATCCACGATCCAGAGGTGCTCACACCCGAGAACTTCCGGTTCGTTCGCGAACAGGCCGCGCGCGTTGGAATCCCCATCATCGCCACCTCCGAGGCGCTCGCGCGGTCCGGCGCGCTGCTGGCGGTCGTTCCCGACTACGGGCTCACCGGCACCCAGGCGGCCGATCTCGCCACGCGGATTCTCGACATGGGCGCTGAGCCAGGCGACCTCGCCATGCTGCGGCCTCAGGGGGCCCGGGTGCTCATCAACAAGGGCGTGCTCCACAGCCTCGGGATGGAACTGGACCCCATGCTGCTGGACTTCACCGACGAGGTGATCGAGCCGGAGGCGGGGCGTTAGCCCTGGCCTTGGCCAGCCGCAGCAGGTTCGCTTTGGCGATCTCTGCGGCCTGACGCGGCAGCTCGATGACCCGCTCGCGCTCGTCGCGGAACTCCACGATGGTGACCAGGTCGGCGGTGAGCTCGTCGGTGTCCGCCATGGTGAAGCGCTGGCCGAAGGCCAGCTCGCTGGAGCTGACGTCGAGCACGCCCGTCCAGATGTCCAGCCGGTCGCCCAGCTTGGTGGGCCGCAGGAAGCGTAGGTCCAGGCCGCAGACGCTCACCCGGTAGCGCTGCATCCAGTCCGTCAGCCCAAGGTTGGGCCAGACGGTGCGCACCAGATCGAACAGGGCCCGCTCAGCGAAGCGCACGTAGGAGACATGGAAGGTGATTCCCTGGAGATCGGTGTCCTCGAAGTGGATCCGGGTGCGGCTACGGAACGGGAACCACTCGTGCTCCGAGAGTGGGAGCAGGCGGGGGCTGGGTTCGCCGCTGAGGCCAGGGGCCGGGCCTCCGCTGGGCATGCCGGGGGGCACGGGGACCATGGCGCCTTGCCGGTCCAGGAAGGTGACGTCGACGCGCCCATCCAGCAGCAGCCGGTCCAAGGCGGGGTCGACGATGCGCTGGCCGAAGGTGCCCCGGTGGGAGGAGGTGCCGCGCAGGCCAGTGCGCACCTGGAGCTTGGCCCCGAGCCGGGCGATGGTCGCGAAGCGGGCCTGCACCCGGTAGACGTTGACCACGTGGCTGTCGTGCCACGAGGGCTCTCCCCGGGCTTCGCAGATAGCCTCGATGGCCTCGGTGCGGGCCCGATCCAGGAAGCGCAGGTAGGCCTCTACGTCTGCGTAACCCCGGGCGTTGAGATCGCAGCCGTAGACCATCGAGTGGTGCCTGTGCTCGAAGTAGTCGGTCACAGAGGAGAGCTCTTCGGGCCAGGCCAGGCCCGGCGGCCGCTCCTTCACGGGTTCTTCGGGCGCGGGGGTGGGCTCACTGCGCAGGCGCGCGGGTGGGGCGGTGGGCGTCCGGCCGGCGTAGACCAGCGCAGCCTTGGCCGTCTGTACACCGCCCACCATGGTGGCCTCCACGCCACCTCCGGCCCGGGTCCAGGCCCCCGCCAGGAACAGGCCCGCGATGGGAGCGCGCACGCCCAGGCGGTCGCCCCCCGACTGGGATGGCAGCTGAGCCAGGCCGTAGGCGGCGCCCTGGTGGGTCTTGAAGGTATCGCGCAGCGTGCGGGGCGTGGCCAGGGTGCGCTGCACGGTGTGGGACTCCAGGCCTGGGTAGCGCCGCTCGGCCTTGGTCATCAGGGTCTCGGTGACCGCTGCCTCGAGCTCGAGGGCGGTCTCCCCGTCGACCTCGAGCCAGCTCCCCGCCGGCGTCACCTCGGTCATGGCCACGATGCCCTCGCCGGGTGGGAAACACTCGTCGTGGCTGCCCTCGTAGCTGGTCATGCGCCACGAGCTGTGGTGCAGCTCGCCCTCGACCGCGCGGCGGTAGGCCTCGTCGTGATCCTGCTGAGGGTTGACGAAGGTGGTGCTGCCGGCCACCCCCAGCTGGGAGGGCGGGCAGTCCAGGCCCAGGTGCAGGGCGTACATAGAGATGGAGGGCTCCATGCGCTCGAGGCGGAAGCGGAACAGCCGCGAGACCTCCGGCCCGGGGATGAGCTCGAAGAAGACCTGGAAGGGGTCGATGGCGGCCACCACCAGGGAGCAGTCGATGACGGTGTCGTCGGCCAGGACCACGCCCTGGATGCCGGCGCGGTCGACGATGATGCGGGCGACCGGGGCGTTGAGCTGGCACTCGCCCCCCAGCTCCAGCAGGCGGTCGTTGAGGGCCCGCACCAGGGATGTGCCGCCGCCCACGAGGGTGTGTACGCCCTCGATCCAGCCGCTGGCGAAGACGGCGGCAGCGAAGGGTGCGGCGGCCTGGCTGGGCGGCAGCCCCGTGTTCATCCAGGTCTGGCCCAAGAGTGTGTGCAGGCGAGGATCGACCACATGCTCGGCCAACATCTTCTGGAAGCTGCGGCCACGCCAGGTCTCGAGCAGCCCACGCCAGGCCGTGGGGTTGCGGTCGGGGAAGAGCGTGCTCTCCACCACGGCGTCTGCGAGCCGCTCGGCGGCCTCGAAGAAGGAGTGGATGCCCGCTTGCTCACGGGGGAAGCGCGCGCAGAGCACCCGGAGCAGGTCGTCCCGATCGTTGGGCAGCTGCAGGTGCAGCTCAGGCAGCTCGGCGGTCAGGAAGATGGCGGGGCGCTGGAGCTCGAGGCGGTCCAGCACTCCCAGGCTGGCGAGCACCCCGTCAGTGGCGCCGCCGGGCTTCAGCGCGCCCATGTACTGAGGGCTCAAGTGGAAGTGATGGCCGCGCTTGCGGAAGGTGCGCAGGCACCCGCCAGGCAGCGCCGCGGCCTCGAGCACCCGGACCTTCATGCCCTGGCGCGCCAGCTCCACCGCGCACGACAGGCCTCCGAGGCCTGCGCCGATCACCAGGACGTCGGGGTTCATGCAGCGGCCCTCCGGGACTGGCGACAGGATACTCCAGGTGGGGTGTGTGGAGCCAGGCTGCCGTTTGGCCTGGGGTGGTCAGTCCATGTGGTCCAACGCCCGCAGGCGACCCTCGGTACTCAGGGCCTCGGGTACGCCGGAGGGTTCCTCTGCGAGGTCCAGGATGCCCAGGGAGAAGTGCATGGCCTTGGCGTGGGGTTCCTGGCCGTTGTCGTAGCACCACTGGAGCAGGGGGTCCTGGTTGCGGGAGAGGCAGAGCTCCATCCAGGCCAGCAGCTGCTCGTCGGTCTTGACCTTGGGGTCGACGTGGTCGGGCTTGGCGCCGGGCTTCTCGGAGATGGCGGCTCCCCCCGCGACGCCCCCAGCCAGCAGCACCACGGTGAGCAGGAGACCACCCACGATGGCCCAGGTGGCACCATCGGTGAACCAGGAGGTGGCCACCGTGACGATGACCCCGAGGATCAAGCCCGAGATCCCGAAGCAGCCCATGTTGCCCTTGCGATCGTTGGCGACCATCCAGCCCTGCAGCTGATGGCAGTGGGGGCAGCGCCCTTCCCCCCGCTGGGGGTCCCGAGCGGTCTTCTCGAGGCTGGTGGCGAGCTGGCGGAAGGCGGTGCGGCCGAGCTCCTCGGAGTCCGACAGCAGCACGTTTCCCTCGGCTTCGCCGCTGGAGCCCTTGCCCTCGATGAAGCTGTAGGGCTGACCGCAGTGCTCGCAGTCGATGCGGCGCGCCTGGGCGTGGAAGATCCGGACGGTGACCTGTTTCTTGACGGCCATGGTGGCTCCGAAGAGGGACTAGCTGGGAGCGGCGGTGCAGCGAGCCATGGCCGTGGAGCACTTGACGGTCAGCTTGTCGCCGGCCTTGGCGGAGAAGTTGCCCGCGTCCAGGGGCTGCATGGGATCGAAGAAAGCCTTGATGGTGTAGCTGCCCGGTGGGACCTCGCCGGGGGGGAAGCGGCCTGCGCTGCCCACGAGCCAGACCCGGATGCCGCCCTCGACGGCCACCGTGGCGGTGGTGGGGGCGGCGACCGGTTCGGGTGCGACCGCTACCCCCGGCTCTGGCTCTGGCTCTGGCTCTGGCTCTGGCTCTGGTGCTGACGCTGGCTCTGGTGCTGACGCTGGCTCTGGTGCTGACGCTGGCTCTGGCCTTGGCTCGCGTTGCGCAGGCTCGGGCTTGTCTGCGGGCGCCTGGGGGGCTGTGTGTGTGGCGGGCGGCGCTGGGGCTGCGGGCTCGGGGGGCGCGGCGGGCGGAAGCTCGGCGGCCTCGGCAGGCCCGGCGGGATCTTGACCCATGGCCGCTGGCTCGAGCTCCTCGGCGGCCGGTGCTGGGGCTGCTGCTGGCTCGGCGGCAGCGGGCGGCCCGGGCTCCAACGGGGAGGGCACGGGCGGGTCCTGGAACAGGAACGTCCCCAGCGCCAGCGCGGCGGCCAGGCCCATGGCGGCCAGGCCCCAGGGCAGCAGGCTGCGCCTGGCCGGAGAATGGGACTTGGCGAGCGGGGTGGGCGGGCTCGAGGCGGGCACCACGCCCTGGGGAGGGAGCCGGTCCTCCGGCTGGGGCGGGGGGTGGTAGAGGGTCTCTGCGCCTCCGGCCGCCGGGGCGGGCGGCGCGTCGACGGCTGGCTCGGACAGCTCGTCGTAGTAGGTCTCGGAGCTGCCCTCGGTGGCCTGTGGGGGCATGGTCCGAGGCGCGGGCTCCAGGGAGCTGGGCACGGCGGTCATGGAGTTGGACAGCTCCGCGCCGTCTGTCCAGGCCGAGCCCAGGACTGCGTCCCAACGTGGCGATGCTTCGCCGGCCTTGTCCAGGGACATGGCCCGCCAGTCCACCAGGCGGCCCTCCCAGACCTCGAAGAGCACCCGGCAGTTGGGGATGCGTTGCTCGCGCTGGACCTCCAGGGCCCCCATGATGGCCCGCTCCATGCGCTCCGGTAGGTCGGGTCGCAGCTCCCGGGGAGGGACGAAGTTGCCCGAGGTGATGGCGGTGAACAGGTCGAGCATGTCGCCGCCCTCGAAGGGCTTGCAGCCGCAGACGATCTCGTAGAGGATCACGCCCAGGGAGAACAGATCGGCACGGGCATCGACCAGACGCGGGTCGCGGATCTGCTCGGGGGCCATGTAGGCGGGGGTGCCCATAGTGGAGCCCGCCTGGGTGCGGTCCGGGCCGTCACCTTCGGCGATGAGCACCTTGACCAAGCCGAAGTCCGTGACCTTGGGCACGGGTTGATCGCCCTGCTTGGCGATGAGGATGTTGGCGGGCTTGAGATCCCGGTGCACCATGCCCAGGCGGTGGGCCTCGAGCACTCCTGAGATGATGCCCCTGGCCAGGGTGTCCGCGAGCTGTAGATCCCCCTGGATCAGCGGCATGACCTGGCTGAGGTCGGGCCCGTCGACACACTCCATGATCAGGCCCGGCGCCCCGTGTACGTCCACCAGATCGGTGACCGAGACGATGTTGGGGTGGCGCATCCGGGCCTGGGCCTTGCCCTCTTGGTGCAGGCGCTCGCGGATGCTGGTGGAGTGGACGGTCAGGACCTTGAGGGCGTGGATGCTGTCGAGATCCTTGTGGCGTACACGGTAGACCACCGCCATGCCACCCTGACCCAGCAGGCCCTCGACGACGTAGCGATCGATGATGGTGCCTGGTCGAAGCGCCGCCATGCTCGCTCCTACCAGCCGTCGCTGCCGGGACCGCCGTAGGCCCCGATGTCCGAGCGGGTTCCATCGGCGTCCAGGATCAGGGGGTCTCCGGCATCGATGAGCAAGGAGCCGGGGTCGAGGGTGAGGTCCCAGTCCCAGGGGTACCGCGCAGAGATCGTCGTGAAGTCCGGGTCGACGCCGATGTTGTCGGCTGTGCCGACCGGCTCGAGGCCATCGCCGAACAGAGGCGTGGCCTGGTCGTAGAAGTTGCTGTAGGTCCAGAAGTTGGAGTCCACGGCGATGGAGCCGTAGACCTCGTCGCCGGAGGCGACGTTCGCGCTCACGGTGACGTTGTTCAGGATGGTGCCGCTGTCGGCCGAGTCCATGACCGCCCCGTAGGCCAGCCCGGTTCCGGCATCGACCTCGTTGCCGACGATGGTGGCGTTGGTGACCTCGATGGTGCTGCCGTCGAGCCCGGCGAACGCCATACCGTGCATGTCGGCCTCGCCGAAGAACGCGATGCCGGTGTTCCCCGCGATGATGGCGTTGGTGATGGTGACGGTGGCGTCGTCGTTGACCAGCCCACCGTACAGCTCGTAGCCGCCACCCAGCCTGTTGCCCCGGATGTCCAGGTGGTCGAGGGTGAGCGTGGCCCGGTTGCTCACGTAGATCAGGCCCCGCAGCGAGTCACACGACACGCCGTTGTCCACGATCTCGAGGCCGTCCAGCACCGGGGCACCTCCGTCGATGTTGACCAGTACGCCGAGGCACGGGTCGTCCAGGTAGGTGAGCTCGTGGTTCGTGATGAGCAGATCCTCGACCAGGGCGCTGCTGGTGTAGATCGACAGCGCCGCGCCGATGGTGCTGGCGCCGTACATGAGGCTGAAACTTCGGATCTCTGCGCTGCTGTCCAGCCCGACCAGGGTCATCACGACGTCGTAGCTGTCCGCGTCGAGGATGGTCCCCTCGCGGCTCTGGCCCTCGAGGATGATGTCGCTCGACACGGTGATCGACTCTTCCCACAGTCCGTCCAGCACACACACGCGCTCGCCAGGCAGGGCGGCGTCGATGGCGTCCTGGATGAGGGTGTAGTCCGCCGGGAAGTTGTGGTCGTAGTCCGTCGTGCCGTCGCAGTCGTTGTCCAGGCCGTCGCAGATCTCGGCACCGCCTGGGTGGGCGTCGGCGGAGCCGTCGTCGCAGTCGGTGCCATCGGAGAGGTAGCCGGTGGGCTGGGCACACGCGGCCATGGACGCGGCGCTGTCGCCGTAGCCGTCGCCGTCGTCGTCCATGTACCAGGTGGGCGCGTCCACCGCGTGGTCCTCGTCGACCGAGGCATCGCAGTCGTCGTCGATGCCGTTGCAGTACTCGTCGGCGCTCGGGTGCACGCTGAGCGCGCTGTCGTCGCAGTCGGTGTCGTCGTCGGTGAACCCAGAGGGTGGGCTGCAGGCCAGGGTGGTGCTCGAGGCATCTCCGTAGCCGTCCCCATCCGCGTCGGCGTAGAAGGTGAGCTGCACGTCCTCGTCGACGCTGGCGTCGCAGTCGTTGTCCACGTCGTCGCAGACCTCGTCAGCGCCAGGATGAATCGAGTCGTCCGTGTCGTCGCAGTCGTCCTCACACTCCGCGTAGCCGTCGCCATCTCCGTCGAGCACGCCGTCGCTGCCGTCGCAGTCATGATCGATCTCGTCGCACTGCTCATCTTCGCCGGGGTTGATGTCGGCGGCGCTGTCGTCGCAGTCGGCGCCATCGCGGACGTAGCCGTCGGGCTGCAGGCAGGCGTAGACCGCGTCGAAGGCGTCGCCGTAGCCGTCGGCGTCGGCGTCGGCGTACCACGGGGTGAGGGGGTTGAGATCTGCGTCGTCGTCGTCGCAGTCGCTGTCGTTCTCGACGTAGCCGCTGGGCTGGTCGCAGGTCTGCCGGTCGGCCTCCGGATCGCCGTAGCCGTCTCCGTCGCGGTCGGCGTACCAGGTGCTCACGTCGATGGAGGTGGCCTCGTCCACGGTGCCGTCGCAGTCGTTGTCTACGCCGTCACACAGCTCGTCGGCTCCGGGGTGGATGTCTGGATCGTCGGGAGCACAGTCCTCGCCGCCGTACTCCGGGGCGTAGGCGCCATCGCCGTCCGGGTCGAGGGCCGCGTCGTACTCGGTGGGACCCAGCCGATAGCAGCCGAAGGCCAGGGGGAGGAGCATCAGGGTGGAACGCATGGGGATCACCACGTGAACACCGCGACCACGCCCAGGGCGCCGGCCGTGCCCGCGAGGACCGCCGAGGTGGTGGAGAAGGCGCGGTTGCGGCCGTACAGTGCGTCGAGGTCTTCCAGGTTGTCGGGGGGGGGCTCCTGGAAGCTGGCCTGGGTGCTGCGTGCAGCCAGGAGCAGGCCACCGGAGGCCGCCGCGAGGGCGCCGGCTCCCACGGCGAAGTGCCAGCCTCGCGGACCGGTCTCGGGCGGCGGGATGTACACCTCGTAGCTGGGCACGGCGCTGTCGGGTCGGAGATATCGGGTGAGGGAGGCGGTGCCTTCGACTTCGATCTGGAAGATGGTGTTCACCGTGGTGGGACGTTCCCCCGGCGCGCCGTCGAAGAGTACCCGGCCGGTGACCGGCGCTGGGAACGTGACCGCGCTGGGCTCGGGTGCGCTGGAGGCGTACAGATCCAGGGCAGGGTGGCCTGCGGGCGCGAGCGCGGCGGGCAGGCTCGCATCGGGATCGATCCTGCGAGCGGCGGCGAAAGCGTCCTGGGCCAGCTCATGTTGCTGGGTGAGGAAGAGCCACAGCCCGATCTCCTGGTGGTAGCGGATGGCCAGCGCGGGATCGATGGGGGTGGCCACGCAGGGCAGCTCGAGGATGGCTTCCTCGACCTTCAGGACGAAGCCGGCCTCGTCCGCGGAGATCCAGGCTGCCTCGGCGGCGTCCAGGGTGGACGCCAGCTGCTCCGCCGAAGCGGGCTCGGCGCAGTCCTGGGCACCCGCGGCCGGGATGGCGAGCGCCAGCACAGCGGCGGCGAGTGTGACCATGACGTTCTCCTAGAACTCGCCCTCGATGCCCACGACGATGGTGCGACCCGTGCCCTCGAGATCGTAGGGGAACTTGGCGGCGCCGTCGCGAACTTCGTTGGCGTCGTCCTTGTAGATCAGCGTGCTGTAGGCGGTGTTCAGCAGGTTGCGCACGCTGATGTCGGCCCGCACCCGGCCGCTGGCCAGCAGGTCGGTGGCGACCGCGGCATGCAGCAGGGTGAAGGGTTCGCCGTCCGCCAGGCCGGCGTCGGGGCTCCACTCGGCACGCGGGCGCTTGCTGTAGGCGTCCAGCAGCACGCTGGCGCGCAGGCGATCGGCGGGGCGCACGGTGGCGCGCAGGTGGGCCATGTGGGGAGGAAAGTCGTACTGCTGACGGTCGGTGGCGCGGTCCTTGGCGAACGTCGCGGCCCAGGCGGCGCCCAGCTCGAAGACGTCCAGCTTCAGCACCGCCTCGGCCTCGCCCCCGAGCACATCGCTGCCGGCGAAGTTGTCGTAGTAGGCGTCTCCCAGTTGGGGGTCCGGCTGCTCGACCTCGCGCTTGTCGATCTCGTCGCTGACGGAGCTGTAGAACACGGCGCCGCGCAGATCGAGCACCCGCCAGGGGGAGGTGATCAGCTCGGCCTCGAGGGTGTTGATGCGCTCGTGGGCCAGGCTGGGGTTGCCAGCGGTCCACACGTTGGCGCCGTCGGAGTCCTGGTCGGTGGTCACGTAGGCCTCGCGCACGGTGGGCGCGCGGAAGGCGGAGCCGTACAGCAGCTTGATCACGGTGCTCGAGCCCGGCACCACCAGCACGCCCGCCCGGGGGCTGAAGTGGGGGCCCGCGGTGCTGTGCATGTCGAAGCGCATGCCGCCGGTGAGCTCGAGCCAGTACAGGGCGGTCCAGGTCTCCTGCACGAACGCGAAGGCGTCCCAAGCGGTGTCGTTCGCGCTGTCCAGGGAGAAGCCGGCGTTCTCGGGCTGGCCGGTGAGATCGGCGTACTGGAGATCCTCGAGCGCCAGGGTCTTGTTGTACACCAGGCCCAGCCCACCGACGAGCACGTGGCCCACCCCGGGGCGCGCCTGCAGATCGATGCCGGTGCCGGTGCGGGTGCTCTCCTTGAAGGTCTCGACCAGGGTGGAGCGCCACTCGATGCTCTGATCACCGGACTCTTCGTCGGTGACCAGCTCGGGACTGGAGAACCACGCGTAGGAGCCGGGATCGTCGTAGTGCTGCAGGTAGATGTAGGGGGTGATCGCCAGGTTGCGGGACAGGTCGAAGCGGTAGCGCGCGTTGAAGAACTGGTCCCGGTAGCTGAGGTTGAACTCGTCCATGCTCTGCAGGAGCACGTCCAGGGCGTCGTCCTGAGGGTTGGTGTAGTAGGTGTGGCGGTAGTCCACGGCGGTGAGGGACAGCTCGAGCTGCTCGGTCTGCAGCCGCAGCGCGGCGTTCATGGCCCGCCGGGGCTGGGTGCCGTGGATGTTGTGGTAGCCCCTGGGGGTGATCTCCAGGCCGTCGTCGGCGGTGCCCAGGAAGCGCACGGTGCCGGCGACCCCGAGCTTGCGCCCGCGGGACAGCTCGACGTGGTCGCCCATGACGAAGGCGGCCGTGTGGCGCCCGTGGGTGCCGCCGGTGGTGCGCAGGAAGGCGCCGCCCAGATCGTCGGCGCCGTAGGTGACCACGTTGATCACGCCCGAGAAAGCGTTGGTGCCGTAGATGGCGGAGCCCGGACCCTTGATGATCTCGACCTGGCGCACGTTCTCGAGGGGGATGTACTCGTCGATCCATGCGTGGGTGTAGACGCCGTCGTACCAGGGCACGCCGTCGACCAGCAGCAGGAACTTGTTGTTGTCGGGGGCCACCACGCCGCGGAAGTAGGCCAGGGAGCGCCCCTCGGGCGCCATGGTGACGTAGATGCCCGGCAAGGACGAGAGCATGTCCGAGATGGTGAGGAAGCCCCGCTCGCGGATCTCGCGGTCGGTCAGCACCGTGACGATGCTGGGGGCCTGCCGCGCGGTCTGGGCGTAGCGGGAGGCGACGGTGACCATCTCCTCCTCGACCTGGAACGCGTCGGCCTCGTCCGGCTCGGTGAAGGGATCGACCACCGTGGCGGCGAAGCCGGTGTGGACGAGCAGCAAGACAGCGATCGGGGCCTGGAAGAGCACGGTTCACTCCTGGGGGAACGCTATCACGGACCCCGCGTGGGAGGCAGCCTGATGCGAGGATACCAGAGAGCACGATGTCCCCCCGCCCCTCCCCGCAAGGCCTGGCTCGAGAGCTGATCACCCAGCGCAACCTGCGCATCGCCGTGGGCGCCCTGGGTGTGGTCGTGGTGGTGGGCACGGTCGGCTACGTCGTCATCGAGGGCTGGAGCTTTCTGGACGCCCTGTGGATGGTGATCATCACCGTCACCACCATCGGCTATGGCGAGGTCCAGCCCCTAAGCGAGGCCGGGCGCATCTTCTCCCTGCTGCTGATCCTCTTCGGCGTGGGCATCGTCACCTACACCGCCACCACCTTCGCGCGGGCGGTGATCGACGGGGACATGGCCCGTCTGTACCGGCGGCGTCGCAAGGAGCGCATCATGAAGAACCTCACGGACCACTACATCGTGGTGGGCTACGGCCGCCTGGGGCGCGTGGTCGTCGAAGATCTGCAGCGCAGCGGCGTGGCCGTCTGTGTGGTCGAGCGGGACCCCGAGGTGGTCGAGGAGGTGGAGCGCAGCGGGCGGGTGCCCGTGGTGCGCGGCGACGGCTCCAGCGACGACACCCTGCGCCTGGCCGGCGTGGAGCGGGCCCGCGGTCTGGCCATCGCGCTGCCCTCGGCGGCCGAGGCGGTCTACGTCTCCATGTCTGCCAGCCAGCTCAACCCCGAGCTCAACATCGTCACCCGCATCGACGATCCCGAGGCCAGCTACCGGGCACGACGCGTCGGGGCCCGCCAGGTGGTCAACCCCTACCGCATCGCCGGCTGGCGCATCGCCCACGGCCTGCTGCGCCCCCTGGCGACCAACTTCCTCGATCTGGCCACCTTCTCGGTACACGAAGAGTTCGCCGTGGACGAGCAGAGCATCCCGGTGGGCAGCCCCTTCGCCGGGCGCAGCCTCCGGGATCTGGCCATCGGCGCGGAGCACAAGCTGCTCGTGGTGGCCATCCAGAAGCCCAACGGCACCCTGATCGCCACCCCGGGGGGCGCGGTCGTGCTCGAGCCAGGAGATACCGTGATCATCATCGGTGACCCTGAGCGCCTGGTGGAGTTTGCGCGGGCCGTCGCGGGGGAGTCGCGTTGACGCGGGGCTGCGCCCGTGTGAGATTCAGCCCATCGGGTGCCTTGCGCGCCCCACCCATGTTTTGACGACCCAGCCCGCGCTGCCTGCGCGGCCTCGAGTCCACTCGAATTTCTCAGTCCTATTCTTTTCACTCGGGCCCTTGGCCCGGGCCACCCCATCGGGATCCCCAGAGGGTCCGCGCCGCCTTCACCCGCCGGAGCTTGCTGGCATGCAGAACGAGTCCACATCGTGAGCGCCAAAGCACCGCGCTCCATGTCTCGCCATGCCGACGTGCAGCCCCGTGCTGCGCCTGAGCCTGTGCCACGGGTGTGTGCGGCGATCTCGCGGAGATCGTCTTGCCTACCGAAATCATCGTCAACTCGACGGGGCGTGAGACCCGAGTAGCCATCCTCGAGAACGGCCAACTGGCCGAGCTCCACATCGATCGCGGCGAGGGCCGTGGCTATGTAGGGAACGTCTACTACGGCAAGGTCGTGCGCGTGCTCCCGGGCATGCAGGCGGCGTTCGTGGACATCGGGCTCGAGCGCGCTGCCTTCCTGTACGTGGGCGACATCTTCCCTGCGTTCCTCGACCTGGCATCTGGCGACGAGCCGGTGGACCCCGAGCTCACCATGGCGGAAGAGACCCCGCACGCCACCCCGCGCGAGGGCCAGCCCCCCATCCAGGATCTGCTCAAGGAAGGCCAGCACATCGTGGTGCAGGTGGCCAAGGATCCCATCGGCACCAAGGGCGCCCGCATCACCACCCACATCACCCTGCCGGGCCGCTACCTGGTCTACATGCCCACGGTGGACCACATCGGGATCTCGAGGCGCATCGAGAAGGACCGCGAGCGTCGCCGCCTGCGCTCCTTCGTCGAGAAGCACCGCAAGAAGGGCCAGGGCTTCATCGTGCGCACCGTGTGCGAGAGCCAGTCCACCACCGAGCTCAAGCAGGACATGGACTACCTGGTCAACACCTGGGAGAAGGTCCAGACAGCGGCCAAGGACGCCAAGGCGCCGGCCATGCTCCACGAGGAGCACGACCTGGTGCTGCGGGTGGTGCGCGATGTCTTCGGAGACGACGTGCAGCGCATGGTGGTCGACGACCCCACCATGTTCGACAATGTGCGCAACTTCATGAACGACTTCCTGCCCCGCGGCAAGGATCGGGTGCAGCACTACCGCGGCGCCGATCCCTGCTTCGACGTCTACGGCATCGAGACCGAGATCACCCGCTCTCTGGGCCGCAAGGTCTGGCTCAAGTCAGGCGGCTACCTGGTCATCGACCAGACCGAAGCCCTCATGGCCATCGACGTCAACTCGGGCAAGTACGTGGGCACCTCGAACCTCGAGGACACCACCTTCAAGATCAACCTCGACGCGGTCAACGAGGTCGTCTACCAGCTCCGCCTGCGCAACATCGGCGGCATCATCATCATCGACTTCATCGACATGGAGAAGGAAGCCAACCGCGACAAGGTCTTCCGGTGCCTCTCCGACGCGCTGCGCAACGACCGCGCGCGCACCAACATCATCAAGATCAGCGAGCTGGGCTTGGTGGAGATGACCCGCAAGCGGGTTCAGGAAGACCTCACCCGCTTCCTGTCCGAGCCCTGCCTGTACTGCGAAGGCAAGGGCCACACCCGCTCCCGGATCACCGTCTGCTTCGACATCCTGCGCGAGGTGCAGCGCGAGGCCAAGCGCTCGGGCAACCGCGAGCACATCATGGTCAACGCCCACCCGGCCGTGGCCGACTTGCTCTACGGCGACGAGCTGGCGAGCCTCGAGGGCTTCGAGGCCAAGATGGGCCGCCGCATCGTGGTCCGCGCGGTGCCGCACTACCACCTCGAGCGCTTCGAGGTCTACAGTCGGTAGACGGGCTGGGGGCGGGTCGAGCCGCGCCGCTCAGATCTCGAGGTCTCCCTCAATGGCCAGGGCACAGCCCTCGAGGGCCTCTCGCTCCGTCATGACGTCCCCCGTGAGGATCTCGTCGCTGGGGTGGGTCTCCATGCAGGCCAGGGAGTCCTCGAAGTCCTCTGGGCCAGCGCTCGGCGTGCAGTAGAACGTGCCCTCTGGGCAGGGGTCGCCGGCCAGGCCCGCTGCGCAACCCGACGCCACCAGCAGGCCGGGCCCGAGTGCTGGAATCCACCGCATCGACCACCTCCGCGCGCACTGTACACGCGGGTAGTCGAGGCTGCTATGGCGCTTCACCCCAGCGACGCTGTAGCCTGTTGGCTGAACCCAGTAGCCTGGAGCCACACGTGGTCGACGTCCGCCTCGAGGGAGAGCTGCTCGGCTTCTCCTACCAGGATGAGAACTCGGCCTTCGCGGTGGCGCGCTTCGCCCTGGAAGACGGCGAGGAGCTCATGGTCGTCGGGCCGCTGGGGACCGCGCGACCGGGCCAGACCCTGCACCTGAGCGGGCGCTGGGACAAGCACAAGGTGCACGGGCAGCAGTTTCGGGTCTACAGCTTCCTGGCCGACGATCCGCGCACCCTCGAGGGCCTGACCACCTACCTCAGCTCGGGGGCCGTCCAGGGGGTGGGGCCGGAGCTGGCGGCCCGCCTGGTGGACCGCTTCGGGCTGTCCACCCTGAGGGTGCTGGCCGAGCAGCCCGAGCGGCTGCAGGAGGTGGACGGCATCGGCCCCGCCCGGGCCGCCGCCATCCGGGAGGCCTGGCAGAGCGACAAGGAGGACCGCGAGCTGCACGCCATGCTGCGGGGCCACGGGCTCAAGCCCGCGCTCACCCGGCGCATCGTGGAGCGCTACGGCAGCGACGCCCTGAGCGTGGTGATGCGGGACCCCTACCGCATGGCCCGGGAGGTGCCCGGGGTGGGCTTCCGCACGGCCGACGCCATCGCGCGCCACAACGGCATCGCCCACGACGCCCCCGTGCGGGCCCAGGCTGCGGTGCTCCACGCCCTGGACGCGGCGCAGGACGATGGCCACTGCTTCCTGCCCCAGGGGGAGCTGGCCACTCGGCTCGAGGCGCTGGATGTGCCCCCCCACGCCTGGCAGGTGGCCCTGCGCGAGCTGCTGGCCAGCCGCCGCCTGGTGAGCTGGGAGACCGCCGATCCCTTGGTGCGCCCCATCCAGCTGGCCTGGCTGCACCAGCTCGAGCGCCGGGTGGCCGAGCGCGTCCAGGCGCTGGCCATGCTCCCGGCGCGCCCCAGCCTGCTCACGGTGGCCGACGCCGAGGCCGCCACGGGCTTGAGCCTCAACGGCGACCAACACCTGGCCGTGAAGCGCTCCCTCGAGAAGGGCATCGTGCTGATCACGGGCGGTCCGGGCACCGGCAAGACCACCATCGTCAAGGTGTTGCTGGCCGCGGCCAGGCAGCAGGGCCAGCGGTGGAAGCTGGCGGCCCCCACCGGCCGCGCGGCCCGACGGCTGGCCGAGGCCTGCGGCCAGGAGGCCTCCACCCTGCACCGCCTGCTGGACTTCGAGTTCCTGTCCATGGGCTTTCGGCGCAACGCCACCAACCCCCTCGAGGCCGACGGGGTGATCGTGGACGAGGCGTCGATGGTGGATCTGCGCCTGATGGCGGCGCTGCTCGAGGCCATCCCGCCTGGCGGTCGCCTGGTGATGGTGGGAGACGACCACCAGCTCCCCGCCGTGGGCGCGGGCCAGGTGCTGGGGGATCTGATCCGATCTGGCGCCGTCGATGTGGTGCGGCTGCAGGAGATCTATCGCCAGGCGGCAGGCAGCGGGATCATCGTCAACGCCCACAGGATCGACGCCGGCACCATGCCGATCAGCGCCGAGCGCGAGCACCGCGACTGGGAGAGAGAGCTGCGGGAGCGCCCCGGGCTTCGCCCCAAGCGCCCCGAGCCGGCCCTGGACTTCTTCCTTGTGGAGCGGGAAGATCCCCTCGAGCTGCAGGCCGCGCTGCTGCAGGCGGTCACCGAGCGGCTGCCTCGGCGAGGCTTCGATCCCATGCAGGACGTACAGGTCCTGGCACCGATACACCGCGGCGAGCTGGGCACGGTGGTGCTCAACCGTCGGCTCCAGGCCAGCCTCAACCCCCAGGGCCGGACCCTGGAGGCGGGCAAGTTCGTGTTCCGCCTGGGGGACCGCGTGATCCAGACCCGCAACAACTACCAGACCGAGGTGTTCAACGGTGAGGTGGGGCGGGTGCTGCAGGTGGAGGACGGCGGGCTGGTGGTGGGCTTCGAGGGGCGCCAGGTCAGCCTGAGCGGGGAGCAGCTGCGGGAGGTCGAGCCCGCCTACGCCATCACCGTGCACAAGTCCCAGGGATCGGAGTACCCCGCCGTGGTCATCGCCCTGCACGGATCCCATCGCGTGATGCTGCGCCGCAACCTGCTCTACACCGCGGTCACCCGCGCCGAGTCCTTCTGCTGCATCATCGGGTCCCGGCGAGCGGTGCGCCTGGCGGTGAGCATCTCCGGCCACCAGGATCGCCACACCCTGCTGGCGGACCTGCTGCGGGCCTGAGGTGGGGGGCAGGGTTAACTCCGCCTTCGCGGCTGCTCCGGAGGTGAAGATGCCCCGCTTCACAGACGAACTTGGTCGGGTGGACATCCGGAGCCTCAGCCTGGCGGAGATCCGGGAGCTGGTCCAGGGGCTCGGCAAGGAGAAGTTCCGGGCGTTGCAGGTCTACAAGTGGATCTGGCAGCGCCTGATCCCGAGCTTCCAGGACATGACCAACATCTCCAAGGCGTTCCGGAGCGAGATGGAGGATCGGGCCTTCCTGCGACAGCTCGAGCTGCACCGCATGGAGCGCTCGAGCGATGGCACGCGCAAGCTGGCGTGGCGCCTGCACGACGGGCTCCTGATCGAGTCTGTGTTGATCCCCGACGACGAGCGCCTCACCCTGTGCATCTCGAGCCAGGTGGGCTGCGCCATGGGCTGCGCCTTCTGCCTCACCGGCGATCTGGGCTTGATCCGCAACCTGACCCCCGCGGAGATCGCCCTGCAGGTGGCCCAGGCCGAGCGCCTGATCGACCCTGGTGAGCGCATCTCGAACATCGTCTTCATGGGCATGGGCGAGCCCCTCGCCAACCTCGACCACGTCCTGGTGGCGCTGGACTTCCTGCTGGACGAGAACGCGCTGAACTACAGCCACCGAAAGATCACCGTGTCCACCGCGGGGCTGGTCAAGGGCCTGCGTCGTCTGGCGGACGCCTCACCGGTGAACCTCGCGGTCAGCCTCAACGCGACCACCGACGTCCAGCGGGCCGCCATCATGCCCGTCAACAAGGCCCACGACCTGCGAGAGCTCCTCGAGACCTGCCGCACGCTGCCCCTGCCTGCGGGCAAGCGCATCACCTTCGAGTACGTGATGATCGGGGGCTTCAACGACAGCCTCGACGACGCCAGGCGGGTCTTGAAGCTGCTGCGGCCCATCAAGGCCAAGGTCAACCTGATCCCCTACAACGAGAACCCCGACAGGGACCTGAGGCGACCGGCCGAGGACGTGGTCCAGGCCTTCCAGAACTTCGTGGTCCAGGGGGGCATCCAGTGCTCCATCCGCTCGTCCCGGGGCACGGACATCAGCGCCGCCTGCGGTCAGCTGGGCAAGAAGGGCTGAGCGCTGGGCGTGGTCGTGGAGACTGCGCTAATGGACAGGGGTTCGAACCACCAAGCGTGCGGGAGTTGCAGCCATGGCAGCGAAGCGAATCGGCATCATCGGCGGAACCGGGCTCTACGAGATGGAGGGCGTGCAGCAGCTGCGCGAGGTGGCCGTGGACACCCCCTTCGGGCCGCCCTCCGACGCCTTCCTGGTGGGTGAGCTTGGCGGGGCCGAGGTGGTCTTCGTGCCCCGGCATGGTCGTGGCCATCGCTTCACGCCCACCGAGGTGCCCTACCGGGCCAACATCTACGCCCTCAAGAAGCTGGGGGTCGACTGGATCATCAGCGTCAGCGCCGTGGGCTCCCTGAAGGCCGAGATCGCGCCAGGCCACGTGGTGCTGGTGGACCAGTTCATCGACCGCACCCGCAACCGCTGCTCCACCTTCTTCGAGAAGGGCCTGGTGGCCCACGTCGCCTTCGGTGACCCCGTCTGCGGCGTGCTCCGGGGCTTCCTGCTCGACGCCGCGCGGCGCACGGGCGCCACCCACCACGACGGCGGCACCTACGTGTGCATGGAAGGCCCCGCCTTCTCCACCAAGGCCGAGAGCAACCTGTACCGATCCTGGGGCGCCTCGGTCATCGGCATGACCAACATTCCCGAGGCCAAGCTGGCCCGCGAGGCCGAGATCTCCTACGCCACCCTGGCCATGTGCACCGACTACGACTGCTGGCATGCCGATCACGACGACGTCACCGTCGATCAGGTCGTCGCGGTGCTGAAGGCCAACGTGGCGCTGGCCAAGGACATCATCCGCGCGGCCGTGCCCATGGTGGTGGCCTACGACGGCCCGCCCTCCGCCCGCGGCGCCCTCGCCAACGCCGTGCTCACCCAGCCCCACGCAATCCCGGACGAGCGCCGCGCTATCCTGGCTGTGCTCACTGGCCGTTCCCTGGAGGCCTGATGTCCGCTCGCCGCTTCCTCCCCCTGATCTTCGTCTTCTCCCTGGCCTTGCCCTTCATGGTGGGGGCCCGGGGTAGCCGCAAGGACCGCTCCGTCGCCCGCGCCGAGCTGGGCCGAGCCTACCTGGCCGAGGGCTCCCTCGAGTCCGCCATCGGCACCCTGAAGGAGGCCATCGATCTGGACCACTCCAACTGGGTCGCCTGGAACTTCCTGGGGCTGGCCTTGGCCGAGAAGGGCAAGCCCGAAGACGCCATCAAGGCCCTCGAGACTTCCATTCGTCACGCTGACGGCCGCGCCGAGCCCCACCTCAACTACGGGCTCATCCTGTTCAGCCAGGGCCAGGTCGAGCCGGCCATCGCCCAGTACGAGCTGGCCCTGGACGACCTCACCTACCGCAAGCCGGCCTACGTGCTCAACAACCTCGGCTATGCCCTGATCTCCAAGGGCGACAACGACCGGGCCGTCACCGTGCTCCGGGAGGCGGTCAACCGGGCGCCCAACCTGTGCCCCGCTCGCTTCAACCTGGGCATCGCGCTGCAAGAGTCCGGCAAGGCCAGGGACGCCATCAAGGAGTTCAGCGACGTCATCTCCACCTGCGGCGAAGAGGTCCCGGGTGCCTACCTCCAGATCGCCCGCCTCGAGATCGAGCAGGGGCGCACCGACCAGGCGGCGTCCTACCTCGAGCAGGTGCTCGCGATGGCGCCCGACACCGAGGTCTCGGACGCCGCCCGTGCGCTCTTGGTCACGCTGGAGCCCTGATGAAGGATCTGCGCGGCGAGCGTGAGCTCCGAGGGCTGTCCCTGCGGGACGTGGCTGGAGCCACCAGCATCCCCGTCGATATCCTGGCCTCTCTCGAGGCTGAACCCCTGGCAGAGCTGCGGCCTGGCAGCACCATCGCGCGCTGGCGTGAGCAGTACGTGGCCTTCCTGCAGCACCGGCCCGTGGTGTCCCGCCAGCTGGCCGACGCCACCCATGCCCCCGAGGCCACCGAGACCACCGTGGTCACCGGATCTGTGGCCCGCACGCCCCTGGGCTTGCCCCGCGCCCTGGGGCTGGGCGTGGCCGTGGCGGTGGTGGTCTTGCTGGGCCTCAAGCTGGCGTCCACCCTCTGGGACGGCGCCGGGACGGGCGACGATCCGGCGGGCCCCGAGCAGGCCCAGGGCGAGGGGCAGCCTCTGGCCGCCGCTGAGCCGGTCGAGCTCGCCACCCACAACCTGAGCATCCGCGCCATCGAGCCTTCGCGGCTGGTGGCCATCGCCGACGGCCAGGTGGTCCACGATGGCATCCTCGTGGCCAGGCGTTCCCTGCAGCTCGAAGCATCTCACGAGCTGTCCGTAGAACTCCCCGACCTCACGCGGGTCAAGATACGTTACAACGGCCAGGCCCTCCGCCCACTGGGCAACTTGTCCGCGGGTCGTCGCCTCGTCTTCATCGACGATGAGAGCCCCTGACCGCTTCCGCCATTTCGGTGACCGCTGATGCCAGAGAACCTGCTCAGGACCCGAGTGGAAGCCATCCGACGCCTGGCGCGTCGGCGGGCGGGTCGGCCTCTGGTCAACGTCTTGCAGAAGACACGGGGCGAGGACGTCGCGGCCGCCATGCCGCACCTCGCCCCCGCCGAGCAGCGCTTTGTCTTCGAGCACATCGTCGATGACGGGATGGCCGCCGAGCTGCTGGTCAATGTAGGCGAGAGCGATCTGGCCAACCTGGTCAAGCAGCTGCCACTCGAGCGCCTGGTCGAGCTGCTGGACGCCATGGAGGTCGATGACGAGACCGACGTCATCGCGCTGCTGCCCGAGCAGATTCGCGAGCAGGTCATGGCGCGGATCGAGAAGGACGACCGGCAGCACGTCGAGGAGCTGCTGGCCTGGCCCGAGGACTCTGCCGGCGGAATCATGCAGCCGGTGGCCTTTCGGCTCCACGCCGACGCCAACTGCCGCGAGGCCATCCAGGCCCTGCAGGAGTCCGAGGACGTCGAGTCGGTCTTCTACCTCTACGTCGAGAACGACGCGGGCCAGCTGGTGGGCGTAGCCTCCCTGCGCAACCTGCTCACCAACCCCCCCAACACCTCCCTGGCCGAGATGATGGTCACCGAGGTGATCACCGTTCCGCCCCACATGGACCAGGAAGAGGTGGCCCGGGTCGTGTCCCGCTACGACCTGCTGGCCGTCCCCGTCGTGGACGACAACCGGCGCCTGCAGGGCATCGTCACCGTCGACGACGTCATCGACGTCATCCGCGAGGAAGCCGCCGAAGACATGATGCTCATGGTCGGTGTCCACCAGGGCGAGGCCGACGAGCAGGCGGGCGTGCTGCAGTCCGTGCGCCAGCGTGTGGCCTGGCTGCTCATCACCCTGGTGGGCGGAATCCTGATCGCCGAGCTGGCCAAGTTCTGGGAGGCCGACATCGGGGCCTTCCCCATCCTGGCGGGCTTCCTGCCGGTGGTCATCGGCATGGGCGGCAACGTCGGCTCCCAGGCCGCCACCATCACCGTGCGTGGCATCGCCCTGGGACGGGTCGAGCCCCGCGACATCCTGCGGGTGGTCTGGCGCGAGTCGCGCATCGGCCTGATCCTGGGTCTGGCCTACGGCGTGATGCTGGCCATCTACTGCCTGGCGCGCTTCCACCAGCCCCTGTTCGGTCTGGGCGTGGGCATCGCCATCACCGCAGCCATGGCCACCGCCGCCATCGCTGGCTCCATCATCCCGCTCACCCTCGAGCGCATGGGCGTGGACCCGGCCGTGGCCACCATGCCCTTCGTCACCACCCTGATGGACCTGGTCGGCGGCGTGATCTACTTCAGCGTCACCACGGCGCTCATCGCCTCCACCCTCTAGCTCTCGCGCCCCATGCCCGGCCCCGCCTGCTCCCACGACGCCGTGGTACTCGGCACGATCGACTATGGTGAGCGGGATCGGATCGTGCGCTTGCTCACCCCCGAGATGGGCAGGGTGAGCGCCCTGGCGCGGGGTGCCCGCGGATCGCGGCGGCGCTTCGGGGGTGTGATCGACCTGGGCGCGCGGCTGAACGTCATGCTGCGCGCCGGGCGGGGCGAGCTGTGGCACCTGCAAGAGGCGGAGCTGGTCGAGGCGCGGTTGGGGCTGCGCGAAGATCTGCTCTCCATGGCGCTGCTCAGCTACGCCAGCGAGCTGGTGGGCGCCTTCGCCCGCGAGCACCACCCCGAGCGCCGCCTGTTCGGGCTGCTCGAGGTCTTCCTCACCGTGCTGGACGCGGCCACCGCCCCCCCGGGGAGCATGTTTCGGGCTGGGCTCGAGGTCAAGGCGCTCACCTGTGCTGGCTTGGCGCCGATCCTCACGCGCTGCGCCCTGTGCGGGGAGCCCCTCGAGGAGCAGTGTCACTTCGCCATGGACGCTGGCGGTGCCCTGCACCCCAGCTGCGGGGCAGGGGAGTCGGTGCCCCCTGGCTTCCTGCTGGCGCTGGAGCGGGCGCGCATGACCCGCTTGGTGGAGCTGCTGGACATGGATCTGCCTGCGGGGCCTACCTGGCTGCTGGCGCGGTTCGCGGAGCACCACCTGCAGCGGGGGTTGAGCTCTCGGAAGTGGTTGGAGACGGTGGGGTGAGCTCTGGGGGGTGGCAGACGGCGCAGAGAGGGAAGGGAGTGGCGGCAGTGCCCGATCCCGATGTTACCTTGGGCCCCATGCATCGCTCACCTCTCGCCTTGCTGCTCTGCTTCGCCACCTCGGCCTGCGGCAGCTGGATCCTCGAGGAGCCCACCGATGGCTCTGAGGTCAACTGGTACGGCACCATCCTCGACGGCCCCTACACCGGCGAAAATGGCGTGCTCAGTGGTGGTGAGGTCCTGGTCTACGATCTGGACGAGGAGCTGGTGGCCGAAGGCACTGAGCCCGACGCCGACAACCCCGGCTACTGGAAGCTCCAGGTGCCCCCCTCCACCCCCGTCGCCCTTCACCTCGCAGGCCAGGGCATGCTCCCCACCGTGTGGCGCGGCGTCACCCCCGGCGACCTGGGCTACTGGTACACGGGTGCCCTGTTCGCCTACGAGCAAGAGCTCTGGCTGCCCTTCTTCGAGCAGTTCGACGGCCAGGGGGCCGTCTCCATACAGCCCCTGGGCGACGACGTCTGCTGGCTGTGGGGCTCCCCTGCGGATCCAGATGCCTGGGCCGGGGCCGCCATCGAGCTGCTCGACGGCGCGGGCCAGCCCGCCATGGTCTTGGCCTACCACCTCAGCGACCAGGGCGAGCTCGAGCCCGCCACCACGCGCTCCGTTCAGTACTTTCTGGCCTTCAACCTGGCCCCCGGCGACGTCACCCTCAGCGTCCAGGCCGTAGATGGCCGGGCCTTCGAGGAGACCTGGCCGGCCTGGCCTGGCGAGGTCGTCTCCGCCTGGTTCCTCGAGCTACCCCCGGGAGACTCATGATGCGCACCGCCGCCCTCTGCCTCCTCTGTACCGCCCTGGTGGGCTGCAACCTCGAGGTCACCGAGGTGATCGTCTCGGGCATCGTGCTCGATGAGCCCTACTTCGAGGGCCAGCCGGTGGCGGGCGTCGAGGCCACCTCGCTGGACGCCATGCTCGAGCCCTACAGCACCGTCACCTCTGACGCCAACGGCCTGGTCAGCCTGCCGGTGGCCGCGGCTCAGGACATGTTCATCGAGCTGCGGGGGCCCGGCTACGCGCCCACCCTGTTCGCGGGTGAGGCCGGCATCTTCGACCTGCCCCTGTCCGATGGCGAGCTGTACATGGCGTCCGACACCCGGGCGGCTGAGCTCACCGCCGAGTTCGGAGACTGCGCCAGCGACGCCACGGGGGGCATCATCGAGGGTGAGGTGCGCGTCTGGATGGCCGGCGAGCAGACCAGCGATGTGTCCCTGGTGGGTAACGCCTGGGTGATGGTCTACGGCACCGACAACGAGGAGTTCACGCCCTGCTTCCTGGACGCCGAAGGCGACCCCGCCCCCGAGTCCCAGACCCTCACCAACAGCACCGGCCGCTTCGCCTTCTTCGGCCTGCCGCCCGACTCCTACGTGCTCGAGGTGGCCTTCCGGCCCGGCGGCACCCCGGACGATCCGCCCGACAGTGAGCTGGACGCCTATTACTGGTACTACAAGGCCCACATGGTCGAGGATGGCATCGCCCCCTTCCACCCCGCGTGGGTCGAGTTCGCGACCTAGCGTCTCACCGCTCCCCGGCCGTCGGATTCGCGTGCGAGAATCCAGCGAAAAGGTCGATGAAGACGGACCATCTTGACGCGACTCCGTTGTGAGTTACGTCGGCGGCTCACGCTTCGCCAGAGCCTCGTTTGACAGGCCCCTGGGGCTGGCATACCCCCGCCCCTTCTCGCGCAGAGTCTCCACCGTCGCCACCCGCAGCGAGGTACGCGCATGGCCGCACCGCTGAACTTCCAGGATCTGATCATCGCCCTCACCAAGTACTGGGGAGACCGCGGCTGCGCGGTCCTTCAGCCCATGGACATGCAGGTGGGCGCGGGGACATTTCATCCGGCCACCTTCCTGCGCTCCCTGGGGCCCGATCCCTGGCGCTGCGCCTACGTGCAGCCCAGCCGGCGCCCGGGTGATGCCCGCTATGGCGAGAACCCCAACCGCCTGGGCCACTACTATCAGTTCCAGGCCATCCTCAAGCCGTCGCCCCTGGACGTGCAGGATCTCTACCTGGGCAGCCTCGAGGCCATCGGCATCGACCTGAGCAAGCACGACGTGCGCTTCGTCGAGGACGACTGGGAGTCCCCCACCCTGGGCGCCTGGGGCGTGGGCTGGGAGGTCTGGCTGGACGGCATGGAGATCACCCAGTTCACATACTTCCAGCAGTGCGGCGGCTTCGATCTCGACCCCATCACGGTGGAGCTCACCTACGGCCTCGAGCGGCTGGCCATGTACCTGCAGGGGGTCGACAACGTCTACGATCTCGAGTGGGTCCAGGGCGTGAAGTACGGTGACGTGTTCCTGCGCAACGAGATCGAGCAGAGCAAGTACAACTTCGAGCTGGCCGACACGGCCATGCTGCTGGGCCAGTTCGACGCGGCCTACGCCGAGTGCGGCAAGCTCTGCGACGCTGGCGTGGCCTTGCCAGCCTACGACCACTGCATCCAGTGCAGCCATCTGTTCAACCTGCTCGACGCCCGAGGCGCCATCTCGGTGGCCGAGCGGGCCGAGTACATCCGCCGCATCCGCGAGCTCGCATGCAAGTGTGCCGCTGCCTGGCTGGGTGTGAAGGAAGATGAGGTGGCGTCATGAGCACCGCCCAGCTGTTCATCGAGGTCCACTGCGAAGAGCTCCCCGCCGGGTGGGGCGCCCCCGCTCGCCAGGTGTTCGCTGCCAACGTCACCAAGCTGCTCAAGGGCATCCCCCACGGCGCCGTGCGCTCCTGGAACAGCCCCCGTCGCATCGCGGTGGCTGTGGACGACGTGGCCCTGGCTCGTCCCAAGGTCGAGCAGATCGTCACGGGTCCTCCGTGGGCCGTGGCCTTCCGCGACGGCGCCTTCACCAAGGCCGCCCAGGGCTTCGCTCGTGGGCGCGGCGCCAGCGTCGATGATCTGTACGAGCTCCAGGGCGCCCGCGGCGCCGTCGTGGCCCTGAAGATCAGCCAGGGTGGCGAGCCCACCGCCGACAAGCTGGCCGCTGGGCTCGAGGACGCCATCCTCTCCATCCCCTTCGAGAAGACCCTGCGCTGGGGCAGCCGCCCCGAGCGCTGGGCCCGTCCTATCCACGGCGTCTGCGCAGTGCTGGGTGGGGAGCGCCTCGTCGCCACCGTGGCTGGGCTCGAGACCCGCGGCACCGTGGTGGGGCACCGCCGCTATCGCGGGCCCATCCCCGTGATCAGCGCCGAAGGTTGGCTCGCGGATCTGAAGGCCCACTTCGTGCTGGCCGACGCTCAGGAACGCAAGGCCGCCATCGTGGCGGGTCTCCAGGCCGCCGCCGCCGAGCTTGGCGTGGTGATCCATCCCGATCCGGATCTGCTCGACGAGGTCGTCGATCTGGTGGAGTGGCCCGTAGCGGTCGCCGGCAGCCTGCCCCAGCACCTGATGCACCTGCCCCCCCGCCTGCTGGTGGAGAGCATGCGCGTACACCAGCGCATCTTCGACACCCAGACGGCCACGGGGGAGCTCTCACCGGTGTTCATCACCGTGAGCAACAACCCAGACGGCGACGCGGAGATCATCTCCGAGGGCAACACCCGGGTGCTCGCCGCTCGCTTCGAGGACGCACGCTTCTTCTACGACGAAGACCGCAAGAAGAGCCTCGAACAACACGGCCAGCAGCTCGCGCGGATGCGCTGGGTGCGCGGCCTGGGCACCATGGCCGAGAAGGCCGAGCGGGTGGCGGCGTTGGCCCAGGTCTTCTGCCAGTTCATCCCCGCCGCCGACCCCGCCCGGGTCGGGCGCGCGGGCCTGCTGTGCAAGGCCGATCTCTGCACCCAGATGGTGGGCGAGTTCCCCGAGCTTCAGGGCCACGTGGGCATGCTCTACGCCCGGCACCAGGGCGAGGAAGCGGCGGTGGCCATCGCCATCGAAGAGCACTACCTGCCTCGCTTCTCCGACGACGCGCTCCCCGGCACCGGCGCCGGCCGCGCCCTGGCCCTGGCCGATCGCCTGGACACCCTGGCCGGCTGCTTCGCCATCGGCATGGTCCCCAAGGGCAGCGCCGATCCTCAGGGGCTGCGGCGGGCCGCCAACGGCGTGATCACCATCCTGCGCGGCCTGGGTGTGTCGGTGGACCTCGGCTGGTTGGCCGAGCAGGCCCTGGCGCCCTTCATGGAGAAGGCCAAGAAGCCCGCGGCCCAGCTCCGCGACGACCTGCTGGTCTGGTTCCGAGCCCGCCTGCGGGCCCAGCTGGTGGGCGAGTACCCCACCGAGATCGTCGACGCCGTGCTCGAGGCCCCGAGCGACTGCGCCGTGCGGCTCGGTCTGCGGGTCCAGGCCCTGGCCGCCCTGGCCGCCAGCCCCGAGTTCGCTCCTCTGCGCACCACCTTCCGGCGCGTGATGGGCTTGTCCAGGGACCACGACAGCAGCGACTACGATGTGGCCGCCCTCGCGGTGCCCGCCGAGCAGGCTCTGCACGCCGCGTTCGTGGACGTGGCCGCCCGGGCCCGGGCCCACATGGCCCAGCTCGACTACGCCGCCACCCTGGCCACCATGGCCGAGCTCAAGGCTCCGGTGGATCAGCTCTTCGACGACGTCATGGTCATGGACGAAGACCTCGAGGTCCGGCGTCAACGCCTCGGGCTGCTGCGCTCTGTGGCCGACCTGTTCCGGTCTGTGGCCGACTTCACCAGGCTGAGCGCGGACGCCTAGTCCCCCGCTCGTCACCCCCTACAACCCTTTCCCATCCCCACACACAACCTCCCCGCTGGGCTACCGTCCCGGGGACTGACAACGAGAGAAGATTCAACCATGTCCAAGGTCCAGAACACCTACCTCTTCGCCAAAGGCCGCGAGTTCCCTTCCTTCGAAGGCATGACGAAGGATGAGATGAAGTCCCTGCTGGGTGGCAAGGGCTACGGTCTCTACCTCATGCACTGCGTCCTCGACCTGGCCTGCCCCGTGGTCCTCAACCTCCCGACCTTCCATGCGCACGGCCTCGATGAAAACGGCCGCCTGCCCCAGGACATCGTCGCAGACGTCCGTGCTGGCCTGGCCGACATGGAGCAGGTGACCGGCAAGAAGCTGGGCGACCCCGTCAACCCGCTGCTGCTCTCGGCCCGCTCCGGCGCCAAGTTCTCCATGCCCGGCATGATGGACACCGTGCTCAACATCGGCCTCACCGACGCCATCGTCGATACCCTGGCCAAGGGGGAGCTCGAGCGCTTCTGGCTCGACTCCTACCGCCGCCTGCTGCAGATGTACGGCGACGTCGTCGAGCAGATCCACGAGGACGGTGAGGATCCCTTCGAGAAGGTGCTCCACACCTTCAAGGCAGAGCGGAACGCCGAGACCGACCTGGATCTCACCGGCGCCGATCTCCGTGAGCTCATCAGCCGCTACAAGGCCGTCTACGTCCGCAACGACCGCGAGTTCCCCCAGGATCCCGTCGAGCAGGTCGTTCGCTCCGCCGAAGCCGTGTTCCGCTCCTGGGGCAACGAGCGCGCCGTCTTCACCCGTAGCCTCGAGGGTATCTCCGACGCCCTCGGCACGGCCGTCAACCTCCAGGAGATGGTCTTCGGCAACAAGTCGGTGCGCAGCGCCACCGGCGTGTACTTCACCCGCGACAAGGCCACGGGCATCAAGTCCGAAGACAAGCTCGACGGCACCGTGCTCTTCCAGGCCCAGGGCGAGGACGTGGTCGCGGGCATCCGCAACTCCCTGCCCATGGAGGCGCTGCTCGAGCACCCCGATCCGGCCTTCCACGCCATCTACCACGAGATGAAAGAGACCGGAACCCGCCTCGAAGAGTTCCTGGGCAACATGCAGGACACCGAGTTCACCATCGAAGAGCAGGACGGCCATCCCGTGCTGTTCTGGCTGCAGATCCGTGACGGCAAGCGCTCGGCCAAGGCCGAGAGCGTCATCGCTGCCAACCTGTGCGATGAGGGCATCATCACCCGCGAGCAGGCCGTGATGCAGGTCAACCCCGAGCGCTTCGAAGAGCTGCTCTTCCCCCAGCTCAATCCCGCCGCTCGCGACGCTGCCACCGTCATCACCAGCGGCTCTGCGGCTTCCCCGGGCGCGGCCTCCGGTATGGTCGTCTTCACCCAGGACAAGGCGCTGGAGCTCGCCGAGCAGGGCAAGCCGGTCATCCTGGTCACCGTCATGACCTCCCAGGAAGACGTCAAGGGCATGAAGGCCTCCGAGGCCATCCTCACCAGCACGGGCACCAAGGTCAGCCACGCCGCCATCATGGCGACGGCCTGGGGCATCCCCGCGGTGGTCGGTGCTTCGGAGATCTCCATTGACAGGGCGGCCAAGGCGTTCACCGCCAACGGCTTCACCGTGAAGGAAGGCGACGTGATCACCGTGTGTGGCACCAAGGGCGGTGTCTACCTCGGTGAGGTCGCCACCATCATCCCTGAGGACCTGGACCCCCGCGCCCAGCAGATCATCGACTGGGCCCATGAAATCAAGGCCTTGGACGTGCGCGCCAACGCCGAAGCCGGCGAGACCCAGGCCGCCTACGACAACGGCGCCCGGGGCATCGGCCTGTTCCGCACCGAGCACATGTTCCTCGGCGACCGCCTGCCCTTCATCCAGGAGGTGCTCTTCGGCAACGACGAGGCCAAGGCCAAGGTCGCGCTGGAGAAGATCTTCGAGATCTCCAAGGGCGACTTCGCGCAGTCGATGCGGATCATGGACGGGTACGGCGTGACCATCCGCCTGCTCGACGCGCCGCTGCACGAGTTCTTCTCCCACGACGCCGACATGGAGCGCGAGGAGAACCCCATGCTGGGCCACCGCTCGGTCCGCATGGCCATCACGCACCCCGCCATCCCGCGCACCCAGATCCGCGCTGTGCTCGAGGCCGCCTACGAGCTGAAGGTCGAGGGCCTGGACCCCAAGCCCGAGATCGAGATCCCGCTGGTGGTCGTGCCCACCGAGGTCGCCGCCATCCTGGCCGTGACCACCGAGATCGCGACCGAGCTGCACGCCAAGTACGGCGTGTGGGTCCCCTACGCCCTGGGCATCATGGTCGAGACCCCCGCCGCCGCCCTGCAGGGCGAGGCGATGGTCGCGGCGCTGCGCGAGCAGCTGCCCGGCGTGGCCCCCGAGGCGCATCCGGTTCACGGCTTCGCGAGCTTCGGCACCAACGACCTCACCCAGACCACCCTGGCCATCTCCCGGGATGACGCCGACAAGTTCCTGCCGCTGTACGTCGAGCAGGGCTTCTTCGCGCACCACCCCTTCGTCTCCATCGATCCCAGGGTCGAGCGCATGGTCAAGATCTTCGTGGACGAGGCGCGGGCCGTCGATCCCGAGTTCGAGATCTTCATCTGCGGTGAGCATGGCGGCGACGTCTACACCATCGAGCGCCTCCACCTCATCGGCCTCACGGGCATCTCCATGTCCCCGGGCAAGGTGTACCGCTCCATCCTCAAGGCTGCGCAGTCCCAGATCGTACACCCTCGCGCCTAACGCCGCGCATCGGGCGCCCGGGGCGGTTGAATACCGGCCTCGCGGCGGCCCACGCGGTGCTCGAAGGCAGGTAGGGTTCGATTCGGCTACGATGACGCCCGGGAGGCATTCAGCCTCCCGGGCGTTCTTGGTAGGGCATGAAGCTGCTGACGAACCATCGGCACCCGGTGCTCCTCGTCGCTGTCCTGGCGGGCTGTCCCCACCAGGCGGCGCTGGTTCCTCTGCAGGCGCTGGCCAGCTCGGACCAAGGCACCGACCACCTGGACCTGCGCGCCGCGGTCGAGCTGCAGTACCAGGCCAGCCAGGGCTGGGATCTGGTGCTCGACATGCACCTGCAGGCCCACGAGGGAGCGCGCCCCCTGGTGGACATGAGCCGCGTGCTGTGGCGCAGCGACGGCCAGCGCTGGACTGCGTGCAAGCTGCCCCGTGAGGAGGACCCGAACAGCCTCCGCCTGCGCCTGCACGAGGAGGAGTCCATCCGCTTGGTGCTGCGCTGTGAGCAGATCCAGCGCCCGTCGCGCTCCCTCGAGCTGCGCCTGCCTGTGAGCGGGGCGGGGGGCAAGGGCTACCTCGACCTGGCCTTCACCGGCGTGGACAATGCGGACGACACCACCTCGTGGGAGCTGGATTGAGCCCTGCGGGTCGCTGCGTCCGTTCCCTCGGCTTCGGGTCGGCGCTCTTCCTGGGGCTGTCCTTGCCCAGGGCCATCGCCCATCCCTTCGGTCAGCAATACTTCGGCCTGCGCAGTGAGCTGCGCATGAAAGCAGAGGGGCCGGAGCTGGTGGTGGCCGGCGAGGTGCCCATCGGGGTGGTCCTGGGGGAGTTCAGGCACTTCTTTCGTGGGGTGGTCCGTCCGGGTCCCGCCGAGGACGCGGCCTATATGCAGAGCAAGCTCGATGAGCTGCGCCAGGGCCTGGCGCTGCAGGTGGACGGCGGCGCCATCGAGGGGGCCTGGGTGGCTCTGGACGACGGCCGCAACGGCAAGTCCGCCGAGGGGTCCTTCACCTACTTCCTGGTCTTCGAGCCTGCCCAGCCCTGGGATCTCTCAGCCCCGCAGATCGAGGTCGAGCTGATCGCGGACGCCTACCAGGGTGTGCCCCTGTGGTTCTCGGCCTTTGCGGGCGTAGAGCCGCCGGACCTCCCCGCGGATGGCTCGGGCTGGCGTGTCAGCGAGAACAGCGCCCGCGCGCTGCTCGGCGATGCCGCGGACGATCCCCAGGGCTCGCAGAGGCCCTCGGGCTGGTCCCAGGACCAATCCATGCGTCGCTGGCGGGTGGTGTTTCAGCATGTGTCGCCCGAGTCCCCCAAAACGCAACAGCCACCCCTGCCCACTGCGGGCGGTGGCTGCATGGGGTGGTAGCGGAGCAGGGACGCTTGACTACCAGCGCCGTCGCACGCCGAAGAAGACCAGGGGCAGCATGAGCGCGTAGGTCATGCCGCCGCCGCGGCTGGTGCACCCGCGGCTGGGGGGATCGTCGTCGTCGATCTTGGGCTCGCCGGTGTCGTCGGCGCCGCAGTCATCATCGATCACGCCGTCGCAGTTGTTGTCCACGCCGTCGCAGATCTCCTCGGCCGCCGGGTTGATGGAGGCGTCGTCGTCGTCGCAGTCTTCGTCGCTGTCGTAGCCATCGCCATCGGAGTCCACCAGCGTGGGGTCGCCGCTGTCTGCGCAGTCGGGGTCGTCGATGCAGTCTTCGTCGTCACAGTCGGTCAGGCCGTCGCTGTCGTTGTCGATGCCGTCGGCGCAGTCGGTCTCGGTGTCGACCGCGCAGTCGGGGTCGTCGATGCAGTCTTCGTCGTCACAGTCGATCAGGCCGTCGCTGTCGTTGTCGATGCTGTCGTCGCAGTCGGTCTCGGTGGCGCTCCCGCAGCCCTCGTCCACTGTGCCGTCGCAGTTGTTGTCCACGCCGTCGCAGATCTCGGGCGCGCCAGGGTAGCTGGTGGCGTCGCGGTCGTCGCAGTCCACGGTGTCGTCGAAGCCGTCGCCGTCCAGGTCGGTGCCTGTGCCCGAGCAGGCCGGATCGCCCGCGCAGTCCGGGTCGGCGCAGTCCGTCAGGCCGTCGCCGTCGTTGTCTCGGCCATCGCTGCAGGCGACCTCGCCGGTGCTGCCGCAGCCCTCATCCACGACGCCGTTGCAGTTGTTGTCCAGGCCGTCGCAGAGCTCCCGAGCGCCAGGGTAGATGGTGGCATCGTAGTCGTCGCAGTCGGTCCCGCCCAAGGCGGCGTCCACGTAGCCGTCGCCGTCGGCATCGCCGCTGCTGCCGCAGCCTTCGTCCACCAAGCCGTTGCAGTCGTTGTCCAGGCCGTCGCAGAGCTCAGGGGCCCCGGGGAAGACGGTGGGGTCGCGGTCGTCGCAGTCCACGGTGTTGTCGAAGCCGTCGCCGTCCAGGTCGACGCCAGTGCTCGAGCAGGCCGGGTCGGCCGCGCAGTCACGATCGGCGCAGTCGGTGTAGCCGTCGCCGTCGTTGTCACGGCCGTCGGTGCAGTCGACCTCGCCCGTGGCGATACAGGCCGGGTCGAGGAAGCAGTCGGAGTCAAGGCAGTCCACCCAGCCGTCGCCATCGTTGTCCAACCGGTCGCTGCAGTCGGTCTCGCCGGTGCTGCCACAGCCCTCGTCCACCAGGCCGTCGCAGTCGTTGTCCATGCCGTCGCAGAGCTCGTATGCGCCTGGGTAGGTGGTGGGGTCGCTGTCGTCGCAGTCCGTGCCGCCCAGGAGGGCGTCGATGTAGCCGTCGCCGTCGGCGTCGCCGGTGCTGCCGCAGCCCTCGTCCACCATGCCGTCGCAGTCGTTGTCCATGCCGTCGCAGATCTCGTATGCGCCCGGGTAGACGGTGGGGTCGCGGTCGTCGCAGTCCACGGTGTCGGGGAAGCCGTCGCCGTCGCGATCCACGGCCAGGGCGGTCGAGGGGAAGGCCACGGAGGCGGCGAGCAGGACGGTGAGGGCGAAGCGCGTGCGGGGCATACTATCCTCCAATTTGGGAGAGCATAGCGCCACCAGCCCCCGTCGTCAGCGCTGGATTGGCCCTCGGGTCGGCGCCACCCGTCGACCCAGCTTTTGCCAGTGGGGCCCATCGCTCAGGGCTCGCTCGATGGCCACGCGGCTGCCGTCGTAGAGCTTCGAGCGGCTGTGCAGGGCGATGTCTTCGTTCATCCGCGAGAGCAGCCCCGTGTCGTCCAGCATGAGCCGGAGGGTCCGGGCTGCATCGTCGACGCTGCGGCACTCGGGGGTGCCGTCACCCAGCTCCATGGAGCGCAGGGCCGAGGCGGCCTCGTGGTCCCCCACCCGACGGATGTGCAGCTTGGGAACCGGGAAGAAGGCCAGCTCCGAGGGCTTGGTGGCCATGACGTCGCAGATCCGGATGAGCAGGTCGGTGGCCGAGAAGGCCTCGAAGTGGCGCTCGAAGTGGAACAGGGTGACGGGCGCGGGCCCGGGCTCATGGCCTTCGAGGGGGTGGGCCGCGCAGAAGGTGTTCAGCTCGCCATAGCTGGTGATCTTACGGTGCTCGAGCTTCAGCTCGCCCAGGCGCGCGTGGAACGCCGCCGCCATGTGGTCGTGGTCGCCCGCGTTCAGCATCAGGTGCACGCGGCCGTCGCGCAGCAGGGGCGCCAGCTCACCCAGCAGGGCATTGATGAACACCCGCTGCGCCCCCGCTCCACCCACAGGGACCAGCAGGCGCAGCGGCGCACCCCGGTCGTGCCTGGCGATGCGGGCGGCGGAGTCGGCGATGGCGTTGGAGGCGATGCCGTGGGAGACCCAGGCGCCGGCAGAGGCCACGGACTCGGGGGGCATGCCCAGCTGTAGCAGCTTGGTGTGGTTGCCCGGACTCTGCACCAGGTTGAGTGCTCCAGGCACCAGCAGGAAGTGCTGGGGATAGTTGTCCACCACCAGGTTGACCACCCGCTCGAAGCCGCAAGCCACCGCGATCTGCCCGCAGAGGGGGTAGGTGGAGATGACCGGGAGGTCCTTGGGCAGGTGGCGCATCAGGGGCGCGACCCGCTCCGCCAGGCGACACGAGAAGCGCAGGGAGTCCATGTCGCCCTGCTGCATGGCCTTGCCCCAGGCCCACTCGATGGCGCCCCCGACGTCGGCCGCTCGGCGGGACCAGCGGCTGTAGAAGGCGTCGATCCCCGCGATGGTGGCGGCTTCGGGGCTGTCGATGTCCAGCAGGTCGTGCAGCCAGGGCGTGCGACCGGTGGCCAAGGCCCAGGTGTACACCGAGTAGGCGATGCGGTGGTGGCCGAAGCCCATCCGCACGGTGCCCACCAACAGGTCGTCGCCCCCGCGCTCCAGGGGCGCGGGCTCGCCCGCGGCCGTGTGGAAGGAGCGCAGGCCCGGCACGTGGGGAAAGTCCCGCGGGACCAGGGGGATGGCGCGGCTGGCGTCGGCGTGCAGCTCGCCGAAGGTGAAACGACCCGCGATGGCGCCCTTGATGCGTTGCGTGGCCGTGGGCGCCTGCTCGAAGAAGGCGGAGGCCATGTCGGGGCGGGGGCCAGCTGGCTGGAGGGCGGTGCTCACGGGGGACGACTCCTGCGAAGGGGAGGGGAGCTGCCCCTAACCTGCAGCGGCATCCCGGTGGTGCCCTCGCTATGTTGCCCTGCGACCAACCCGGGAGTCCCCATGTCCTCCGTCACCTCCCTCGGTGTCCAGCAGGGCTGCCTGCGGGTCCAGGGCCTGGGCCGCGAGCCGGTGGCCTGGCGTGTTATCGTCGAGACCCGCGCTGATGGGGGGGCGCAGCGTTGCGAGCCACTTCGGAACCTGGAGTCCGATGGCTGCTTTCGCTCGGAGCTCCTGGAGCTGCAGCTCTTGCCGCGCCAGGACGGCCCTGCGCTGGAGCTGGGCTGGCGGCTGACCAACCGCTCCGCGCAGCCTCTGGCTCTGGTGGGCGTGACCCTAGAGGCCAGCGCCGAAGCGTGGCCCCTGCTGCGGGACCCGTCCCGCTTGCGCCTGTTCCAACACGGGTATCAGAGCTGGACTCCCAGCGCGTCGCTGCGGGGCGACGGCAGCCCGAGCTATCCGTTGCTGAGTTCCTTCGCCCTCATGAACCACTTCGTGGACTCCCCGTTCTGGGGCCGCAAGGATGGGCTCATCAGCTCTCTGCTCACGCTGCTGCAGGGCGAGCCCGACGAGCGCGCGGTGCTGTTGGGTTTCACCACCCAGCGCGTGGGCCTGGGCGAGCTGTTCTACCGCAACAAGGGCCAGCCGGCGCTGCTGGCCAGGCTGGACTACGGCGGCAAGCTGCTGGGGCCCGGCGAACGCCTCGAGGGGGAGTGGCTGCGCCTCGAGCGGGGCACCAGCGATGGGCTTCTGCAGGCCTGGGCCGCGGCCACGGCCAGCGCCATGGGGGCCCGGGTGCCCCCCTCCAGCCCCGTGGGCTGGTGCTCTTGGTACGAGTACTACACCCGGGTCAAGGCCGAGGATCTCCAGTCCAACACGGACTTCCTGGCGGAGCACCCCGAGCTGGGTGTGGCCTTCGTGCAGCTGGACGACGGCTACCAGCCCCACGTTGGCGACTGGCTCGCTCTGAACGACAAGTTCGCCGGTGGGCTCGACGGGTTGACGCGACACATCCGAGACCGAGGCTTCAAGGCAGGTATCTGGACTGCGCCCTTCTTCGCCTCCGCGGGCTCCTCGCTCTACGCGGAGCACCGGGAGTGGTTCCTGCACGACGGGGGGCGTCCGGTGGCCACGGGCTTCAACCCCGAGTGGCGGGCCCGCACCTTCGGGCTCGATCTCAGCCACCCCGAGGTGCTGAGCTGGCTCAGGGAGCTCTTCCTGGGGCTCGTGGAGCGCGGCTTCGACTACCACAAGATCGACTTCCTGTTCGCAGGACTGCGCCATGGGCAGCGGTACGACCCGTCGCTCTCGCCGGTAGAGGCCTATCGGCTGGGTCTGGCCACCATCCGCGACGCCATCGGCCCCGACCGCTTCCTGCTGGGCTGTGGAGCGCCCATCGGCGCCTCGGTGGGCGCTGTGGACGGCATGCGCGTCAGCCAGGACGTCAAGGAGCAGTGGGACTCGAGGCTGGTGGCGTGGCTGGGCAAGGGCTGCGGCTACCCCGCGGCCCGAGGAGCCCTGCGAACAAACATGACGCGTTGGTTCATGCACCGCGCCCTGTGGGTCAACGACCCGGACTGCCTGCTGGTGCGTGAGCACAACACCTCACTCACAGCCGCGGAGACCCAGACCCTGCTGTCCGTCCTGGGCGCCACCGGCGGCATGCTCTTCCTCAGCGACGACATGCCCAGGGTGAGCGCTGAGCGCCTGGATCTGGCCGCCGCGGTGCTGCCCCCGAGTGTGCTGGTCGGCAGGCCTTCGTGCACCATGAGCGAGAGCTATCCGCAGGACATGGTGGTGCTCGGCGAGCGAGGCCAGCGCCTGGTCGTCTTGGTGAACTGGCTCGACCACCCCGTGCAGCGGTCGCTGCCCATGGAGGCGGGCGAGGGGACCTGGTTCGACTTCTGGGCTGGCGCCCTGGTGCAGGCCGACGCCGTGGAGATCCCCCCCCACGGCGCGCTCGCCCTGCGCTACGCGCCCCGAGCGCAGGAGCCATGTGTCATCGGTGACACATTCAACCTCATGGCTGGCGTGGATGGACGCCTGCGTTGCAGCTTCGATCAGGCCACGGACTCCCTGGTGGTCAGCTGTCGGGATGTCGCGCGGAGCGCTGGTGACCTGCTGGTCTCACTGCCCGAGGGCTGGCGTCTGGACTCGGGAGCGCTCCCAGACGGGGTGGCTTTGCGGGACCAACGGCCCGGCGCGGCCTCGGTGGAGATCCGACGCCCCGCGCCCTGGAGCCTCGCGTTACGGGTATGCAGGCCGTGATCACTGTTCTGTGGAGAGACGATGGGCTTCCTGCTGCTGGTGCTCCAGGTGACCTTCTGGGTCCTCGTAGTGGGTGGTGCGGCTTGGCTGGCGACCTGCCTGTGGCTGCACCTGCGCCACCCCGTCCCCCGCTGGGACTGGAACACCATCGACGTCGATGATGTTCGCTTCACCGACGACTTCCTGTGGGGCGTAGCCTCGGCAGCGCACCAGGTTGAAGGGGGCTGCGACAACAACAACTGGGCGTGGTGGGAGACTCAGTCCGACGACCAGGGCATGCCCCGGATCGCCGGGGGTCAGGTGGCGGGCGATGCCTGTGACCACTGGAATCGCTACCCCGAGGACATTCGGCTGATACAACAGCTGGGTGTGTCTGCGTATCGCTTCTCCATCGAGTGGAGCAAGATCGAGCCCCGGCCGGGTGAGTTCGACGCAGAGGCCATCGCCCACTATCATGCGTTGCTCGACGCCTTGGCCCAGGCGGGCATCAAGCCCATGATCACCCTGCTTCACTTCAGCTGGCCCCTGTGGTTCGAGCAGCTCGGGGCGTTCGAAAAGGCCGAGAACATTCGGTACTTCGTGCGCTTCTCCAAGCGTGTGTTTCAGGAGTATCGCCCACAATGCAAGCTCTGGTGTACGGTCAACGAGCCCGAGGTTGTGTCGCTTATCGGATACCTGATCGGCATGTTCCCCCCGGGTCGACGCGACCTTCGGGTGGCGGCCTGGGTCCAGCGCAACCTTGTGCTGGCCCATGCACAGGTCTACCAGGCCCTCAAGCACATGCCCGGCGGGGGCACGGCCCAGATCGGGCTGGTCAAGAACATCTTCCAGTTCGAGCCCTGGCGGCGGTGGTTCCTCCCCGAGTGGGCCGTGGCTCGCGCGGCGGAGTGGGCGCACAACGGCGCCATCATGCGGTACCTCCAGACAGGCCACTACCGCTTCAGGGTGCCCTGGCTCGCCTGGATCACCACCTTCGACCCCGAAGTGCAGGGCGCCGGCGACTTCTTCGGGCTCAACTACTACTCCCATGCCCACGTCCGCATCCAGCGCGACCGCAGCGAGCCCGTCAAGCTGGTGCACCTGGAAGACGAGATCCCCACCGACTTCCACTACGCCATGTACCCCGAGGGCCTGCTCCGCGCGCTGCGCAGCGCCGCGGCCCTGGGCAAGCCCCTCTATGTCACCGAGAACGGTGCGCCCGACGCCACCGACGGCATCCGCGACACCTTCATCAGGCGCTACCTCTACGCCCTGCACCGCGCCCGGATCGAGGGCCTGGACATCAGGGGTTACTTCTACTGGTCGCTGATGGACAACTTCGAGTGGGTCGAAGGCTACAACCAGCGTTTCGGCTTGGTCCACGTGGACTTCGTCACCCAGAAGCGCACGCTGCGCGAGGGCGCGAAGGCCTTCGTCAACGTCGTCCGCAACCGCTCCGACGCGGCCTACTGACTCACCCGCTCGATCCTGGAGCATCCATGCAAGGCATCGCAGCCCTGGTCCTCGCCGCCGGTCGCGGCACCCGCATGAAGAGCCCGCTGCCCAAGGTGCTCGTGCCGGTGGCCGGGCGGTCCATCGCTCAGCGCCTGGCCGACAACCTCGAGGCCGCGGGTGTGTCGCAGCTCTGTTTCGTCGTAGGGCACCGCGCGGACGAGGTCAAGGCTGCCCTGGGGCCCCGCTACGCCTATGTGCTCCAGGAGCAGCAGCTCGGCATGGCTCACGCGGTCGAGATGGCCCGCGACACACTGATGGGTCGCGCTGAGCATGTGTTGGTCACCGTGGGGGACAGCCCCCTGCTCCAGCCGGCGTCCATCCAGCGGCTCATCCAGAGGCACCTGGGCACAGGAGCCGCCTGCACCTTCTTCACGGCCACATACCAGCCACCTCCACCCTATGCGCGAGTGATCCGCGGTCCCGACGGGTCGGTTCGCCTGTGTATCGAGGAGCGTGACTGCACCCCCGAGCAGCGGCAGGTCCGCGAGCTGTTGACCTCCCACTATGTCTTCGAGGCCCGGGCCCTGTGGGACCACCTGGCGTCGGTGCCGGTGCATCCGATCACGGGCGAGCGCTACCTCACCGACATCACCCGCAGCTTCCAGCGCCACGGCCTGGCGATGCAGGCAGTGCCGGTGGCTGACGCCGCAGAGCTCACGGGCTTGAACTCCCTCGAAGACGTGGCCATGGCCGAGCGCTGGCTCGCCGACCATGGCGCCTGATCTGTCCGCTGCGCTGCGCCAGCGCGTAGAGCGCTCGGTGGGCGCGTATCGCTCGCGCTTCGGCCTGGACCCGACCTGGGTGGGGTGGGGGCCGGGCCGTGTGAACCTCATCGGTGAACACACCGACTACAACCAGGGGCTGGCCATGCCCGCGGCCATCGACCGCTGGGTCGTGGTGGCCCTGGGCGCCGGGCCGGACGGGCAGCTCGTGGTGCGGGGCGAGGACTTCGACGACGAGTGCACGCTCGCGCTCGGGCGACCGGCGCCCAGCCACGCCCCCTCTTGGCAGCGCTACGCGGCGGGCTGCGTGGCGGAGCTGGCGGCCCTGCAGCCTCTCCGCACGGGCCTGCAGGCGGTGGTCGCGGGCGATGTGCCCCTGGGGGCCGGGCTGTCTTCCTCCGCGGCGGTTGAGATGGCCTGGCTCAACGTCTTGCGGCTGGCCAGCGGCGCCCAGCTCTCCGGGTTGGAGCTGGCCCAGGCGGCGCAGCGCGTGGAGCATCGTCACCTGGGCCTGGCTTCGGGCTTGCTGGATCAACTGGCGTCGCAGTTCTCTCGCGTGCACCGGCTGATGGTTGTGGACTTCGAGAGCCTCGAGATCCGCTGGGTGCCAGCGGGCCTCCCTCGCTGGACCTGGGTGGTGGTGGAGTCGGGCGTCCGCAGGGAGCTGGCAGCCTCGGCCTACCGTGACCGGGTGGCCGAGTGTCAGCTGGGCCTTGCCTTGGCTCGGGGTTCCGATGCCGAGCTGCGCGGCTATCGTGGTCTCGGGGCCTCGCACCTCGAGCTCCTCGAACGGCAGGGGCACGCGCTGGTCGCGCAGCGGCTTGGCCACGTCATGGACGAGAACCAGCGGGTGCTGGCCATGGAGCGCGCCTTGGCCAGCGGCGACGCCGCCGGTGCCGGCGCGCTGCTCTGCGCCTCCCACGCCAGCCTGCGCGATCTGTACCAGGTCAGCTGCGCCGAGCTGGACGCCCTGGTGGAGCTGTGCATCGCCTGGCCAGGCTGTGCCGGTGCTCGCATGGTGGGTGGCGGCTTCGGGGGCTGTGTGCTCGCCCTGGTGCAGGTGGACGCCGCCCAGGGTCTACCTGCGTATCTGGCCAGGGCCTACGCTCCGCGCTTCCCACACCGGCTGCGCAGCTGGCAGTTCGCTCTGGTAGGGGGGGCAGGGGCCGTGCGATGGGAAGGCTGATCGCCTCCTGATGGGAATATCAGGGGCTCCCGGAGCATTGAACCCGGCCGGGTCCGGTGATAGGGGCAGCGCCCCTCGCCGGGGCCTTGGAGGAGACGTGCATCGTCAGGCCGTCATCATCGCGCTTTCGCTGCCTATGCTGGGCTGCCTCGTCGAGCAGCCTTCGCCCTTCGTCGGCAGCTGCGCCGTGTACCCCGAAGGGGTCTACGAGTACGGCCAGATCGGCATCGGCACCTGCCTGGCCACGCCGTCCGACGTCGGCTTCATCGAGCGGGAAGGCGCCGTCTACCTCGCGGTGAGCAACGCCAACGCCTTCCGCGACTTCGAGAGCGGCTCCGTCACCTTCATCGATTGGTCGTCCGTCGATCTGGCCAAGCAGCGCAACCTGCTGGGCGACCTGAACGCTCACTCGGTCGAGCTCCCTCACTTTCCCGGCGTGATGGCCGAGATTCCCCAGCGCAACCTGCTGGCGGTGCCGGTGCGCTTCTCCGAGGGCGAGAACACCCGCGAGGTGTTCGACTACTTGCACATGATCGACATCGCGGATCCCATGGCCGCCTTCCCGGCTGCCGTGGCCGAGGGCAGCGAGACCAGCATCCAGGTGCAGTCCGACCCCTTCCCCACCTCGTACGACGCCGACTCCGGCTACCTGTTCGTGGGCAACCGCACCAGCCACACCGTCTCGGTGGTCGACGCGCTGTCCAGCCCGATCCAGCTCGTGGACGCCGCCGGTAACGCCAGCGCGGGCGGCGGTCGCTTCTTCGACGCGGACGGCTCGGGGTCCACGGCCACCTTCTCGAGCCTCGAGATCATCAACCGCGACGCGCTGGTCGATGAGTCTTGGCTGCTCACCTACATCGAGGGCACCTACCAGCTCTGGCTCCCCGACGGCTCCGGCCTGCAGCGCACCACCAGCGGGGGAGGCGGTGACTGGGACGATGGTCACTACGGGGTGGAGCTCGACCCAGAAGACAGCGATGGCGCGGTCAGCCGTGTGGAGTCGCCCTTCTTCTACGAGTCGCCTGTCCTCGGCGCCCGGATGCTCTTCGCCAGCGACGGCGATCTGCGCGGGGCCAGCCCGGCCGACTTCCTCGCCGACTGGTTCTTCGACGCCGATCCTATGCTCGAGGGCGTCCAGGGCGCATGGGACGAGAGCCTCGGCGGTCCGTTCGCCCTGCGCGACGACGGCGCTACCTGGATGTTCTACGACGGCACCGTCGATGGGATCAGCAGCATCGGCCTGGCCGCCTCGCTGTCGGGCTACGCCGACTTCGAGCGGGTGGGTGATGGCCCCATCCTGGTCCCAGGCGGCGAGCACGACCTGCTGGCCCAGCGGGATCCCCTGGTGATCTACGACTACTCGCTGGACAGCTGGCGCATGTTCTACAGCGCCTTCGACGGTGTGCGCTGGAGCATCGGCCATGCCACGGCCCAGGAGCTCGACGGCGTGTGGATCCCCAGTGAAGATCCGGTGTTCGCCATCGATGGCGACTGCGCTGTGCCCCGGGTGATCCAGACCAGCCGCGGCTTCCAGATGTGGTACAGCCGCCGTGACGCCCAGGGCGCCTGGACCGTGGGACATGCCGAGAGCCCCGATGGCATCACCTGGCACGACCTGGGGGTCACCTCGAGCTATCCCGGTCGCTCCGGCTGGTGGCTCGACGAGCCCCCCGGCTTGGCCGTGGCCTTCAGCGAGTACGACGCCTTCCGCATCGAAGGCGAGCAGGTGGGGCCCACCACGCTGCATGCCCGCGCGGGCAACACCGTCGAGTCCAGCCAGTATGGCTTCGGCCTGCGGGTGGCCGCCGGTCAGCTGCTCGATACCGCCGATGTCGGCGCCGCCGCCGCCAACGGCGTGGGTGTCTCTTCCTACGTCCCGGAGCTCGGCCTCGCCTTCCTCGACCTCACCGACGCGTCAGGGCTCCCCAGCATCGGCGTGGCCAGCTGGGACGGCTCCCGGCTCTCGCCTCAGGCCTCGCCCGTGCTCGAGGCGGGCAGCGCGGCCTTCGAGGCCGACGGCGTGGGCTCCCCGGTGGTGTTCCAGGACGACGGCGGCGACTGGGTGATGCTCTATGCGGGCTACGGCGAGGGAATCGTGCGCATCGGTCGCGCCACCAGCAGCGACGGCGTCGAGTGGACCCGCAGCGGCTCCAGCCCCGTCTTCGCCCTGGGCGATGACTGGGACTCCTACGGCGCTCTGCCAGGCAGCATCGAGCGGCTCGACAGCGGTGAGTGGCGCCTGTGGTACTCGGGCAGCAACGGCGAGCGCTCCCGCATCGGCTGCGCCACCTCGACCGACGGCTCCAGCTTCGCCCAGTCCCAGGAGGACGGCGGCTGGATCCTGGGCACCGGCAGCCCGGGCGACTGGGACGACACCTCCGTCTACCACCCCTGGGTGGTGACCACCGGCGACACAACTCACCTCTGGTATGTCGGCTACGACGGCGAGAGCACGCGCATCGGCCACGCCCGTTCCGACAGCGGCGCGCTGGACTTCGAGCGCGACACCGATCCCTACGACGACGAGTCCACCGTGCCGTTGCTGGGCGGTCAGGTGGGTCTGTTCGACTACGGCGGCGTCGAGCGCCCTGTGGCGTTCCAGACCGACGATGGCTGGGGGCTGTTCTACCGAGGCCTCGACGCGGGCGTGTTCCGTCCCGGCCTGGCGCTCGGGCCCGATCCCACGGTGCTCTACAAGACCCCCCGCAGCCCCACGGCGGGCGACTGGCTGGCCTTCGGCACCGAGAAGGGCGAGGCAGGGGTCAACCCCATCGATCTGGACGGCGAGACGGACGGCTACAGCCACACCGGCATCGGCCTGGCGGCCATGCACCTCGACCCGCAGCTCGGTCTGCTCTTCGTGGCCTCCAAGCTCGTCTCCTACATCCAGGTCATCGACGTGCGGGACGACTCCGTCGATGGCTTCGACGACGCCAACTACCTGGGCGTCGAGGCCTTCCTCACCACCGACGTGGCTTCGGGCGGCGCCGGCTTCCGGGGGATGGTCACCAGCGCCGACGGTTCGCGGCTGTACGCCCTGAACGACAGCCCCGAGGGTGTCTTCGTCTTCGACCTCAGCGAGGTGGTGGACGATGCCTGGGGCGACGCCATCTACGACGCCCAGATCGGCTTCCTGCCCGCCCCGCGAGGCACCGAGCGCGACCAGGGTGCCGCCACCGTGGTCAGCGCCGGCCCCACAGGGCTCGCGCTGCTGCCCGACGGCAACACACTGCTCGTCACCAACTTCAACGACAACAGCCTGGGTGTCTACGACCTGCGCATGGGTGCCTACGGGCAGCTGGTGGGCGAGGTCACCTTCCTCGGCGAGAACCCCCACACCGTGCGCGTCAGCCCCGACGGCCGCTACGCGGTGGTGGCCTGCTACGAGGGCGACATCGGCGACACCAGCGTGAACAGCACACTGGCGGTCATCGACGTCGATGCAACGAGCGATACCTGGCTGGAGGTGATCACATGGATCGCCAACCTGTGAGTCTGCGTCACCTCGTCTTGCTGGCCCCCCTGGGCTTGGTCATGGCGTGGGGCTGCACCCCGGATGACGACACGGATCCCCACTTCGATGGGCCTGTGGCCGCCACGGTGCTCCACCCTCAGCAGGGTGGTCCCTTCGATGAACCGGTGGGCTTCGTGTCCAACAGCCGGTCAGGGCGCATCACGGCCTTGGACCTCAAGCACGGCCGCCTGCTGAGCGACCAGCCCACCAGCTCCTTCCTGCGGGCTCCCTATGTGGCCACCGGCCGCGATCGCATCCTGGGCGACATCGCCGTCTATGCGCCCACCGACGAGCAGGTCACCCTGTTCGTGGCCGACCTGCGCTACGACGTCCTGGTCGAGGCGCCCTATGTCGTGGGCGTCGATCCTTGGCTCCAGATCGTGGAGCCCACCGCCACCGAGCCCAGCTTCGTGGACGTGGACGGCTCGGGCGACAGCGTCACCGTGGCCGACCTGCAGCTGCGCCGCGGCTACACCACTACCGAAGACTGGACCCTCGAGTACGACGGCGATGCCTGGGACGTCACCGGCACGCGCTCCGGCCGCCAGGGAGAGCAGGCCCCCATGGGCGAGCCGTGGCACACGGGCTGGCGGGAGCTGGAGTTCGAGCTGTCTGGCACCGCCACCGCGGGCGACCGCATCGAGCTGAGCACCGACACCGGCGTGATGGAGCACGAGGTGGGCGGCGCGGTCCAAGCGCTGGCCCTGCACCCCAGCCAGAGCCTCCTGGCCCTGTCCACCTTCGACCGGGCCGACGGCTCCGCTGCCCTGGGTCTCTTCGATCCCGCAGCGGGAGAGCTGTTGGGTGAGCTGACCCTGGCGGACGGGGCGCAGCCCTACCGCATGGTCTGGACTCCCCAGGGCGACCGGCTCTACGTGGCCGACGCCAGCCTGCCCATCGCCTGGGAGGTCACCCTCGACGCTGCGGATCCCACCGCCTCTACGGTGCGCGAGCTGGCCATGCACGCGCCCCTGGCGGACCTGGCCTTCGTGGACACCGACCAGGGCGAGCGCCTGGCGGTGGCTCCTGTGGGGCTCAACCGGGTGGACCTCTATGATCTGGCCACCGAGTCCTTCGTGGTGGTCAACAGCTTCACGGGTGACCCCTGGGGGCTGGACCTGGGCTCGCCGGTCAGCGGCTTGGCTACGGCGTCCTTCCCGGTGCGTCTGCCCCAGACCACCGAGTTCGGCGCTCGGGTGGTGGAGCCCACGGTGGCGGTGTCCCTGTTCTCTGGCCACATGCTCCAGCTCGAGGCCTCCAGCGGCTGCCTGGCCCAGGACGAGAGCGGCCCCCGCAGCCTGGAGGGCGACAGCAACTCCTTCGCCTTCGAAGATCTGGGCAACGGCAGCGACAGCACCATCTGGATGGACGAAGCCACCGAGAGCCACGTGGCCGTGAACCGCTGCGCCGGCATCGCCCACAGCGAGGAGTGGCAGGTGGTCTTCGATGAGGTGGACCAGTCCTGGTGGGTCGATGGCGGTGAGTCGGGCGTGCAGGAACAGTCCGCCTACAACGATCTCCGCTACGTGAGCGATGAGGGCTCCATCAGCTTCACCATCATGGCGGGCTTGGCTCCCGCCACCGATGGCGATCGCTACTACCTCACCGTCGACGACGGCGTGCTGCGGGCCAGCGGCAACCTCGACCGCTATGGCGACAACGAGCACTACTTCGAGATGCCGGGCCGCCCCGCTCCCTTCTGGTTCGACGCCGGCGCCACCGGCGGCGGCTGGGATGAGCTCGACCGTCGGGCGTTCATGCTCTGGCCCATCACCAACTCAGATCTGGTGGGCCGCGTGCGGCTCTCCAGTGCTGAGGTGGAGATCGTCTGGAACTAGGGAAATGACGGGCCTTTGGCCGTCATTTCCCGCGTCGTTCCTGCAGACGGCTACGCCGCAGCAGAACGCCGCGCGCCGGGCCTTTGGGCCGTCATTT
>CALDOK010000003.1 GCA_937912125.1 uncultured Pseudomonadota bacterium
ACCTTGAGCATCACGTTGGCGCCCGGGGTGGAGGTGATCGGGTAGGAGGTCTTGCCCACCAGGGGGATGGCCAGGTAGCCGTAGCTACGGCTGGGATCCTGACGGTCGGCCACGGTGATGATGGCCACCTGGGGGTAGTTGACCTTGGGCGGTGTGAACAGCGCGGAGTACCGGCCGTTGCCCAGGTAGGTGAGGTTCGCGATCTCGCCCGAGGTGGGGGCGAGCACCAGCGCCACGTCGGAGACGTCGCCCAGGTCGCCGCCGGTGAGCTGGATGTTGACCGTGGACGAGGTGTCCTGGCCGAGCACGATCTGGGGCGGGTTGGCCGAGACGGTGAGCTGGTGGGACGCGGGGGCCAGCACGTTGAGCCCGTAGACCCTGGCGATGGGGGTCTTGTCGCGCTTCTTGCCCTTGATGGCCAGCTCGACGGTGCGAGCGGCGTCGACCTCGGGAGGGGTGAAGCTGAACTCGTAGACGCCGCCGCCGAGCTCACGCAACAGCGTGGCTGTGCCGCCGGTGGGCACGATCTTGGCGTTCAATCCCTCGAGGGGAGAGCCATCGGCCTCGAGCGCAATCAGCGAAAACTTCACGGGGGTTTTACCATCCCCGACGACCTGGTCGGCGGGGATGAGTTCCAGAAGACCACCCCCCTCGAAAACCGCCTGGCCGTAGGCGGGTGCGACAAGGGTGGCAGGCATGACTGCCCACGCGGCAAGCAGGGCGAGAGCGGTCAGCGAAAACCGCAGCCAACGTGCGAACAGGTACATCTTGGCGCCTCCTGGCATCTTCCCTCGAAGATCGAACCCGGTACAGTCCGGGGCCGTACGTACGGCGGAGTCCAGCGCAGGGACCCGCAGGGGTTACAATACTAACCCACCCGCCACCCCCCGTTGCGGCTGTGAGTCATCCCACGGAGCACAACTTCCACCGATGCACCTGGCCGACGAGATCGCAGCAGTTGGGCTGACCCCTGCCATGCGCAGGGTCTTCAACCGCGGCTTGAGCGCGGTGGCCTGTGCGGACGGCTCCATGGACGAGCCGGAGCGCCTGGCCATCGAGACCCTGCTGGGGGGCAAGCTGGGCGGCAACGCCCCACGCGAACCCCTCGAGTCCCTCTGGCCCCACGCCGAGCTCTTCGTGCGCGCCTGCATCCACGTCGCCCTCGTCGACGGCCACTACCGCGTCGAAGAAGCCCGCGCCGTCAGCCTCATCGCCCACCGCCTGGGCCTGAGCGCCCAGCGGCTGGCTGCCCTCGAGAAGCAGGTGTTCGACAAGCTCGAGGCCGCGTCCCAGCAGCGCAGGCGGGCTTGAGAGCCCGACCCACGCGACCATCACCTCCCCCCCCCTCCGGAACCCCCATGTCCACACCCGACAAGCCCAGCCCGGACCTGATGATCGCGGCCCTGGTCGACCCGCGCCACAAGCACATCTTCGACAAGGCCCTCGAGAAGGCCTCTGAACGAAGCGATGTGGGCGTCTACAACTTCCTGCACACCTGCCCGGCCTCCCACGGCGACCGCCTGGTGCTCGAGCTGGCCTTCGCATGCTGGCGCGGCTACGGCCCGGCCATCCAGATCGACCAGCTATGGGGCATGGAGCCCAAGGTCGCCGAGCGCGTGCTCGCGGGGCTGGCCTTGGTCATGGGCGGAGCCGACGCCCCCGCGCTGCTCGCCAAGGCCGCCGAGGGCTGCCAGGCCCTGCTGCCTCGAGAGCCCGAAGCCAAAGACTAGCTTTCAGTTCTCGATCCTGTGCAGCGCGGCCCGCAGGGCGCCCACATCGGGGTGCTGCTGGAGCGCGATGACGTAGAGCTCCCTCGCCGCCAGGGCTTCGTTGCGGCGCTCGTACAGGTCGCCAAGGGTGAGCGCCACCAGCGGATCGCCAGGCACCACCTGCCACGCCATGCGGCCGTAGCCGATGGCCTGTTGAGCATCGCCGACGCTGGCGTACAGCTGCATCAGGAAGACCAGCGCGCCGGGGTGACGGGCATCCTTGCCGTAGGCGTAGTGGGCAGCGTGGGCGGCCGCCTTCTTGTCGCCCGCGTCCGCGTAGAGGCGCGCGACCTCGAGCCAGAGGTCGGGGGCGTCATTCCCCCCGATGAGCAGCGAAGCGCGCATCGCCGCCGCCGCCTGAGGCTTGTGCCCAGCCTGCTCGTGGGCCGACGCCAGCGCGTGGCAGAAGGAGGCCGCCGCTTCGTTCTCGAAGCCCATGGTGTGGACCGCGTTGTCCTCGTCGTAGCTGTTGGCCTGCTCCCAGGACACCCGGTAGACATCGGTCTGCAGCGCGCTCTCGAGGAACTGGATGGCGCGGGCGAACTCGCCCCTGGCCAGGAACATCTGGCCCAGCAGGCCCTGGTTCTCCCCATCGTCGGGCCGCATGGCCACGGAGATGGTCATGGCCCGCAGCGCGCCCTCCTGGTCGCCCACCTGCTGGGCACGGCCCGCCTGCTCCGTCCACTGCTCGAGCACCTCGGCGCCGTGGCTCTGAAGCTCGCGCACGGTGTCCTTGCGCTGCGCTGCACGCTCTCCGAGCAAGAACACGGCCGCGACGTCACCCAACGCCGCCACGTCATCGGTCTGAGTGGCGAAGGCCCGCTCGGCCGCCTCGAGGGCGCGGGGCATCTCACCCGCGCGGGCGAACAGCCAGGCCAGGTAGGCGATGCGTGGTCCGGTGGGCTCGATCTCGACGACCTTCTTCATGGCCACCACGGCCTGGCGCGGCTGGCCGCGGACCAGGAACTCCCGAGCCGACAGCTCGAGGAAGTCGGGGTTGGCCGGCTGGGCCTCGAGGGCCACCTTGATCAGGGCGCGAGCCTCATCGACCTGCCCGGTGCGCACCAGGGCCTCGATGAGCAGAGCGGCGGCACCATCTTCCTCTTCGGCGAGGGCCCTGCGCGCCGGGGCCACCGCATCGTCGGGGTGACCGTCAGCCAGCAGCGCGCGAGCATACCCAAGCTGGAACGAGGACTTGGTGGGTCGCTTCTCGCAAGCCTTGCGGTAGCACCGCGCCGCGTGGGTCGTGCGGCCCTCAGTGAGAAAGGTCTCGCCCTGCTTGGCGAGCTTCTTGGCTCCACAGCCCCCGAGGACCAGCACCGCGACCAGTGCCAATGCCGCCCGCGAGACGTGGGCGCCCACCCTACACCCCCGAGCCGAGGACCCAGTACGGGGATCCGGCCAGCTGCTGCTGCACCGCCGCGATCTGGTGCGGTGGGAGCTCGAAGGTGGCGGGCTGGCCCGAGTTGGGATCGACCTGGGTAGCGAACCAGCGCGAGCCATCCCGAGAGCGATGCAGCACCAGACCACGGGGATCGTCGTAGACCATCACCAGATCGTCCTGGGCTTCTGCCTCGGGTTCTGGTTCTGGTTCGGGGGGCGCGGCGGAGGGAGGGGGCTCGGGCGCGGAGACCTCGAGGACCTCCTCGAGCTCCCAGCGCACCTCGAGCAGCTCGCTCCGAAGGGCGTGATCCACACGATCGCGCACCTTCCCTCCGGTCGGACCGGTGGCCAGCTCGATGAGCGCGGCCTTGGCCTGCTCGAGCTCGTCTTCACGAGAGGGATCGGGGGCACACTCGCGGATCGTTGCAACCAGTTCGTCGACGGCCTGCATGGCGCGGCACTCCAAGGCGATGCGGGGCCCGCGAAGGACCCCTGGGCGAGGGGAAGCTTATCACCTCCCCCGCCGCGACAAGCGGGCCGGCCCACTGCTTCCCGGCGGGATAGGCAGCTGCTCGACCCACGGAAGTGACGATGGCCTCGGATTTCCTCTCCCGCCTGAGCGACAGCGATCGCGCACGGCTCGAGCACATCGGCCGAACCATGGAGCTCGAACCGCGGCATCACCTGCTGGTGCGCGGCGAGAAGAGCGGTGATGTGTTTCGGGTCGAGCGCGGCCAGCTCGAGATCGTCGATCGACGCTCGCGGCCCGAGGTAGTCCTGGACCTCCTGGGTCCCGGCGAGCTCGTAGGCGAGATGGGCTTCATCGACGGCGCACCGCGCAGCGCCGACGCCTTCGCCAGCCCCGGCTGCGTGGTCACCCGCTGGCCCGTGGGCGAACTCCAGGTGCTGCTCGCCTCGGACTCGGCCTTCGCGGCCCGCTTCTGGCGAGCCATGGCCGAAGAGGTGGCCGACCGTGTGCGGGAGGTGACCTCCAACGCCGTCACCGGAGGGCTGCGAGGCGCCGGCGCAGGGGCCGTGTCCGACGGCAGCGCCACGATGATGGCGCGCTCCCTGCTCAGCGCGAGCCTGGGCGGCCTGGCCCTGGTGGACCAGCAGCTTCGCCGCGACCCCAGCGATGCCCGGGCGGCCAAGAGGGTCTCGGAGCTGCTCGACCTGCTCGCCGCCGATCTGATGCGACGCCAGCGGGTCGGCACCGATCCCGCCACCCTCGCCCGGGCGCTCCGCAAGCTCTCCCAGCAGGTCCACCCCTACCTGCTCCGCTCCACCACGGCAGAGCTCACCCTGAGCGCGCCAGACGGCTTCGCAGGTGGCCCCACGGTGCTGGCCCACGCCCTGGCGGGCGAGCCTCGGGGCGACGGCCCCCTGGGTCTGGAGGTCGACCGCTGGCTCCACGAGCAGCCACGCATCAAGGGCCTGCGAGCGCGCCACCTGAGAGCCAGCCAGCGCCTCGAGGAGCACCTCACCACCCACCTGGGCGATCTCAGGATCGTGCTCATCAACTGCGCTCAAGGCCCCCTGCTGCATCGCCTCTGGCAGCAGGTCTCCCGGCACAAGGGGGAGCTCTGGATTGTAGAGCCCACCCGCGCGGCGCTCACCGAGCTGGACACCAGGCTGCCTCGCGCTGGCGCCGCCATGCGCCTGCGCATGATCCAGGAGCCCCTGGGGACCCCGACCAAGGGCAGCTCACTTCGCAACCTCACCGAGGTCGACTTCATCGTGGCCGACGCCCTGCTGGACTACCTACCGGCGCGCATGGCCACCGGCACCGTCCGCGAGCTCGCGCAGCGCCTGGGGCCCCGAGGCAGGCTGTTGATCACCGCCCTGGCTCCCTCCGACGACGACGCGCTCTGGACCCACCTGCTGGAGTGGCCCATCATCCCCCGCAGCCCCGCCAGCCTCGAGGCCATCCTGCGCGCCGCCGGCTGCCTGGAGGTCGCCGTCTCCGCCAGCGGCGGCCCGGGCTTGTTGGCCGAAGGCGGAGCCGTGGACGCCCCCACCCCCCCCGCGCCACAGGCCTAGCTCGCGCTCCAGGCCCCAGCTCTCGCCCAGCGTGCAGGGTCCCCATGGAAGCTCGCAGGTGCTGGGCGGGTTTCGTCCATCCTCGGGACCGTAGCCCGGCTTTGGCCCGCTGCGGAGCGAGGAATCCCCCGCCCATGGCTTGCTCCGCAGGCGTCGGCGGCGTAGTGTCCTTTGCTGGCTAATCTGGCACCGGAGGAATGGAACATGTTGCCGTCCTGGATCAGACCCGTCCTGTTCTCAGCCGTCCTCGTGGGCGCGAGCGCCTGCGGTGGTACGCCTGAGGCCCCTGCCCCGGCTCCTGGGCCCGCCCCAGAGCCCGCCCCGGCTCCGCAGGCGGCCCCCAGCCTCGACCTGGCCACGCTCCAGGCCCAGGCCCAGAACATCGCCCTGACGCCCTCGCCCGCCGAGATGCAGGCGGCGCTGTCCAAGGCCCAGATCACCCAGTCCCTGGCCGAGCTCGTGCAGAAGCGCGAGGTCGACATGGACACCCCCAACAAGGACCGGGTGGCCGTGCGCACCGGCGTGCTGGTGGCCGACGTGGTGCTCACCATCAAGACCGCCCCCAAGGAAGATCTGGTGGCGCGCCTCCAGGGCATCCAGAAGGGCATGCAGCAGCTGGGCGGTGGTGCCGACATCGACAACACCATCACCGACCTGGTCAACCGGATCCAGAACGACGCGGTGTCCCGCGACGAGCTGGTCAAGGACATCGACGAGCTGGCCGGGGTCATCATCCCCGAGATCGAGTACGAGGCCGGCGAGAAGGTCGTCCCCCTCATCCAGGCCGGTTCCTGGCTCGAGGGCGCCAACCTGGTCTCCAGCGCCGTGATGGCCTCTGGCAAGTTCGACACCGCCGACGCGCTGCTCAAGCAGCCCGAGGTGGTCAAGTACTTCCGTCAGTACGTCAAGATCGAAGGCGAGAACGCCCCTGACGAGGTGGTCGCCAAGCTGGAGCAGACCCTGGGTCAGCTCGAGATGATCACCTCCGGCGAGACCCTCGGCGAAGAAGAAGTCAAGACCATCAACGAGCAGACCGACGCGGTCCTGGCGCTGCTGTAGTGGAGGCCCCCATGCGTACCCTCACCAGAGCCCTCACCGCTCTCCTGGCCCTGTCCATCGCCGGCGTCGCCATCGCCGACCAGGACGAAGCCGACACCTGCGTGCGCTCCAAGGTCTGGGAGGCCTACCCCGAAGGCTGGGCCGTCCGGACCATCACCAAGGCCAACCTCGGTGAGACCGAGCACCGCATCTACCTGCTGACCCTGTATGCCGGGAACGAGTACAAGTTCCTGGGCTGCGGCGACACCAGCCTGGTCGACGTCGACCTGGTGCTGTACGACGCCGACGGGCGCATGCTGGTCCAGGATCAGACCGAGGACCGGCAGCCCGTGGTGGAGTTCCGCCCCTCGTCCACCGACACCTTCTACCTGGCGGTCCACGCTGCCAAGCTCGTCGACGCTTCCGAGACGGGCAAGAAGGCTTCGGTCGCGACGGCCGTCACCTACCGCTAGTCCAGCGCACTCTCCCGGCCCGCCATGAGCTCCATCGGCACCGGGCAGAGTGGCAACGCGACGCCCCCACTCGCGGGGCGTCTGCGCGATCGGCTGCTCGGGATCCTCTCCAGCCGGGGGCTGTCCGCGTCGCCTGAGCTGGTGCGCCTGATCGTGGACTTCACCCACGCCCTGCTGCGCGCCGATCCACGCCTGGCTGGGCTGAGCGCCCAGCGCCTGGACAAGCTGGCCCAACGCCTGGGCGCTCGCACCAACCTGGCGCCCGCGGCCGTGGCCCAGATGGTGCGCATCGCCATGGCGCCCGAGTACCGCATGGCCCACGATCAGCGCGAGCTCGCGGCCTTCCGCGCCCGCTACGGCGACGAGGCCGCGGTCTCACTGGCCGAGCAGGACCAAGAAGCGGTGGACCTCCCTGGCTTCGCCCGGCGCCACGGCTCGGCGGACGCCCTGCTGCTGCTCGACGCCCTGGTGGAGCTGTACGCCGCAGACGGCGGCATCGCACCACAGGATCTCACCCGCCTCGAGACCGCCGCCGATTCCCTGGGCGTCGACGGCGTGCTCTTCGGCAGCCTGCTGCGCAAGCACGATCCTCGCCACGCCCAGGGCGAGCACCGCTTCGCCCTCGAGGGCGACGTGGTGACCATCGGGCGACGCTCCGACTGCTCGGTCCAGCTGATGGACCCCCAGGTGGCTCCCGTGCACGCTCGCCTGGTGCGCAGCACCGACGGCTGGCGGGTGGTCGACACCGGCAGCGGCCGCGCCACCGTGGTGGACGGCGAAGCGGTCGCGTCCGCGCCCCTGGCCCTGGGCCAGCGGCTGCGCATCGGCCCCTTCACCCTCTTCTTGGCCGAGCAGGGCGACACCCTGGTGGCCGAGTCCGACCGGGCGTTCTCCGCCCTGACCCTGCGCCACGTGCAGCGCACCATCGTGGCCAAGGGCAAGTCCAAGGATCTGCTGTCCGACGTGGGCTTCACGGCCTACTCCGGCGAGGTCATCGCGGTGGTCGGCCCCTCGGGCTCGGGCAAGACCACCCTGCTCAACGCCATCACCGGCATCGCGCCTCCCGACTCCGGCGACATCCTGCTGGACGGCGCGTCCTTCCACCGCCTGCTGGCCTACGACCGCAGCGCCGTGGGCATCGTGCCCCAGGACGATCTGGTCCACGCCGAGCTGACCGTCGAGGAGGCCCTGCGCTACGCCGGCAAGCTGCGCTTCCCTGCCGACGTGACCGACGCCGAGCTGGACGGGGCCGTCGACCGGGTCATCCGCACCCTGGACATCGAGGACATCCGCACCAGCCGCATCGGCGATGTACAGCGCCGCGGCATCTCCGGCGGCCAGCGCAAGCGGGTCAACCTGGGCCAGGAGCTGCTCACTCGCTCCACCCGCGTGCTCTTCCTGGACGAGCCCACCTCGGGGCTCGACCCCCGCTCGGCGCAGGACATCGTGCGGCTGGCCCGCCGCCTGGCCGACGAGGGGCGCATCGTCTTCCTGGTCACCCACGACCTCACCCCCGCGGTGATCCGCCAGATCGACCACCTGCTGGTGCTGCATCGCGGCGGGCACGTCATCTTCTTCGGCCCCCCCGACGAGGGCTGCGAGTTCTTCCAGGCGCCATCCCCGGACGCCCTGTTCCTGCGCCTGGACGACCACAGCCCCGAGCACTGGGCCCAGGCCTACCGGAAGTCCGCGGCCTGGCAGAAGTACGTCGCCACTCGCGAGTACTTGATCTCGAGCGGTGACATCACCCGCAGCGCCGACCAGGTCCAGCCGGTGCCGACCACCAAGCCCAGGCGCTCCCTGCTGGGCGATCTGTGGACCCAGACCAGCCGCTACGCCCGCACCAAGTGGCGCGACTCCCTGGGCGCCGCTGTGCTGATCCTGCAGCCGCCCATCCTGGCGCTGGTGATGCTGATCGTCTTCCCCCAGCCCACCGCGCCCTGCATCTTCATGCTGGCCCTGTCGTCCCTGTGGTTCGGCATGTCCTCGGCCGTGCGCGAGCTGATCAGCGATCGCGCCATCTGGCGCCGGGAGCGACGGGTTGGGGCCCGGCTGCTGCCCTACGTCGGCTCCAAGATCTGCATCCTGGGCGCGGTGGTCACGGTGCAGTGCACGGTGCTCACCACCATGCTCTTCTTCCCTCTTCACCTTGGCGAACACGGCTTCAGCCTGCCCCTGCTGGCCGCGGTCCAGGCTCTCACCGGCCTGTCCGGCATGGGCCTGGGCTTGTTGATCTCGGCCTCCTTCTCGTCCTCCGAAGCCGCCGTGGGCACCCTGCCCCTGATCATCGTCCCGCAGATCACCTTCTCCGCCATCATGGTGCCCATCCAGCGCATGGGCATGGTGGCCAAGGCCGCCACCTGGGTCACGCTGCAGCGCTATGCGCTGGACGCCTCCATCAAGGCCGGCGAGGCCCTCGAGGTCGCCTACAAGTACGACAAGACCCGCTGGGAAAAGCAGGTCATCACCGGCACCCTGTACGATCTGGGCCTCAAGCCGATGAACCCCGACGACATGGGCCTGAGCATCGGTACACTCATGGCGGCCCTGGCCGGGTTCGGCCTGCTGTTCATGTTCCTCGCGGCCGTGATCACGAAGCTCCGGGACAGGCAGGGGGCGTAGGGGACCGCCCGGCGCGGCGCCCGCTAATGCCGCACCTGCTCCAGGGCGGCCTCGAGGTCGAAGTCGCCATCTCGGAACTCGTTGTGGCAGCGGACGCAGACGCCCTCCACGAAGCAGGCGGGCTGCTGGGTGCGCAAGGACCACAGCGGGTGCGCCGCGGGTTCGGCGGCGTGGGCGGTGCTGGGGCCGTGGCACATCTCGCACCCCACGCTCTCGTCGGTCCGGAAGGACTCCACCCCGGTGGCCGGAGTGGCCGAGTCGCGGGGGGTGGCATGGCAGACCACGCAGCCCACATTCTCCGCGTCCTCGCCCTGCAGCTGGTCCATGGCGTGGGCGTGGGCGGTCTTGCGCCACTGACGAGCCTGGGGTTTGTGGCACCCGGCGCAGCCCTGGACCCCAGCGCTGGGCCCCGCCGCCATGGCGACCAGGGGACGCTCCACCTCGCCCATGGCGATGCCCGAGCGCCACGCCTGGGCCTGGGCATCCGAGGTGTAGGCCCCGGCGAAGTGATCGATGAGGGCCAGGCCCTGGGCGGCGTCGAAGGGCACGTGGTCGGCGGCGTGGCAGCCGACACAGCTGGCCGCGGGGTCGCCCCCGGCGCCGTCGTGGGGACCGCTGGCGCTGTGGCAGGCCTCGCAGCCCACCTCAGCCCAGGGCGAGCGGTGGTCGCCGGGCCGGAACCCCATCTGGACCGGATCCTGGCCGGCGGTGTAGGCCTGGACCGGGTGGGTCACGTGGCAGGCCAGGCAGGCGGGATCGTCCACTCCGCCCGCATCGACCATGTGGAAGTAGGAGACCGCATGCAGGCTCAGGGCGTGGGAGCGGGCCTCCTCGACATGGCAGGCGCCGCAGGCCACGCCGCCCAGCCACGCGCCCCGGGCGAACACCGGCGCGGCGTCGCCCAGCAGGCGCATCTCGAGCACCGCGTCGGCGCCGTGCACGTAGGGCATGTAGGCGTCGGTGACCGCCACGCTGGAGTCGTCGGGCGCGTCGGTGGGCTGCACCACCAGCACCGAGGGGGTGGAGCTGAGCCCGGTGGCGGCGGCGAAGGCGCGGTCCTGATCGTAAATCCAGGGGAAGGGTAGCTGCTGCTCGGTGGCGAAGCTCTCCACATCGCCGCGCTTCGAGTGGCCCGAGAAGACCGCCAGGACGTCGGTGTGCTCGGCCACGCGCCGGGACAGGTCCGCCAGCTCGGGCACGACGGCCACGCAGTGGGGGCAGGAAGGCGAGATGTAGACCAGCAGCGTGGGACGCTGGACTCGCTCGACGATGGCCTCCGGCAGCTCGATGGGCTGCGGGGGGTTGGCCAGGAGCAGGGAGGCCCCGTCGACGGCCGCCTGCCGCAGGTGCCAGCCGCGGGCATCGCGGGCGTCAGGCGACAGCTCCGGCTGGTCGGCCCCGAGCAGCAGTGGGAGAAGGAAGAAGGCGGGCAACAGGGCTGTGGGTCTCATGCCTTGAGCCTATCCGAGGTGTTACCCCCCGGCAGCCACCCCATGCAGCTCCGATCGGGAGAACCCATGACCGATGACCTCTCGGCCTGGCACGCCCGGGCACGCTCGTGCCGCGATGGCCTGCTGCCCCTCCACTTCCTCGTAGGTCGCTTCGAGGGCCACGGCGCCGACAGTGGCCAGCCCGTGCGGGCCGAGGCCACCGGCACGCTCGTGCTGGACGGCTCATGGCTCGAGCTGCGCGAGCGCCTGCTGGGCACCGAAGGGGAACTTCTGTACGAGGACTTCGTCCTGTACCGCTACGACCCGGCCGAGGAGGGTCTGCGGGTGCTGCACTTCATGGAGCGTGCCTGGCACAGCCAGTACCCGGTCCACCTGGCTCCAGACGGCGCGATCCACTGGACCACCGGTGTCGGCGGGCCCCGGGTCCACATCCAGGCATCCCCCACAGGCTGGGGCTCCCAGGTGACGCTGCCCGATGAGGACACCCCCACCGTGGTGCTGGAATACCAGCGGGTAGGCGCCGATGAGCCCGGTGTCTAGACTGTGCGCAGCCGTTCCCCCTGACCACGCCCCTGCGTGAGCCCATGACCGACCAGGCCGCCATCGCGGTAGGGCTGGCCACCGCCGCCCTACCGACTCCTCCAGCCACGCCCCCTCCTCGCCTCGAGCGGGTGGCGCTACCCGGCCTGGTGCGCGGCGTCACCATCGAGCTGTGGCAGCAGATCAACGCCGAGCCCCACGCGGCAGGCAGGATCCTCAGCCAGCGCCTGCGCCGGGATCGCAGCCTGGGCTCCAAGGGTCGGCGCACCGCCTCCGCCGTGATCTATGGCCTGATCCGCCACGGCGAAGTGCTGCGCCTGCTCGTGCGCTGCGCCGGCGGCGACCCGGCCGATCCGCTGCACCTGTACCTCACCTGGCTCGTGGTGGGCGACGGCCTCGACCCCGCGCTGGCGGCCGAGCAACTCCCGGGCGTGGACTTCGCCCTGCTCACCGACGCCCGGGCCATCGTGTCCGAGCAAGCTGTCGGCCTCGAGCCAGCTCAGGCCCTGGCCCTGGGTGGTTCCCTGCCCCTGTGGTTGGCCCAGACATGGTGGCAGGAGCTCGGCGCAGAGGCGGGCGAACTCATCGCCGCGTTCGCACAGCGGCCGCCCATGGCCACCCGCGCCAACAGCTCCCGCATCGACCGCGCCAGCCTGGCCGCGCGCCTGGCCCAAGAAGGCGTGGTCAGCACCCCGGGCCGCCTGGCCCCCCACTCCCTGGTCTTCGAAGACCGACGCAACATCCACATCCTGCCCAGCTTCCGAGAGGGGTTGTTCGAGGTCCAGGACGAGGGGTCCCAGCTCCTGGCCGAGCTGGCCCGACCCAGCCCTGGAGCCCACATCGTGGACTTCTGCGCTGGAGCCGGTGGCAAGGCCCTGGCCCTGGCCGACGCCGGCGCCCGCGTCCTGGCCCTGGACGTGCGCGAGGGCGCCCTGCGCATCGCCGAGCGCCGCATGGCCAGGGCCGGCCAGTCCATCCGGTACCAGCTCATGGAGGAGCACGGCCCGCCCCCCGTGGAGGCAGGCTGGGCCGACACGGTGCTGGTGGATGCGCCCTGCTCCTCGAGCGGCGTGCTGCGTCGCCATCCCGAGATGCGCTGGCGCCTCACCCCCGCCTGGGTCCAGGATCGCGCCGATCTCCAGCGCAGCATCCTGGCCCGCGCAGCCCCCCTGGTGCGCCCGGGGGCGCGCCTGGTCTACGGCACCTGCTCCCTGCTGCGCCAGGAAAACCAGGCCGTGCTCGCGGACTTCCTCGCGCAGCATCCCAGCTTCGAGGTGCAGGAACGGCTGGGCGACGACGGCGTGCTCTGGCCCCAGCGCACCGGCACCGACGGCTTCTTCGGCGTGGCCATGGTCAGGCGAGGCGCATAGCCCCAGCGCGCCCCGTCCGTCTGTAGCGCAGAGCACCAGCTTGCCGATGAGCAGCCTCTGCACTATGTTGTAGACGAACTGTTAGTCAAGCCTAACAAATGCCAACAGCGTCGAGCCCTCCTCCCCAAGCCAGCTCCTGCCCCCACGGCACGAAGCGGGGCGAGGACTCGGGTGGGAGGCGAGACGGTCGAGGGCCCCACGGCTCGGGCCTGCGCCACCGCCGAGCCGGCAACCCCGAAGGTGAGGGCCCCGATCTGGCCGCCCGCGAGGTGATGCTGCTGGGCAACCTCCAGGCCGGCAAGACCACCCTGTTCCATCGCCTCTGTGGGGAGCGCGCCTGGCACGGCACGGTGTCCGAGAGCTCGAAGGACTTCCGACGCGGCCGCCTGGTCCCGGTCCTCTCCAGCGGGCATCGCCTGTGGCACCGCCTGCTGCGCATCCCCGACGACCACCAGCAGGCACCCATGGTGCTGGTGGACACGCCAGGGGTGGCCAGCCTGCTGCACCCCCAGGGAGAGGCGGAGCTCTCGGTGCACCGGGCTCTGCTCGCGGCCCCGCCGGAGCTACTGCTGGTGGTGGCCGACGCCCGCAACCTGCGGCGCTCCCTGGCCCTGGTGCTGCAGGCTGCCCTGTACGATCGCCCCATGGTCCTGGCCCTGACCATGCAGGACCTGACGGGACGGGCCGCGCCCCTTGTGGACACCGCGGCCCTCGAGACCCTGCTGGGGATTCCGGTGGTGGCCACCGCCGCCCGGAGCGATGCCGGCATCCAGCCTCTGGTGTCGGCGCTGCAGCAAGCCAGGCGTGTGAGCCGCACTGTACGCCTGCCCCGACGCATCCGCACCGTGGTGACCGAGCTCGAGCGCAGCCTGGCAGGCCTGAGCGTCCCCCCCCGCGCCGCCGCGCAGCTGCTGCTGGCAGGCGACGAGTGGATCCGAGACGAGATGCGCCAGGCCATGGGGCCGGAGCACGCCCAGGGCGTGCTCCAGGCGGTCGCCGATCTCCAGCAGGACGTCCACCTGCCCCTGGCCTCTCTGCTCACCGACATCATCTACCGCGAGGCAGAGCGCATCGCTCAAGCGGTGAGCAACCAGCCCGCCGACACGCCCGCCCTGGCTCGGCGCCTGGGAGACCTGGCCCAGCACCCGGTGTGGGGGGTCCCCATCGCCCTGCTGGTGGTCGCCGCCATGTACCTCTGGGTAGGCGAGATCGGCGCCACGCGGGTGGTCGACGCCCTGAACGGTCGCTTCTTCCAGGGCATCCTGGTGCCCTGGTGCGAGCGCGCCCTGGCGCCGCTGCCCTGGCCCATCGTGGGCGAGGTGCTGCTGGACCCGGACTTCGGGCTGCTCACCACCGGCCTGTTCTTGGCCTTCGGCATCGTGCTGCCGGTCCTGTTCTTCTTCTACCTGGCCTTCGCGGTGCTCAACCAGAGCGGCTACCTGGCCCGGCTCACCATCCTGCTGGACCGGCTGCTGCGCCGGATCGGGCTCAACGGGAAGGGCGTCCTGCCCCTGGCCATGGGTTTCTCCTGCGTGACCATGGCGCTGATCACCACGCGCATGCTCGAGACCCGGCGGGAGCGCCTGATCGCGTCGTTCCTGCTCATGCTGGGCATCCCCTGCGCACCCCTGTTCGCGGTGATGATGGTGATCCTGGGGGAGATGCCGATCTCGGCGTCCATCTTCGTCTTCGGCACCCTGGGCCTGCAGTGGGTGGTCGCGGGCATCCTGGCCGACCGCATGATGGAAGGGCGCATCTCCGACTTCATCATGGAGATGCCTCCCCTGCGCATCCCCGACCCTTGGCGGGTGATCGTACACACCGTGCGGGAGACCTGGAGCTTCATGCGCGAGGCCGTGCCTTGGTTCCTGGCCGCCTCCATGGTGCTCTTCATCGCGGATCGGCTGGGAGGGCTGGTGCTGCTGGAGCAGCTCGCCCACCCCATGATTCACGGCCTGCTCGGGCTGCCGGACGAGGCGGTCCAGGTCTTCATCAAGACCATGATCCGCCGAGAGAACGGCGCCACCGAGCTGAGCCTGGTGCGCGCGGGCTTCACACCGCTGCAAGTCGTGATCACCATGCTCATCATGGTCGGCCTGACCCCCTGCGTGAACGCGGTGCTGGTGCTCGCAAAGGAACAGGGCGCCCTCCGCGCCGCCGTCATCATCGGCCTGGTCACCACCTGGACCGTCACCCTCGGCGCGATCCTGGTCCACACCTGCCTGTGGCTGGGCATCACCTTCACCTAGGAGCGAGCATGGACTCCGCCCACCGAGACCACCTGCTCAACGCCCTCTGGATCGCCGAGGAGCGTGGCGACGCCACCATCGAGGCCCTGCGCGCCTGCGCGCGCAAGCCCGTGGCGGACACCGACGTGCTGTACCTCGCCGACGAAGGGCTGGTGGAGGCCGAGGGCGCGAGCCTGCAGCTCACCGCCGCGGGCCTGGCCATGGCCCAGGCCCTGATCCGCCGCTACCGCCTGAGCGAGTCCCTGCTGCACATCGTCTACGGCATGGACGCCGAGCGGGCCTCGGCCCTGGGCTGTGAGCTAGAGCACGATCTGCGCCCGGAGATGACCGACGCCCTGTGCACCTTCCTGGGCCACCCCAGCCGCTGCCCCCACGACCACCCCATCCCGTCGGGCCCGTGCTGCTCTCTGCACCTGACCACCGTGGCCAGCCCCGTCATCCCTCTCACCGAGCTCGATCCCGGCGAGCGGGGCCGCGTGGTCTACCTGCACCCCCGCAACCACGAGCGCCTGCACCGGCTGAGCTCCCTGGGCATCAACCCCAACGTGGTGCTCACGGTCCACCAGCGCCTGCCCGCGTGGGTGGTGCGCTTCGAAGGCACCGAGCTGGCCTTCGACCGCGACGTGGCCGCCGACATCTACGTGGCCAGGGTCAACGGAGGCTGAGAGGCCCCATGGCGCCAGGTCCACGCCCTCGCCAAGGGACCGCGGGTTACCGGAACCAGGAAGCCTCTCCACCAGGAGCGACCCGCCGCGTGTCCGATCTTCTGCTGCGCGCCCTGTTCCTGTGCGCCGTCCTCACCCCCGCGACGGCGACGGCCGGCTATTCCCCCTGCCCCAGCACCGACTGGGGAGTGTCCACCCTCGCCCTCGAGGTCGAGCAGGCCTACATCGCCCGCTCGGAGCGGGACCTCCGCGAGGCCCTCGATGAGGTCAGCGACGCGGTCCGCTGCCTGGAAGAGTCCATCTCACCCGAGTCCGCCGCCGCGGTCCACCGGGCCTTCGCCCTGGCCGCGTTCTGGGATCTGGACGAAGCGGCTGCCGCCAGCGCGCTGCAGGCCGCCCTGATGGCGGAGCCCAGCTGGGAGCCTCCGGTCGAGCTGGCGCCCCCGGGCCGTGACCTGGCGATGGCCATCGAGCGGGCCCGGGCCGAGCGGCCGCCCAGCCGCACGAACTTGACGGCCCCGGTGGGCCTGGCGCTGCGGCTGGATGGCGCCCCGTCCTGGCGGAGGTGGAGTGGGCTCCCCGTCCTGGTGCAGATCATCGACGCCGAGGGGCACCCCATCCAGAGCGAGTACCTCGGCCCTGACGCCCCCCTCCCCGTCGGGTTGGACCCGGCCCCTGGCCGCGACGGGTCGCGCGCCCCGACCATGCGCGTGTCCGCGCCGTCCCGCGGCGCCCGCGTCCTGCTCGTGAGCGGCGCCGGCGTGCTGGGCGCTGGCGCGGTGGGGCTGGGCCTGAGCTCCGCCAGCATCCGCTCGGACTGGGCAGCGTCCGTGGAGCAGTGCGACGCCCGGATCGAAGGCTGCTCCCCCGCCACCGACCGGCTGAACGCGCGCGATCACCGCCTGGCCACGCGCCTGGGCATCGGCGCCGGTGTGGCCGCCGCGGGTGCCGCCGCGCTGGGCATCGGCGTCGTGCTGCGCTGGTAGGAGCCACCTTGCGCACCCCCTCCCTGCTGTCGTGCCTGCTGCTGACCGCCTGTCCTGGCCCCGTGGACACCGGCGTCGGGGGTGGGCCATTCCTGGGGGCCGATCCCTCGGTGCCCGCGGCCCCCGGCGAGGCCCGCGCGGGGGTGATCCGCGACGGCCCCGACGGCGAGGCGGCCCTGTTCGGCGGCATCAGCGCCGAGGGGCGCGCGGCCGACATCAAGCTCTACAACAGCCAGGTCCAGTTCATCATCCAGGGCCCGTACATGAGCCACGGCTACGTGCCCACCGGCGGCGGCATCATCGACGCCGATCTGGTGCGCCCCGACGATCAGCTGGGCCGCGATCTTGTGGAAGACGTCTACCTGGCCTTCTCCATGGCCAGGCTGTTCCATGCCGACTCGGTGGTCGTCATCGCCGACGGCAGCGACGGCGGCGACGCCATCGTGCAGGCCACCGGCACCGACGTGGACTGGGGCTGGTTCCAGGGCATGTTCGAGCGGGACGATCCCGTGGTCGAGGCCATGGGCCTGGTGATCACCACCACCTACACCCTGCCCCCCGACACCGACACCCTGACCATCACCACCCAGATCGACAACCCCGGCGACGAGGCGGTGACCATCTCCCCCCAAGAGGGCGCCTGGATGTCGGGCGAGGACCTGCTGCCCTGGACCTACGGCGGTGGCTACGGGGAGCAGGGCGCCAACGAGCGGGACTGGCTGGTGATGGCCGGACGCCAGGGCGAGCACACCCTGGCCCTGTGGCGGGACGAGGGCGCCTATGGCACCGGGGTCATCACCAGCCTGGCCGCCGAGTACGGCATGATCCTGGCGGAGCTGGGGACCGAAGACCTGGAGCCCTCGGGGAGCGCGACCTACGAGCGCCGGCTGACCCTCGACCCCGACCCCATGAGCGCACTGGCGGGCAAGCTCGAGCGGGCGGGAGCGAGCCAGGGCGAGGCCTGCGGCACCGTGACCGACCTGGACGGCCCCGTGGCGGGAGCGCGGGTGCACTTCGTCGGTGAAGACGGGGCCATGGGCTGGGCCCTCACCGATGGCGAAGGTGGCTTCTGCTCCACGCTGCCGGTCGGGCAGTCCACCGCCTACGTCGTAGGCCACGCCGAGCTGGAGCATGTGCAGCTGCCTGCTGGCCGGGGTCGCTTCGCCCCCTTCGCCGCCCCGAGCGTCAACGAGCCCGTGCTGGAGCTGTTCAGGGGCGAGCGCGACGCTCAGGCGGCCCCCTGGGCCATGGGCCGCCAGGCCGCCGACGGCCAGGACTTCGAGGTCTCCGAAGGCGCCACCACCACACTCGATCTCGCCATCGGCTTGCCGGGTCGCCTCGATCTCACCCTCGAGGACGACCAGGGAGCAGCGCTGCCCGGGGTCCTCGAGCTCCTCTGGAGCCAAGGCGCTCCGCCCGCGTCCGCCGTCCCCGAGCAGCTCCGTGACGCCCTGGGCATCCCCACCTCGTCCAGAGCCGGCTGGGCCTGGACCGCCGACGGCACCATCACGATGGACCTGCTCCCTGGCACCTATGACCTCGAAGCCACCCACGGCTGGCGCCACGAGCAGGCCGCCGTCGACGACGTCCAGGTCCTGCCAGGCGAGACCACCCAGCTCACCCTGGTCCTCGACAGGGTCCTCGAGCGCGAGGGCTGGCTGGCCATGGACGCGCACCTGCACGGCGCCCCCAGCTTCGACGGTGCCCTGCCCATGGCCGACCGCCTGGTGGCCTGCACCGCCACGGGGGTGGACATCGCTGTGCTCACCGACCACGACGTACATGTGGACTACGCCCCCCTGGCCGAGGCCATGGGCCTGTCGGAGCGCTTGCTGACCATCACCGGGGTGGAGGTGACCACCATGATGCGGGGCCACTTCAACCTGTGGCCCATCACGCCCAGCGCGCGCGAGGTCCCCAACGCCGGCGCCCTGCCCTGGTGGGATCTGCGGGTGAGCACGGACGAGCTGTTCGTGCAGATGCGCGAGGCTGTGGGCTTCGACGCCTTGCTGCAGGTCAACCATCCCCGCACCCCCGGCATGCTCACCTTCGCCGACTACGATCCGGTCAGCGGCGAGCCCGACGACCCCGACAAGTTCTCCTGGGACTTCGAAGCCTTCGAGCTGATCAACGGCGGCGTGACCGACCTCGAGCAAGTGCGCGAGGACTTCTTCGGCTTCCTGAACCACGGCGATGTGCGCACACCCCTGGGCGTCAGCGACAGCCACTACCGCTTCATCCCCTGCGGCATGGCCCGCACCGACGTCTACCTGGACGCGGACCGGCCCGACGAGGTGGACGCCCAGGCGGTGCAGGACGCCGTCCTGGCCGGGCATGTGGTGGCCGCCACGGGCACCACCCTGCGGGCCAGCGTGGGCGACGCCCTGCCCGGTGACACCATCACGGGCAGCGCGGTCACCCTGGATGTGCTGGTGCTCGCTCCATCCTGGATCGTGCCGGGCACCCTGCGTCTGGTGCGCAACGGTGAGATCGTCTTCGAGCAGGCGCTGCCCTCCGACAGCGACGACGGCGTGTACTTCGACGACGCCCTGGAGATCGAGGCCGACGCCGACGCCTGGTTCGTGGTGGAGGTGGTGGGCGACGAGCCCATGGGCGCCGCCTGGCGCAACCAGACGCCGTACGCCATGACCAACGCCTTCTTTGTGGATGTAGACGGCGACGGCTGGACGGCTCCGGGGCCCTGAGACGAAAGCCCGCTCCACGCGGACCGATAGGCAGAGGGCCATGGAGCCCGCTTGCCCCTTCCAAGCCTGACCCTCGCCTTTGGCGACCCTGAGCTGGAGGCCCGCTACCGCGGGCATGCCGCAAAAGAGCACGCCGGCACCGTGCGCGCGGCCATCGGCCTGGCCCTGCTGCTGTACCTCTGCTTCGGCCTGCTGGACGTCCTGCTCTGCCCCGAGCAAGCGAGCGCGCTGTGTGTGCTGCGCTACGCCCTGATCAGCCCCTGGCTCGTCGCCGCCCTGGTGTTCGCCTACGCCGCGCCTGCGCAGTTCGAGCGCCACCAACAGGCCACCCTGTTCGCGGTCTCGCTGATCGGCGGGCTGGGCATCGTGGCCATGACCGGCATCTGCGCGCCGCCCGCCTCGCACACCTACTACGCGGGTCTGATGCTGGTGCTCATCTTCATCCACACCCTGTCCCGCTTGCGCACCCTGGCCGCCGTCACCGTGGGCCTGCTGGTGGTGCTCGCCTACGAGCTCGTGGCCGTCGTCATCGCGCCCGTGCCCCTCGAGCTGCTGGTGTCGAACAACTTCTACCTCCTCTCCACCGCCCTGATGGGGATGCTGGCCAGCTACACCCTCGAACGCATGGACCGCAAGGCCTTCCTGGACATGCAGACCATCCAGGAGCTCAGCGTCCGGGATCACCTCACTGGCCTGTACAACCGCCGCCACCTTCATGAGCGCATCCAGGAGCTCATCGACCTGTTCCTGCGCTACCGGGTGCAGAGCTGCCTGGTGTTGCTGGATCTGGATGGCTTCAAGCTGGTCAACGACCGCCTGGGCCACCCCACCGGCGACAGGGTGCTGCGCGAGGTGTCGCGCGCCCTCCTGGCCTGCGCCCGGGCCACCGACCTGGTGTTCCGCTTCGGCGGCGACGAGTTCTGCCTGCTGCTGCCGAACACGGACCAACCCGCCGCGCTGGCCATGATGGCCCGGGTGCGGTCCAGCCTGGACAGCCTAAGCTTCGGCGAGGGGGACCTGAGCCTGGGGGTCGACTTGAGCGGAGGCTGCGTGGGCATCGACGCCCGATGTACCGACCCCAGGGCGGTGATCACGGCCGCCGACGAGCTGCTCCTCGAGGCCAAGCGCCAGGGCAAGGGGCGCGTGCTCACCCGAGCCTGAGCGAGCGGCACAGCTATGCAACTCCCCCGGGGATCCTGGGCGATTTTCTGTGTTCTGTCAGGCTCCCAGCCCCACCGCTGGACAGGGCCCCGCGTCGGACGCTAGGGGAGGCTTCACCACTGGCCGGGACGGCTCCTCGGCTCCAGGAACTCCTCCATGCCCCAGCCCCCGAGCTTCGTGCTCAACGACCAGCGCCGCGATCTGATCCCGGATCAGACCGTCCACGACCTCCTCGAGGAGCTGGATCCGGCCATGCCCATCGCGGTGGTCAAGATCGGCGGCGACCACGTGGCCAGGCGCACCTGGAAGCAGCGCACCATCCAGCCCGGCGACGAAGTCCGCATCGTCTACATCATCGCGGGCGGCTAGCCCTTCTCCCCTTCCCATCGCAACCTCAGCACAAGAGAGATCCCCATGCTCCTCGGCGAACACAGCTACACGCTCGGAGAGATCGAGCACGGCTACACCAACCGCACCCTGCACATCGACATCGGCGCCCGGGCTGTGACCGAGAAGCCGGTCACCCAGCCGATGAAGGACACCTTCATCGGCGGCAAGGGCTTCGACCTGTGGCTGATGTGGAACAGCATCCCCGCCAAGTGCGCCTGGGACGACGCCCGCAACGAGGTGGTCATCGCCTCGGGCCCCATGGGCGGCACCCCGATCTACCCGGGCTCCGGCAAGAGCATCGTCACCTCCATCTCCCCCACCACCGGCTCGGTGATCGACTCGAACGTCGGCGGCCACTTCGGCCCCTTCCTCAAGTTCTCCGGCTTCGACGCCCTCGAGCTCCAGGGCAAGTCCGACGTGCCCCTGCTCATCCTCATCGACGGCGACGAGGGCAAGATCAGCTTCTTCGACGGCTCCGACCTGCCGGCCGACGCCTACACCATGGCCGAGCAGCTGCACCACCGCTTCGCCCCCGAGCGCCTGCAGAGCGTCTCGGTGGTCAACGCTGGCCCCGGCGCCAAGCACAGCCTGATGGGCTGCCTGAACTTCAGCTTCTGGGACCGCGGCCGCAAGGCCATGCGCTACAAGCAGGCCGGGCGCGGCGGCATCGGCACCGTCTTCGAGGACAAGAACATCCGCGCTGTGGTGGCCAAGTTCTCGAAGCCCCCCCGCCTCGAGCTGAACAACCCCGCCGACATCGAGCAGGTCAAGAACGCGGGCAAGTCCCACTCCGGTGAGATCAAAGACCTCGACGGCAAGCAGAACGAGATGAACCGCCTGGGCACCACCCACCTGGTGCCCATCATGGTCGACTACGACCTGCTGCCCTGCAACAACTTCCGCTACGGCAACGATCCCCGCGCCGAGGGGCTGGGCCCCGAGGTCTACCGCAAGAAGTTCCACAAGGGCTTCGACGGCTGCTGGATCGGCTGCACCATGGCCTGCGCCCACTGCGTGCAGAACTTCGTGCTCAAGTCCGGCCCCATGAAGGGCCAGGCGGTGTGGGTCGACGGCCCCGAGTACGAGACCATCGCCGGCTGCGGCTCCAACAACGGCATCTACGACCCCGACCACGTGCTCGAGGCCAACTTCTACTGCGACGCCTACGGCGTGGACACCATCAGCTACGGCACCGGCATGGCCTTCGCCATGGAGTGCTTCGAGGCCGGCCAGATCACGGTGGAGCACACCGGCGGTCTCGAGCTGAACTTCGGCAACTCCGACGCCGCCCTCGAGGTGCTGCACCAGCTGGCCCGCGGCGAAGGCTTCGGCGCCATCTTCGGCCAGGGCATCCGCAAGATGAAGGCCCACTTCGCCGACAACTGGGGCGCGGACCGCGCGTTCCTGGACGACATCGGCATGGAGTCCAAGGGCCTCGAGTACAGCGAGTACATGACCAAGGAGTCCCTGGCCCAGCAGGGCGGCTACGGCCTGGCCCTCAAGGGCCCCCAGCACGACGAGGCTTGGCTCATCTTCCTGGACATGGTCCACAACTTCATGCCCACCTTCGAGCAGAAGGCCGAGGCCCTGCACTGGTTCCCCATGTGGCGCACCTGGTTCGGGCTGAACGGCCTGTGCAAGCTGCCCTGGAACGACGTGGTGCCCCCCGACAACAAGACCAACTTCAACTACAACGACCTGCGCTGGATGGCCATCGAAGGCGAGCGCTACGCCAAGGCCGACCCCAACTGGAACGACCCGGCCAAGGTCAACAAGCACCTGTCCTGGTACGCCGAGTACTTCAGCGGCACCACGGGCCGGCAGTCCAGCCCCAAGGATCTGATCGCCATGAGCGAGAAGGTCTACAACTTCCAGCGCATCTTCAACCTGCGCCAGGGCTACGGCCTCCGCGAGCACGACGCCATCCCCTACCGCTCGGTGGGCCCGGTCACGGCGTGGGAGTACGAGTCCCGCGCCGAGCGCTACGACGGCCAGCTGGTCGAGACCTGGGGGCTGGACCCCGCGGGCAAGACCACCGAGGAGAAGATGGCCATGCTGCGCATCGTGCGCGAGGACGCCTACGAAGGCCTCAAGGACGCTGTCTACGCCCGCCGCGGCTGGACGAATGATGGCGTGCCCACGGTGGCCAAGGTCCAGGAGCTGGGCATCGACTTCCCCGAGGTGCTAGAGCTGATCGGTCCCCACCAGGAGTAGCTCTCCACCTTGGCAGCCCGTTTCGGCTGGAACCCAGGCAACGCCCGCCCGCCCAAGGCTCCCTTGGACTGGCGGGCGAAGCTGCTCGGGCTGCTGACCGGGGTGGCCGGCGGCGGGCTGTCGCTCTACGCGCTGACTTCGGCCTGGGTCTGCGACGACGCCTGGTTCAGCCTGCGCTCGGCCTGGAACCTGGCCCACGGCTACGGGCTGGTGTTCAACCCAGGCGAACGGGTCCAGGCCTTCACCTCACCCCTGTGGACCCTGCTGGCGGCCCTGCCCATGGCCGCGGGGCTGCCCGGCTTCGTCGCGGCCCTGCTGCTGTCGGGGCTCTGCACCCTGGGGTTGGTGGCGCTGCTCACGCGACGTGGCGGCGCTGGCCCCGGTGCGGCCGCGCTGGCCCTGGTGATCCTGTTCTCCTCCAAGGCCTTCGTGGACTACTGCTCGTCGGGCCTCGAGAACCCTCTCATCCATCTGCTGTACCTGGGCTTCCTTGTGCGCTGGGCCCGGGATCCGCACCTGCACCCCCGCGCCCTGGGCCTGCTCACCGCCCTGCTGCTGCTCACCCGGCTGGACCTGGCCCTGCTGGTGCTGCCTCACCTGGCGGCGCTCCTGATCGGGCGGCACGGCCTACGCCGGCTCCCCGGTCTGCTGCTCGGGCTGCTGCCGCTGCTGGGGTGGGAGCTGTTCTCCCTGGCCTACTATGGCTCCCTGGTGCCCTGCACGGCCATCGCCAAGCTCGGCGATGCGGGGCTGTCGCGGGGCTTCCTGCTCGAGCGGGGCCTGGCCTACCTCCACGAAGGCCTGGCCTGGGATCCGGTGACCCTGCCCGTCATCGCCCTGGGCCTGGCGCTGGCCGCGCTGGGTCCCCGCCGCACCACCCTGCCCACCGCCGCCGGCGTGCTGCTCTACGTCGGCTACATCGTGTGGATCGGGGGCGACTTCATGGCCGGACGCTTCCTGGCGGCGCCGCTGCTGGGGGCCGTGTTCGTGATCGCCCAGCAGCCCCGGCTCGAGCGCCTGGCGTGGCTGCTGCCTCCCTACGCCCTCGCCATCGCGGTCGCCTACCTGGCGCCGCGCTCTCCCATGAACGCGCTCACCTATGACGACTTCGACCCCTCCGCCCCGACCTACACGGCCCGCCAGGTGGCGGACGAGCGCTTGGTCTACCACGAGCGCGGCGGCATCATCCCGGGCCTCCGCCGCATCCTCCAGGAAGGAGAGGGCGTCGACGGTCCCCACGAGCTCATCGTCTTCGAGGAGGTCGCGGGCTGGAACGCCTACATCGCGGGGCCCGGCTGCCACGTGGTGAACCCCTACGGCCTGAGCGACGCCTTCATCGCGCGCCTGCCCGCCGAGCCCCCCGGCCAGGAGCGAGCGGGCCACGTCACACGCAGCATCCCTCCCGGCTACCTCGACAGCCTGCGCGACGGCGTCAACCAGCTCGACGACCCCGGCCAGCGCGCCCTCCTCGACGATCTGTGGCAGGCCACCCGCGCCCCGCTCCTGGCGCCGGGACGCGCAGGCGCCATCCTGCGCCTCCACCGCCGCTGAACGGGCGACCGCACGGCGCGGGCCGTGGTATCGTCGAGGCATGCGCCGCCACCCACCCGCGCCCTACAGCTTCGCTGGTTCTCCCTCCGTCCTGGTCCGGTACGCCTGGCTGGCTTGCCTGGCCCTGGCCACGGCCTGCGGCGACAAGGTCGACGACACCGCCCACCCGGATCTGGACGGCGACGGCTGGAGCGTCATGCGGGGCGACTGCGACGACCAAGACCCCACGGTCAACCCGGACGCCCCCGAGCTTTGCGACGACCAGGACCGGGACGAGAACTGCAACGAGCTGGCCGACGACGACGACCCCGAGGTGCTCGCCGCCAGCCAGGCCCTGTGGTTCCCCGACGGTGACGGGGACGGCTACGCGGCCGACGACGCCAGCGGCTCTCTGCGCTGCGAGCCCACGGCCACCCTGGTCACCCAGGACCAGGGCGACTGCGACGACGACGATCCCGCCATCCACCCCGACGCCCAGGAGGTCTGTGACGACCAGGGCCTCGACGAGGACTGCGACGGCCTGGTGGACGACGGAGACGACAGCCTGGACCCCGACAGCACCACTGCCTGGTACCCGGACGCCGACGGCGATGGCTTCGGCGATCCCGATCTGCCCACGTCGGCCTGTGCACAACCCAGCGGCCACCTGGCCGACGGCACGGACTGTGACGACGCCGACCCGGCCATCCACCCCGACGCCCAGGAGGTCTGCGACCCCGACGACGTAGACGAGGACTGCGACACCTGGCCGGACGACATCGACCCCTCCACCGACCGATCCACCCGGACCGCCTGGTACGCCGACGCCGACCGCGACGGCTACGGCGATCCCGACAGCGTCACCGAGGCCTGTGACCAGCCCGACTGGCACGTGGCCCCGGCAGATCTGACGGACTGCGACGACACCCGCGCGGACGTGAACCCCGACGCCCAGGAGGTCTGCGACCCCGACGACGTGGACGAGGACTGCGACGGGCTGGTGGACGACGACGACGACAGCGTCGATCCCAGCGGCATGTCCACCTGGTATGCCGACGCCGACGCCGACGGATACGGCGACGCCGACGACAGCGCCGACCGCTGCGACGCAGGGCCGGATGGGGTGACGGACGCCACCGACTGCGACGACGCCGATGGCGCCGTCAACCCCGCCGCCACCGAGCTGTGCGACGGCATCGACAACGACTGCGACGGCGACACCGACGAGGACGACGCCAGCGACGCCACCTGGTGGCAGATGGACGGCGACGGCGACGGCTACGGCGATCCCGGCACCGGCGCCCCCAGCTGCGTCCAGCCCACCGGCCAGGTGGCCGACGCCACCGACTGCGACGACGACGATGGCGCCATCAACCCCGCCGCCACCGAGCTGTGCGACGGCGTCGACAACGACTGCGATGGGCTGGTGGACGACGACGACAGCGCGCTGGGCGACCCCAGCACCTGGTACGAGGACGCGGACAGCGACGGCTACGGCGCGGCCTCCACGGCCACGGACGCCTGCCTCCAGCCCAGCGGAAGCGTCGCGCAGGCGGGCGACTGCGACGACGCCAGCGCCACCGTCAACCCCGACGCCACCGAGCTGTGCGACGGCCTCGACAACGACTGCGACGGTGACGCCGACGAGGACGACGCCGCGGACGCGGCCACCTGGTACGCCGACGCCGACGGTGACGGCGCCGCCGATCCCAGCGCCAGCGCCCTGGCCTGCTCCCAGCCCAGCGGCTTCGTCGCCACGAGCGCCGACATCGACTGCGACGACGCCGACGCAGCTCAACACCCCGGTGCCGACGAGCTGTGCAACGGCGAGGACGACGACTGCGACGGCGCCACCGACGAGGACGAAGCCATCGACGTTCACACCTGGTACGCCGACGTGGACGGCGACGGCCACGGCGACGCCGCCAGCACCGACATCGACTGCGACCAGCCCACGGGCTTCGTGGAGCCGGGCGCGCCAGGCGACGAGGACTGCGACGACACCGACGCGAGCCAGCACCCGGGCGCCGACGAGCGCTGCAACGGCGAGGACGACGACTGCGACGGCTCCATCGACGAGGACAGCGCGGTGGATGTGCTCACCTGGTACGCCGACGTGGACGGCGACGGCTTCGGCACCCCCTCCATCACGGACACCGACTGCGACCAGCCCACGGGCTTCGTGGGCAACCGCACCGACTGCGACGACACCGACGGCGCGCAGCACCCGGGTGCCGACGAGCTGTGCAACGGCGAGGACGACGACTGCAACGGCGACATCGACGAAGACAGCGCCGTGGACGTGCTCACCTGGTACGCCGACGCCGACGCCGACGGCTACGGCGACCCCGCCGTGGTGGACTACGACTGCACGCAGCCCTCGGAGTTCGTCCCGAACCTGGACGACTGCGACGACAGCGACAGCGCACAGCACCCGGGAGCCGACGAGCGCTGCAACGGCGAGGACGACGACTGCGACGGCTCCACCGACGAGGACAGCGCGGTGGATGTGCTCACCTGGTACGCCGACGTGGACGGCGACGGCTACGGTGACGCCGCCAGCCCCGATCTGGACTGCGACCAGCCCTCGGGCTTCACCGCTGACAGCGGCGACTGCGACGACACCGACGCCGCCCAGCACCCCGGCGCAGACGAGCGCTGCAACGGCGAGGACGACGACTGCGACGGCGCCGCCGACGAGGACAGCGCGGTGGACGTGCTCACCTGGTACGCCGATGCCGACGCTGACGGCTACGGCGACGCCGCGGTGGTGGACATCGACTGCGTCCAGCCCACAGGCTTCACCGCCGACAGCAGCGACTGTGACGACAGCCGCAGCGACGTCAGCCCCGCGGGGCTCGAGATCTGCGATGCGCTGAATGCGGATGAAGACTGCGACGGCCTCGCCGACGACGCCGATCCCGGAGTGGACCCCACCACGCGGACCACCTGGTACCAGGATCTGGACGGCGACGGCGTCGGCTCTTCGGCCTACGGCAGCGAGGGGCCCCTCTGTGACCACAGCGCGGGGTACTCGCCCGATGACGGCGACTGCGACGAGACCAGCACCACCATCCACGCGCTGCACGACGAGATCTGCGACGACATCGACAACGACTGCGACGCGGGCACCACCGACCTGGGCGTGATCTCGGTGGGCTCGAGCGCCTTCACCAGCCTGGCGGCGGCGGTCACCGCCGCCCCGGCGGGTGGCGTGGTGATGATCTGCGACGGGATCCACAGCGCCAACGTGACCACGTCCGTTCCCATCACCCTGCGCTCGCTGCACGGTGCGGCCAGCACAATCCTGGACGGCGGCGGCACCGGGCCCGTGATCACCATGGGTGACGACCTGACGGTCGAAGGCCTGGTCCTCACCGGGGGCGCCGGGGTCACCGGCGGGGCCATCGACGGCTCCGTGGGCGGAGGCGCCAGCCTGGTGATCGACGCCTGCGTGTTCGAGGGCAACGAGGCCGACAGCGGCGGGGCCATCTACGCCTACGAGCTGGACATGACCATCGCGAACAGCGAGCTGTTCGACAACACAGCCACCAGCCGCGGCGGCGCCCTCACCATCGCTCAGGGCACGGATCTGGACCTGGGCACCATGGAGCTGCACGGCAACGAAGCCAGCTACGGCGGGGCGGCCTACCTCGAGGATCAGCTGGTCAGCGGCGGCGCCTACTTCGAGAACCACGCGGACTACGGCGGCGGGGTCTTCCTGATGGGCGCCACCTTGCAGGGTGCCGAGATCTACGAGAACCTCGCCTCCAACTCCGGCGGTGGGGCCGCCCTGGACGGTGGGGCCGCCCTGCTGGGGGCCACGGTCCAGCTCAACCTGGCCCAGTCCGGGGGCGGGGTCATCCTGCAAGGCGACGACTGCCGCCTGGGCGGCCACCCCGACAGCGGCGCGGCGACCACCATCACCCTCAACGAAGCCACGGTCTACGGTGGCGGCCTTGCGGGCTTCTCCATCACAGACACCCTGTTGGAGGACACCGGCATCTCGGACAACCTGGCCTACTACGGGGGCGGGATCTACCTGCAAGGGGGCGGCGTCCTGACGGCCACGGATCTCGAGATCTCCAGCAACGTGGCGTCCAACACAGGGGGTGGAATCTACCTGCTGGACGCCACCCGGCTGGACATCGCCGAGCTGGTGCTCACGGACAACTGGGCGGGATCGTCGGGGGGTGGGGGTCTGCTGGACAGCTGCAGCGGTGCCTTCACCGTCGCGGGCGCCACCATCACCGACAACCACGCCGGCTCACTGGGAGGCGGCCTGTACATGGTGGATGTGGCCGTGGCGGACATCACGGGGATGACCCTCGAGCGCAACGAGGGCATGGGCAGGCAGGGGGGCGGCTTCTACCTGGACAGCGGAGTCCTGCTGAACGTCGCGGGCAGCTTCGGCAGCGGCCCGGACGCCAACACCCCCGACGACATCGGCCTCACCGGGCGCAGCTTCACCTTCACCACCTGGGCCGAGTGCGACTCGGACCGCCTCAGCTGCAGCGGAGGCTAGCCCGTCCCCCGACCCATGGTATCGTGCGGTCCATGCGCTGGTGGCGACTCACATTCCTGCTGTCATCGTTCGCGCTGGCCCGGCCGGCGTGGGCGGCGCCCCGCGATGCCGTGGCGCGCCTGAGCGGCTGCGGCTCGCCGGCCATCGCCAGCTTCGTCACCTCCTGGAGCGACGCCAGCCTGCTGGCCGTCACCACCTACGAGGCCGTGACCGGACGCGATGGCGAGCCCTGCCCCAACCCCGTGCTGGTGCTGCCCGGCGGGCGCGGACGGCTGCTGGCCAAGGTGGGTACGCGGCGCCCTGCCGACGATCTGGCCGTGCTCGAGCTGCTGCCGGGCCAGCAGCCTCCCGCGGGCATCGAGACCCTGGTGGTAGCCGACCGCGGCAGCTTCGACGCCGCCCTGCAGGGGAACCGGGCCGTGATGGTCCACACGGACATCGACGACTCCGGCGCCGTGCATGCCCGCATCGCTCGCCTGGCCGGAGCCGACGGCTCAGGCTTCTCCATCGACTGGCTGCACGCCCTGACCTGGCCCTGGCTGCCCGGGGCGCCCGTGGTGGGCGACGACGGCGTGCTGCTGGGAATCCTGGGCGCGCCCAGCGATCAGGACGCGCCGCCGCGGGGCACCGGCGGGTCGATCCACGCCTTCTTGAACCTGCACCACGATCTGCGCAGGCCGACTCCGTCGCGCCGCTACGGCATCTGGCTGGCCCGCCAGCGGGGGGACGACGACCTCGAGGAGTACTGGCGCCTGGCCAAGGCCGTACGCCGGGAGCTGAACCGGGCGGGCCTCGATCCCCGCCTGTGGGAGATCCGCGATCTGGGCCTGGCCCTGGACGCCCCCCAGGCCGAGGTGGAGCGACAGGCTCAGCTGCTGGGCGGCTCGGTCAACGCGAGCCTGGTGGTGGCCTCCACCTGGGACCAGGGCGCAGACAAGGTGCGCCGGCACCGGGCCATGCTGGTGCGGCTGGCCCGGGAGCCCGCCATCGGTGAGCGCCCCGACGACGCCGAGCCCACAGGGATCGGGCGGAGGCGGGAGCTGCTGGTCTTGCCCACGGAGGCCACGAGCAGCCCGCGCATGCTGGCCCAGGCGGTGGTGGCCATGGCGGCCGCCGACATCGTCCAGCTCCACCCACAGGTCCAGAACAAGCCCCAGCACAGCCTCGAGCGGGCCCGGGCCGACCTGCTACGGCTGCGCAACGAACACGAGCGGTGGCGGGCGGGCATGAGCCGCTCGAGCGCCGTCGCCGGCCTCTGGGCTCGCGAGGGCAGCGCCACCATCGCCCGCCTGGACGCCGATCTGCTGCTGGCCCTGCAGGCCCGGGTGGGCAGCGAGTCCCTGGGGCCCGGCGACACCCCCTACGCCGCCGCCGACCGCGCCTACCTGCGGGCGCTCGAGGCCCTGCCCCGGGACGAACGCCCCTGTGCCTGGCTCGAGGTCCAGCGCCTCAGGCTGGATGCTTGGCTGGCCCTGCCCGAGGCCCAGCGTCCCCAGGCGCAGCTCGAGACTCTGCTGGATGACACGGGCCAGGCCCTCCTGGCCATCCCCCGAGATGCCTGCCCGGTGGACCGCGCCATGCTCCAGCGGCAGCGCGGACGCCTGCTCACCCTGCGGAGCTCGCCAGACCCCGAGGCCGATCTCCGCGAGGCCATCGCGGCCTACGAGGAGGCCCTGGGGATCTTCTCCCTGGTGGCCTACCCCCAGGCCTGGGCCCGCACCCAGCTGGACCTGGGGCTGGCGTGGCAGGGGCTGCCCAACCCGGATCAGGCCGGCGTGCTCGAGGCCGCCATCGGCGCCCACCGCAGCGCCCTGTCCATGCTCGAGCCCGAGCTGTTCCCCCAGGCATGGGCCCTGGGCCAGTCCCGCCTGGGGGACGCCCTGGCCGACAATCCAGTGGGCGACGCCTTCGAAAATCGACGTCGAGCCCTGGAAGCCTACGAGCAGGCCCTCACCGTGTTCGATCCGCTGGGCGAGCCCGTGCTCTGGGCCCGCACCCGCAACGGCATGGGCGCCGCGCTGCAGGGGCTGCCCTGGCAGGAGCCCCCGGACCACATCCACCAAGCCCTCGCGGCCCACCAGGACGCGCTGTCGGTCTTCACGCGCCAGGACCACCCCGTCGACTGGGCGCTGACCCACGCCTGGCTGGGAAACGCGGTGCGGCAGCTGCCCGGCGACCAGGCCGAGGCACGCTTCCAGGGCGCCCTGCTGGGCCTGCAGCGCTCCCTCGAGGTGCTAGAGGAGCAAGGGCGCCAGCGGGACTGGGCGGCCACATGGATCAAGCTCGGCGACGCCTGGCGCGCCAGCCCCCTGGGGGACCGCGGCGCCAACCTCGACCAGGCCATCCAGGCCTACGAGCGAGCCCTGACCGTCTACACCCGCGACGGCGACCCCGAGCACTGGGCCCAGACCTGGCAGCGCCTGGGTCAGGCCCTGCGCGAGCAGCGCTCCGGCGACCGTGCCGAGAACCTGGCACGCTCGGTGGAGGCATTCCAGTTTGCGCTGCAGGTGCAGAGCGCCACCGGCAACCCCATCGCCTGGGAGCAATGCCAGGGGGATCTGTTCGTGGCCCAGGCCTGGCAGTACGCCCTCGAGGCCGACAACGCCGGGCCCGGGGGCGTCGAGGCTCTGCAAGCCCAAGGCGAGGCCGCGCTGCAGGAGGCCCTGGTGCGCCAGGCGCGACGCCTGCCTTGGTCGGGGGCGGACCTGTTCCTCGAGGCCTCGGAGCACTTCGCCCAAGCCCTCGCCCTCGAGCCCGATCGGATCGACCTCCTGGACGGACACGGCCTAGCCCTGTGGTACCAGGGCCGCTACGCAGAGGCGGCCAGCGCCCAGGCCCTCCTGGTGCAGCAGCGCCCTGACGACCACCAGGCCCAGCGCAGCCTCGAGCTCTTCCAGCTCCGGGCCCAGATCGCAGCAAACGAAGACGACGTCAGCGCCTGGTCTCGCCTGGGGGCCCACTACCAGGAAGACGGCGACAAGGCCGGGGCCATGGAAGCCTGGAGCCGGGTGCTCACACTGGCGCCAGGCCACGCCGAAGCCCTAGAGCAGGTGGTGACCACCGCCCTGACCACGGGCCAACAGGCCCAGGCCATGCGGGCCGTGGAGCTGGCCCTGGAGCACGCTCCCGACGACCCCCGCGTGCTGGGGATGGTGGTGCTGGTCGACACCCAGACCCGCAGAGATCTGGGCCGGGCCATGGAGCTGGCCCAGCGCCGTGTCGCCCTCGCGCCCGACAGCCCGGACGCGAAGCTGGACCTCGGCCTGCTGCTGCTGCTTCATGGCCAGGCCCAGCAGGCCGCGGTGCTGCTGGATGCCCTGTACGCCACCAAGGGGCTCGAGCCGGCTCGAGCCAGCGGGCTGCAGCTGCTGCGCCTGGCCGCGGGCGAGCCCGTCGCGTTCGTGGCTCCGGATCTCCTGGCCGCGTACGAGGCCCTGCCTGCCGGCGCCACGCTCACGGTACCCTGGAACCTGCTGACCGCCCACGTGGACGCCAGCATGGACACCACCCAGGCCGACGCCGTGCTGGCCGTCTTCCACATCCTCACCCAGCCCCGAGACGAGGCCGGACTCCAGCGGCTGCAGCTGCTGCTCGCCCGCTGATCCACCAAGCACCCAAGGAGATCCCATGTCCGACTCCATCAGACGCCACGACGCGCGCGCGGTCGCCAGCATGCGGGCTGCTCACCAGGGCATCAGCGACAACATCCAGTCCCTCGCCGAGGTGCGCCAGGAGCTGGAGATGCTGCGACGGGTGGTGCGCACCATGGTCTACGCACAGGTGAGCGGCGAGGCCTTGGCCCTGCATGAGGACCCCGTCAGCACCTGGCTGGGCCTGCCCGTCGGGGCCACCCCCGAGCAGGCCATGGAGCGCCTGCTGCGCACCCAGGCCAAGGTGGTGGGCACCTCGGCCTGCCCCAGCTGCGGCGCCCAGATCCAGGACCTCGAGGGCATCGCCAACGAGCAGTGCCAGTGGTGCGGAGCCCGCCTCGAGCAGGAAGGATAGACTCGTCTCGAATAGGTCCCCACACCCGACCGTCCCAGCGCCGACCTCGCACCCCCGCCTGGAGCCCCCATGTTGACCAGGATCCTCGCCCTCGCCGCCCTGTTGCTCACCGTCACCCTCGCCCCCATCGACGCCCATGCCCAGCAGGCCGAGGTCCAGCACCTCCAGCAAGCCCTGGACGACCTCGAGGTGGCCGAGGCCCTGATCCAGGGCAAGGTCACCAACGCCACCCGGGACCAGGCCATGCAGCAGCTGCGTGACGCCCGGGTGCAGATCCAGGCCGTGCAGGCCGAGCTGATGAAGGCCCACCCGCCCATGCCACCCCAGGGCGGAGCCGCCGTCACCATCACCGAAGGTGCCGGCGGTGCCAGCGGATCGGTGCAGGTGGGCGGGCCCGGCAGCAGCCTCAGCATCAACCTCACCGTCTCCGACCCCGGCATGCAGGAGCCGCCACCCCCCGTGGTCATCGCCCCTCCCCCTCCCCCGCCTCCCCTTCAGCCCGCGCCGGTCACCATGCCGCCCGCGGCCTTCGCCACCCTGCGCGGCGCCATCCAGACCGAGTCCTTCAGCGACGGCAAGCTGCGGGTGCTGCGCAGCGCTCTGGACGCCCACCGGCTCAACGTCCAGCAAGCCGCCCAGCTGCTGCCCCTGTTCGACTTCTCCTCGGACCGGGTCGAGGCCGCCGTGGCCATCTACCCCCGGCTGGTGGACCCCGAGAACTTCTTCCAGCTCTACGGCGGCTTCGACTTCGAGTCCGACAAGGAAGCCGTGCGCAAGCAGCTGGGGCTGTAGCCGCGGACGCTGATCGCGCGCAGCACGCTCCCGCGTTTCGGCGGGGGAGAGAGGGATAGGAGTTCGCCCCCTGTGGACGGAGCCCCCATGTCTCTCTGGAACCAGACCCCCGAGGCCCTGCGCCTGGCCATGCTCGACACCGGCATCCGCCGCGCCTGGATCGTCACCCTACCGGGCACCCGCGAGGTCCGCGCCAGCCATCCCCTGTTCGAGCCCATCGCCGCGGCCGTGCAGGCCGACACCCGCGACTACCACGCCCACCAGGGGGTGTTCTTCGAGATCGGCGCTGCCAGCGGCCACCTGCTAAGCGCCGCGGTGCACAAGACCGTGCGCGGCCAGGCCGCCGGTGGCGTGCGGCTCTGGGTCTACGACGAGGTCCAGGCCTTCGTGCGGGACGGGCTGCGCCTGGCCCGGGGCATGGGCCACAAGAACGCCCTGGCCGGGCTGTGGTGGGGCGGCGGCAAGGGCGTGGTGGCCCGCCGCGCCGACGTGGACCACACCGATCCGGCGGTCCGCAGGGCCCTGTACCACGACTACGGCCGCTTCATGACCGGCATCCGCGGCTGCTACGTCACCGCCGAGGACGCCGGCACCACCACCGAAGACATGGCGGACGTCTTCGCCACCACCCGCCACACCACCTGCATCCCCGAGCACCTGGGCGGCTCCGGCAACCCCAGCCGGCTCACCGCCACCGGCGTGGTGGTGGGCATGGAAGCGGCGCTGCACTTCCGGGGCATGGGCGACCTCCGGGGCAAGACCGTGGCCATGCAGGGCCTGGGCAACGTCGCCCGCTTCATGATCCGCGACCTGGTGGAGCGGGGCGCGGGCCGCATCGTGGGCACCGACGTCGACGCCCGCGCCATCGAGCTCACCCGGGCCATGAACCCCGACGCACCCCTCGAGGCCCGGCTGGTGCCCATCGGCGACGCATCGGTGCTGGCCGAGCCCTCCGACATCGTGGCCCCCAACGCCGTGGGCGGCATCCTCAACGCCCGCACCATCCCCACCATCCAGGCCCCCATCGTCTGTGGCGCGGCCAACAACCAGCTCGAGGACCACGAGGCCGACGGCCCCGCGCTGCGCGACCGCGGCGTGCTCTATGCCCCGGACTTCCTGGTCAACCGCATGGGCATCGTGAACTGCGCCAACGAGTGCTACGGCAGCTTCGAGGGCGATCCGGCCATCCTGTCCCACCTGGACCACGCGTCAGAGCACGGCATCTTCCAGCGCAGCCTGGCCGTGTACCGCCGCGCCCACCTCTCGGGCCGCACCCCGGCGGCCGAGGCCCAGACCATGGCCGACGAGCTGAGCGACGTGGCGCACCCCATCTGGGGCAACCGCGGCCAGCTCATCATCGACAGCCTGGTGAGCACGGGCTGGGCCGAGCAGCAGCCGCTCCAGCCCTGATCTGCAGGAGCGGACTCCACGTCCTCCCGCCAGCTCAGAACACCAGGCAGTCCCTGGAGAACTCGAGCTGGGTGGCCTGCTCGGCGGTCAGGGCGTAGGGCTCGCTGCCCTCGCTCAGATCGGCCATGGCCATCCACCCGGTGTTCAGGCCCCACAGCTGGAACATGGCGGCCGAGCCCAGCTCGGTGATGCCGGGCAGGTAGAACAGGGCCACGGCGTCACCCTGGTAGCAGGCCGAGCCCTCGATGGTGTCGGTGACGGTGAAGCCCCCGCTGCTGTCGCTGTCCAGGTAGGCCAGGGGCAGCTCCACCGAGGCCCAGAAGTCCGTGTCGATCTCCATGAGGTGGTCAGCATCGGGCTCACCCGAGACGTCCATGGACCAGCCCGCGCCATCGGCCGGGAACCAGTCGTCGATGTGGTGGGCCGCCACGGGCACGCCCCCAAGGTAGGCGTAGGAGACCAGCGCCGCGCGATGGGAATACGAGATGGGGAAGTCCATGGTCCCGCCGATGGTGACCTCGTCCTGCGGCAACAAGGCGGTCTCGAGGGGGATGGCGTCCAGCTCGAAGACCACCGGCATGTCGCTGTGGCCCGTGCTGTCCATCTGGTAGGCATTCCAGCCAGCGTACAGCCCGATGTGCTCGAAGCCCGCCGGGACCACGCCGTCGAGGTAGATCAGCCAGGTGGGGCCTACGCCCACGTAGAACTCGTCGTCACCGTGACTCAGATCGCCGTCTTCGTCGAGGTAGAGGGCGGGCAGGTAGAAGGCGGCCATCAACCCCGGGAACTTGGCCTCGTCCATGGGCAGCAGGTCCACCTCGGGGGGCGCGGCCACGTCCATGGTGACGTCGCCGCCTTCCACCGCGGTGGTGGCCAGGGTCTCACCCACCAGCCAGGTCTCATCGATGGGGCGGAACCAGGTGAGGTCCAGGGCGGTGCCCTCCCACTCCCCCTCGATCTCGAAGCCCAGGGTGGTGAGATCGGCGTCGGCGTCACTGTCAGCGTCGCTGTCGGAGTCCGCGTCGGAGTCCGAGTCGGTGTCCGAGTCGGTGTCCGAGTCGGTGTCGGTGTCGGTGTCGCCCTCGGGCAGATCACCCGTGTCGTCAGGGTCCTTGGGGCAGGCGGTCAGGGCCAGGGCGGTCAGCAGGAGGGCAAGCCAGGTGGTGCGCATAGGGGGTTCCTCGCAGGGAAGTAAGGATCAGAACGGGCTGCAGAGTGGGGAGATCTCGAGGCTCTGCAGCATGGTGTCGTCCAGGAAGAGGGGCTCGGGGGCGTCGATGCCGGCCATGGGGGTCCAGCCGGCGCCCACACCCTGCATGTCCATCATGATGGCGGTGCCCAGATCGGTGTGGCCGGGCAGGTAGAGCATCATCACGAACTCGCCGTCGTAGCAGGGGTAGCCGATCTGGCTGTCTCGCAGGTCGAAGCTGCCACCACCGTCGCGGTCCTGGTAGGCGATGCCCAGCTCGATGGCGATGGGCTCCTCGTACCAGTGCACCGGCAGGAAGTGGCTGGACTCCGGCGCGCCGGACACCGTGAGGCTCCAGCTGCCGTCCGTGGCCAGGGACAGGTCCTCGTCGTAGGTATGGCTCAGGCTCGAATCATGGAACCAGGCGTAGGACGCCAGGGCGAAGCGCACTGGATCGATGGGCATGGGGCCGAAGAGGCCACCACCCAGCTCGATCTCGTCCCGGGGCCACAGTCCCGCCTGCACCGGGATGTCGTGGATGGAGCCCACCTCGGGGGGCGCACCGCTTCCGCCCAGGTCCACCAGGATGGAGTTCCAGCCGTCGGCGAAGCCGATGGACTGGTACTCGGGGGTGACCCCCTGCAGGTAGGCCACCCAGGTGGGGCCCGCGGCCACGTAGATCTCGTCCTCGTCGTGTTCGACGTCGCCGTCGTCGTCCACGTGCAGCGCCGGCATGTACAGCGCGCCGAGCATGCCCGGAGCGTCCTCGTCCAGCACGAACATGTCCTCGGCGTCAGGTGCGGGCACCCCCACGGTCACCGTGGCGGCGTCGACGCCGGTGGAGGCGATGGTGCTGCCCAGCTCGAAGATCTCGTCACCCATGGTGAACCAAGTGAGGGACAGCGCGGTGCCCTCGAAGTCCCCCTCGATGGTGAAGGTCAGATCCGTGAGGTCCACGTCGGTGTCGCTGTCCGCGTCGCTGTCCGCGTCGCTGTCTGCGTCAGTGTCACCGTCGGCATCCGTGTCGGTGTCCGTGTCCGTGTCCGTGTCGCTGTCCGTGTCGCCCTCGGGGGGCGCGGTGTCGTCCTTGTCCACAGCGGGTGGGCAACCCAGCAGGGCGAGGGACAGGATGGTGGAAAGAATCACGGTGCTTCGCATAGTCTCCTCCAGGGGACGGCGCGGGGCGAGGGCCCGCTGCGGGCTCACGATAGTATGACCCACGAGCGGGGGGAATGGGAAAAGGGAGTTTTCCTGGGGCGTGCGGATTCCGTAGCGGCAGGCCCGCGCCACCATGGGTATGCTGGAGCGCACATGGGACACCCACACACCATGAGGGCTGCGATCCTCACCGCGCTGGTCCTGACTGCGACGCTGTCGCCAGCCTGCCTCGAGTATGGCGCCAATCCCACCGACGATGAGCCCCCGGGCGGGGTGGACTCGATGGCTCCGGGGATGGACTCGGAGCCCTGGCTGGAGTTCGTGGAGCTCTGCGACGGGCTGGACAACGACGGCGACGGGGTGGCGGACGAAGGCTTCGAAGACGCCGACGGCAACGGGGTGAAGGACTGCCTGGAGTGCAGCACGGAGCAGGCCGCGGGGGGCACCGTCGCCCTTCGCGACAGCTGCGGGCCGGACTTCGAGTCCGTGGACCCCTGGAACGTGGTGCTGGAGTGGGAGGTGGCGGATCTGGGAGGGGCCTTCGCCCCCCTGCTGGTGGCCGATCTCGACCAAGACGGTGTCTCCGAGGTCGTCTTCCAGGGCGGCTATGGGGACCTCTCCCACAATGTGCACGCGCTGGATGGACGCACGGGCAGGCGGGAGTGGAGCTGGCCATCGTCCTGGAGCTACTACGCCGGATTGGCGCTGGTGGACCTCGACCGCGACCGAATCCCCGAGGTGCTCGCCCACCAGGAAAACGGCCACTACCTCTTGAGCCGCCTCGAGAACGATGGCTCCCACAGCTGGACCGCGACCACCGACTGCGGGAGCGAGGTCTGCATCCCGACCCCCATCGACATGGACGGTGACGCCATCCCCGAGCTGCTGTCGGGCCGAATGATCTACGATGCCGGGACCGGCTCGGTGAGGGCTGACCTGGGCGACCTCGGCGGCGGCGAAGAGGACCTGGCCACAGTGGGAGACATCGACCTGGACGGCTCCCAGGAGCTCGTGCTGGCCGGCTGTGTGTGGGGTGGTGACCTCACGCGTCGCTGGTGCCGAGCGCGTGAGGCCGCGCCCAATCGGTGCACCGCAGTGCTCCTGCAGGCCGATGACGACCCCGAGGCGGAGATCCTGTTCTTGGATGACCGCATCGAGATCTACGAACACGACGGCACCCTGCTCATGGACCACACCATCCTCAGCGACACCGTCTACACATCCAGCCCACCCAGCGTGGCCGACTTCGACGGTGACGGCCAGGTGGAGCTGGTGTTTGGGCTGCCCCTGCACCTGCAGATGAGGGAGCTCGACGGCACCCTGCGCTGGGACGTGCGCTTGGTGGACGAGACCATGGGCCTAACCACCCCGGTAGGCTTCGACTTCGACGCCGATGGCGCCAGCGAGGTGGTCGTGACCGACATGGACGCGGTGTACATCCTCGATGGCCGCACGGGCGTCACCCGCTGGACCAGCACCGAGCACTACAGCCTCACGGTGCTCGACCACCCGGTCATCGCCGACATCGACGCGGACGGCTCCGCCGAGATCGTCGTGGGTTCGGGGGTGCACAACGATCTGGTCGATCCCGAGAACACCGAGACCACCTCGATCCGCGTCTTCGGCCACGCCTCCAACGCCTGGCCCTCCGCTGGCAACCACTGGCCCAGCTACGACTTCCGGGTCACCAACATCGACGAACAAGGCACCCTGAACACCACCCCGCCCTACTCCTGGCAGGAGTGGAACATGGTGCGCGCACGCCCCGCGGCTGGGGGGCCCCGCCCCAACGCCTCCCTGGCCCTGGTGGACAGCTGCGCCGCGACCTGCGTGGACGCCGGCCTGGTGGAGCTGAGCGTCCAGGTGAGCAACGACGGCTGGCACCCCATCGCCGCCGGGCTGGACATCACCCTGTACGCGGAGCGCGATGGCACCAGGGTCGCCATAGCCAGCACCGCGACCACCACGGACATCCCCCAGGGAACCAGTCACGCCTCCCTGATCCTGCGAGCCCCAGTGAGTGAAACCCGCGGCGCCACCTTGGTGCTGGCGGTCGATGGGGCCGAGGCCCTGGACGAGTGCGTCGAGTCCGACAACGAGCTGGTGGTGGCCAACCCCTGCCCCTGATGGGAGTTCTCCTACGGGCCGGAGGCGTGTCCCCAACTCCTACAGAAAATCCGCGATCCGCGCCCGGTTCCGCAGCAGGTGCTCGAGCATGGCCCGCTCACCCCGCCGCCAGCCCACCGCGTCGGCGCGCCGCTTGGCGAGGGCCCACGGACCGTGGCCCACACCCCCAAGCATGCCCGCCACCGCCGCCAGCCCCGCCCCCGGCGGCAGCTGGCCGGCCCAGCCCTTGCCGGCCATGGAAGCCCCCGCCATCAGGCCCCAGCGCAGCGCGGTGAAGGCCGGGGCACCCACCAGGACGGTCACGGGCAGGCTGCGTAGGCCGGCCCGCACCCGGTTGCGCTCCACCCGGTAGACCTTGCGCAGGCTGGCGCGGCCGTAGCTGGCGCCCAGCTCGTGCTCGATGACCGCGCTGGGCACGTAGCGAAGCTCGCCCCCCGCCCGCACCCAGCGCAGGCTGAGATCCAGGTCTTCGCCGTAGGGCCCCAGGGTGGCGTCGAAGCCCCCCAAGGCCAGGAAGCGCCCCCGGGGCGCAAGGAAGGCCGCGCCGCTGACGGCTCCCACAGAGCCGGGTTGTTCGAAGGCCTCACCGTCGACACAGGCGCGACCGCGGGCCTGGTTGTGGCCGTCGGGGAACAAGCCGTGGCCGACATTCTCGATGTGGCCCGGCGAGCCCGCCAGCAGGATGCGCGGCTGGAGCAGGGCGTGGGGGTGCTGGCCGTGAGCGGCCTGCAGCGCCTGGACAAAGCCTGGACGCGCCACCGTGTCGTCGTTGAGCACCAGCAGCAGATCTCCCGCAGCCACCGCGGCCCCCAGGTTGACCGCGTGGCCGTAGTGCACCTGCCGACCGGGGCGGAGCACCTCGACCCCCACCAGATCCGGCAGGGGAACCTCACCTGGCTGGCTGACCACAACCACGAGGCCCGCCAGCGCAGGCCGCTGGGCCTGGAGGGACCGGACACAGGCGGCCAGCCTCTCGCCCCCCGTGTGGGTGACCACCACCGCCGCGACGCTGGGATCAGCCATGCACCCACACCAGCCCGCGGGCGCCGTCCACCACCACCTCCTGGCCGTCCTGGAGCTGCTGGGTGGCGCCGCGCACGTTGACCACCATGGGCAGCTCGTACTCCCGAGCCACCACCGCGCCGTGGGACAGCTGGCTGCCCAGCTCGAGCACCAGCCCCGCGATGACCGGGAACAGCGGCGTCCAGCCCGGGTCCACTGCCCGCGCAACCAGGATCTCTCCCGGGCGCAGCCGCTGGGCCCCCTCCATGTCCGCCACCACCCGCACCGGGCCCCGCGCGACCCCCGGGGAGGTCCCCAGGCCCGTCAGGCGGCGGCCGCCTTGCTCGGCCAGCACGGGCTCATCCTCCACCAGGAAGTCGGGAGGCGAGCGCTGGAGCTGCCGGGCGAAGCGCGCCGAGCGCCGCTCGGCCTCGGCGCGACAGGGCTCGGCCTCGAGGCGCCCGGCCACCAGGGCCTCGACCTGATCGGCCTCGAGGAAGCGGATGTCCTCGGCGCGCGCCAGGGCCCCTCGCTCCACAGCCCAGCGGCCGATGACCAGGTAGTTGCGCTTGACCGCGTAGAGCAGGCGATCGAAGTGGTAGCGCTGGTTCTCACGCAGCAACAGGTAGCGGCGGGTGAGCTGCACCAGGTAGCGCACCGTGGCGCGCCGCAGGGGGTGGTCCACCCGGGCCAGCAGCCGCTCGAGGGCCCGTTCTCCTTGCTGGGACAGCTCGTGGGCCCGCACCCGGGGATCGGCCTCCCCGGCCTCGATGCTGTGGCGCAGCAGGGCCAGCACCCGCTCCGGGCGCTCGTCCCAGCGAGGGCTCATGATCTCCCAGCTGGCGTCGGAGCGGTGGCCGTGGCGCGCGAGGAACGGGGCCAGCGCGGCCGCGAAGGGGCTGCCGGGTGCGGGCATCGCGCTCAGGTCTGCGCCCAGCTCTCGAGCACGCTGGGCCAGCAGCCACAGGTCGTGGTGGGTCACGATGGTCAGGTTGTGCTCGGGACAGCGCAGCACCTCGCCCGCCAGCCGCTCGCTGCCCGGCCCCAGCCAGACCGCCAGCAGCCCCTCGACCACCTGGTACCAGAGGTTGGCGAAGAGCAGGCTGGTGACGTGGACCTTGACGTAGCCCCGGGCCAGCTCCATGCCCGCCCGAGCCCGCTCCAGGGCCTGGACCGGATCGCTGGCCGCAGGCGGCGGGCTGACCTGGCGTGGAACCTCGCGCTCGAGCAGACGCTCGAGGCGATCCCAGGCCTTGTGGTTGGTCAAGGGGTTCCAGCGGAAGCGCCTCCAGCGGCGCTCCTCGAAGGTCTCCTGCAGGATGGCCGCGTAGACCCGGACCCCGGGCGCCCCGGCGAAGCGGGTCAGCCACGCCCGCTCCTCGTCCGGCGGCAGCATGTCCATCACGAAGCGCGGCGGTGGCAGGCCGGGCAGCTTGAAGGCCAGGTGCCGGAACACGGTGGCGTTGATGTAGGGCGCGCCGTCCACCAGGCGCAGGGCAGGCTCGCCCCCCAGCCAAGCCCGAGTGGTGCGGGGATAGGCGATGAAGTGTTCGAGCAGGGGCCGCACCAGGGACCAGCCCAGGGGCGTGGCGGGCTCGCTCCAGCGCTCGCCGATGAAGCGGCGGGTCCACAGGGTGCAAGCGCTGCGGTTGGGCGTGGGGGAGGTGGTGATGGGGCGGGACTGCACCAGCCAGGGCTCGCCCAGGGCGTCCACGGCCCACTCCACGTCCTGAGGGCAGCCGCCCATGGCCTCGGCCCGCAGGGCCAGCCGGCACAGGCGCAGCAGCATGTCGTCGTCGAGCTTGGGGCTCTGCTGCAGAGACGCGGGCACCGCCCGCCACTCCACCCCGTCGGCCGCCAGGACCAGCTCGCGCTCTTGGGGCTGCACCGAGCGCTCGAGGGGCTCGAGCCGCAGCCGGGCGGCCAGACGCTGCAGGGGATCGGGCAGGCGCCGCGGGCGCTGCACCAGGTAGTGGTCGGGAACCACATGGCCCCCCACCAGGGCCTCGCCCAGGCCCCAGCAGGCCTCGACGGTCATCTGACGCCAGGAGCCGGTCATGGCGTTGACCGAGAAGGTGACCCCCGAGATCCGGGCGCGCACCAGGCGCTGCACCACCAGCGCCATGCCCGGCCCATCGGCGCGGCCCTCGCGCAGCTGGCGGCGCAGCCCCGGCCGGCCTTCGGCCTGACGTGTATAGGCGAGCACGCGATCGTCGAAGGCGCTGGCCCAGCACGCCAGCACGGCCCGCTCCAGCCCGTCGCCCGGGCGCACGCCGATCTCGGTGCGGAACAGGCCGGCGAAGCTCTGATCCCCCGCGTCCTCGTCCACCCCCGAGGACCGCACCACCAGCTCGGGCCCCAGCCCCGGGGCCTGGGCGCGCAGGGCCGCGGCCAGCGCGGGGGGCAGCGGCGCGGCCAGGACCGCGGCCCGTAGGGCCCTGGCCCGCTGGGGGTCGGGCAGCCGGCCGAGCCGACGCGCGCTCTTCCACAGCCCGTTGTGCCTCAGGAAGTCCTGGAAGGCCTCGACAGGGATCACCACCCCCGCGGGCACGGGCAGCCCGCGCTCCGCCATGCGGGCCAGGCCCATGGCCTTGCCGCCGACACGCCGACGCCCTAGCCGGGCGGCCTGATCGAGGGGAACGAGGTGCATGGGGCCCACTATCACCGGAGGCGATATCAGAGATCCGTCTGCACAGAATCCCAGCCGCAGCTCAGGAGAATCACTCTGGCCTCCCTCACCCCACCCTTCGCGCTCTCGGTGCTGGTGCCGGTCTACAACGAGCGCTTCCTGGTGGAGAAGTCCATCCTGCGGGCCCTGGACTTCGAGGACCCCCGGGTGGCCCGCTTGGAGGTCATCGCGGTGGACGATGGCTCCACCGACGGCTCGGCGCAGATCCTCGAGCGCATGGCCCGAGAACACCCGCGGCTGCAGGTGATCCTCCACCCCGCCAACCGAGGCAAGGGGGCCGCGGTGCGCTCGGCCATCGCCGCGGCCACCGGCGATCTGTGCGTGATCCACGACGCCGATCTCGAGTACCACCCCGCCGACTGGGCGCGCCTGCTCACCCCCTTCGTCGAGGCCCAGGCCGACGCAGTCTACGGCTCTCGCTTCCTGTCGTCCGACTACCGCAGGGTCCTGTACTACCGCCACACCATCGGCAACCGGCTGCTCACCCTGGGCTCCAACCTGGCCACCGACCTCAACCTGACCGACATGGAGACCTGCTACAAGATGGTCCGCACCAGCTTGCTGCAGTCCATCCCCATCCGCTCGGACGACTTCGGCTTCGAGCCCGAGATCACCGCCAAGCTGGCCAAGCGCGGGGCCGTGATCTTCGAGGTCCCCATCCGCTACTCGGGGCGCACCTACCTCGAGGGCAAGAAGATCACCTGGAAGCACGGGGTCAAGGCCGTGGCCGACATCCTGCGCTGGAAGCTGCGGGACGACCTGTACAACGACGACGAGTACGGCGCCGAGTTCCTGCGCAGCCTCACCCGCATCCGCAACATCCACCGCTGGATGGCCGACCTGCTGCTGCCCTGGGTGGGGGACTCGGTGCTCGAGCTTGGCGCTGGCATGGGATCGGTCACCATCCACCTGCTACCCCGAGGCCGCTACGTCGCATCGGACGTCAACCCCCACTACCTGGACTACCTGCACAAGCTGGCCCTGGGCCGACCGTACATGCAGGTCCAGGAGCTGGATCTACAGCGCACCGAGCACTTCGAGGCCGTGGCGGGCGAGTTCGACACCGTGATCTGCCTCAACGTGCTCGAGCACGTTCCCGACGAGCAGTTGGCCCTGGCCAACATCGGCCGCGCCATGGCCCCCGGCGGGCGGGCCATCATCCTGGTGCCCCAGGGCCCCTGGCTGTTCAGCTCCCTGGACCGGGTGCTGGGCCACCACCGGCGCTACACCCGCGACCAGCTGCAGCGGGTGCTCGAGCGGGCGGGCTTCGAGCTCGAGGCCATGCGCGAGTTCAACAAGATCGGCGTGCTGGGCTGGCTGCTCAACGGCCGCATCCTGCAGCGCGAGCACCTCTCCCAGATCCAGCTCAAGGCCCTCAACACCGCCATCCCCGTCATCGGCGGGGCCGACCACCTGGCCCCCTGGCAGGGCCTGAGCCTGGTGGCGGTCGTGCGCCGGGCCCCCTGACACCCACGGAGTTTCCATGGCCTGGTTCGGCAAGTCCAACGAGCAGCAGCCCGACCCGCCCCAGGCCGCGCCCGAGCTGTTCTGCAGCTTCTGCGGCAAGAGCCAGCGCCATGTGAGCAAGCTCATCGCCGGCCCAGAGGTCTGGATCTGCGACGGCTGCGTGATGCTGTGCAGGGACATCATCGAAGAGAACCTGCCCCCCGGCGGAGCCGAGATCCCCAGCCCGCCGCCGGCCATGGCCGAGCTGCGGGCCGGCCTCGACGAGCGCTGCGTCGGCCTCGACGCACCCAAGCGGGCCCTGCTCGGTGCGCTGGGCCTGCACCTGGCGCGGCTGCAGGAAGGCGCCCCCGACCTGCGCCCCCCCGTGCTGCTGCTGGTGGGCCCCCACGGAAGCGGAAAGAGCAGCTTGCTCGATGCCCTCACCAAGCTCACCAGGCTCCCGGCACACCACGCCGACGTCAACCGGCTCAGCGCCACCGGGTACGTCGGGCTCGACCTGGAGAACCTGCTCTGGGAGCTGGTGCGCCAGGCCGCCAAGGACTTCCGTTTGGCCGAGACCGGGGTGCTGGCCTTGGACGGCCTGCACCGCATCGCCACCGCCGCACCTCCCCGAGGCTCCGCCCGGGACATCGGCGGAGCGGAGGTCCAGCGTGAGCTGCTGCGCGTGCTCGAGGGCAGGCAGACCGAGGTGGCCGGTTCCACCATGCGGCACCCCCAGCAAGCCGCCGAGCCCTTCTGGTGTCACCGGCTGCTCATCGTCATGGCCGCAGCGTACGAGGGCCTGCCCGAGGGCGAGGCCGCCCAGCGGACCTTCCTGGCGGAGCGCGGTGTACAGCGGGAGCTGCTGGCCCGGGTCGACCGGATCGTCCAGGTGCCCGCACCCGACGCCGACCACCTGCGGGCGGTGCTGACCGACCCCACCGCGGGGCTGCTGCCGGGCCAGCTCGCGGCCCTCGAGGCCCTGGGCCACACCGTGCAGGTCCGAGAGGACGCCATCGACGCCATGGTCGAGCAGGCCGCCGACAGCCCCGACGGTGCCTGGACGCTTCGACACGCCATGACGAGCCTGAGCGTCGCGGCGGCCCAAGCCGAAGGCCCGCTGGTGGTCACGGCCGCGGACGTGCGAGGATGGGCGGGCGAGCAGCCCACCTGACCAGGGAGCCCCCATGCCCGTCCCCCCCGCCCTGGCCGGCTACCTGGCCTCCCGCATGCTGCGCGCCGAGACCTACGAGCACGTGCGGGGGCTGCGCTTCGCCGACGCGGGCCACGGCTACGATGCCTTCGGGCTGCATCCCGCGTTCGTGGCCATGGGCCTGGGGCTCACCCGCTTCTTCTACGAGAAGTACTTCCGGGTGATCTCCACCGGCGCCCACCACATCCCCGACAGCGGCGGGGCCATCCTGGCGGGCAACCACAGCGGCACCATCCCCATCGACGGCATGATGCTGTGGACCGACGTGGTGCGCCAGAGCGATCCGCCGCGCGTACCCCGGGCCGTGGCCGACTACTTCGTGCCCATGCTGCCGGTGGTGGGCACCCTGTTCGCCCGCGGCGGCGTGGTGGCCGGCAGCCGCGGCAACGTGCGCCAGCTGCTGGATGCCGGCAACCTGATGATGATCTTCCCCGAGGGCGTGCCCGGCATCGGCAAGAACTTCCGCGACCGCTACAAGCTGCGCCCCTTCCGGGTGGGCCACGCAGAGCTGGCCATCCGCCACCGGGTGCCGGTGATCCCCGTGGGCATCATCGGCCCCGAGGAGCAGATGCCCCAGATCGCCCGCATCGAAGGCATCAGCCTGTTCGGCGTTCCCTACATCCCCATCACGCTGACCCCCCTGCCCATGCCGGTGCGCTACCACATCCACTACGGGGCCCCCATCCCCCTGCACAAGGACTACCGGCGCAACCAGGCCGACGACCCCGAGGTGGTGGCCGAGGCCGCGGCCCGGGTCCAGGCCGCGGTCCAGGAGCTGATCGACGCGGGCCTGAAGCAGCGCCAGGGGGTGTTCCGATGAGCTCGGTGCTGGTCACCGGCGCCTCGAGCACCATCGGCGAGCGCCTGATCCGATCCCTGCTGGCCGACACCAGCATCGACCACGTGCTGGCGGTGGGCTTCGAGCCCCTCGAGTCGGCCCTGCCCTTCTCCCAGTCCAACCGGCTCACCTACCTGCAGGTCGACATGGGCCGCAGCCGCAACATCCGCAGCCTGCTCTTCGGCCCGGCCCGCGACCTGGGGGTGGAGACCATCTTCCACACGGCCCTGGTGGACAACGCGGCGGGCACCGGCAACCGGGTCCACAAGATCAATGTCGAGTCCACCCGCCAGATCCTCGAGCTGGCCGAGCGCCACCCCACCATCCGCAAGCTGGTGTACCGCTCCTTCGCCGAGGTCTACCAGATCCAGGCCGACCTGCCGGCGCTGATCGAGGAAGCCCACCCCCTGAACCTGGCCAGCGGTGCCCCCCAGTGGATCCGCGACCGGGTCGAGGCCGATCTCACCGTCTGCGCGGCCATGGGCCTGTCCCGGCTGCGCATCGTGGTGCTGCGCTGCGCCGAGGTGCTGGCCCAGGGCTGCGGAAGCCAGCTGTTCGACTACCTCGAGTCGCCCATCTGCCTGCGCCCCGGCGGCTACAACCCCATGATCAACGTGCTGAGCGTCAGCGACCTGGTGCAGGCCATGGAGCAGGCTCACAACTCCTCGGTCCAGGGCGTGTTCAACATCCCGGGCAAGGACACCCTGCCCCTGTCCACCGCCATCCTCAAGTGGGGGCGGGTGGGCATCCCGGTGCCGGGCAACTGGCTCACCCCCATCTACGCCTGGAGGCGTCGCGTGCGGGGCCACGACTTCCGCTTCGGCATGAACCGTCGCCGCTTCACCTACAGCGGCATCCTGGACGGCGTACGAGCCAAGAAGGTGCTGGGCTACGCGCCCCAGACCGCCATCGACTGGCCCCTGCCCATCAGCGAGGCGTGGGGCCCGGGCTGGAAGGGATAGCCTGGAAGACCCCCCGAGACTTGACACCCCCCGATCTCCGGGTGATAGTGGCGTCTGGTCAGGGGCGCTCTATTTCGTTCTCGACCGGAAGCGGGACGCGGGCTTGTCCGCAATGTCCCATCGGATGCCAAGGTTATGGCCAGTAGGCCGCGGTGCCCGTCGAGGCGCCGCTACCAGTGTGCAGAGCCAGTCCGAGCCAGCGGTGACGCACGCGGCCACGACCGACGCATCCCAGTCGATTGCTCTATCCCGACTCACATGTCCATCCCTCGTGCTGGAGGGTGACGCTGACCGATGCAGGTCCAACCCGACAACCCGATCATCGTCCAGGGCGACGGTAAGGTCATCCTGGAGACCAAGCACCGGCGCTATGCGGGCGCCCGGGACTTCCTCGCTCGCTTCGCCGAGCTCGAGGCTTCCCCGGCTCATCTCCACACCTACAGGATCTCGCCGCTGTCCCTGTGGAACGCGGCCAGCGCGGGCATGGGCACCGCCGAGATCCTCGACGGGCTGCGCTCGTTCTCGAAGTTCGACATCCCCGGCGATGTGGTCCAGACCATCGAAGAGACCATCGAGCGCTTCGGCCTGGTCAAGCTGCTTCCCCACCCCACCGCCCCCCGGCGCTACATCGTGGTCCACTGCGAGACCGCCTACGTAGCCAAGCTGATCTCGCATGAGCCCAGCGCGCAGGAGCTCATGAAGAGCGAGGGTCGCAAGGGCCCCTGGGTCATCGAGGCGGGCCACCGCGGCATCTTCAAGCAGCGCCTGCTCCAGGCCGGCTGGCCGGTCGAAGACCTGGCGGGTTTCCTGCCCGGGGCGGCCCTCGAGGTGAAGCTACGCAACGAGACCCGCACCACCGAAGACCCCTTCAAGGTGCGGCACTACCAGTGGCTGTCGGTACACCGCTGGTACCAGGGCGGCCAAGCCGCCGGTGGCCACGGCGTGGTGGTGCTGCCCTGCGGCGCCGGCAAGACCATCGTGGCCATGGCCGCCATGTCGGTCATCAACACCCACACCCTGATCCTGGCCACCAACCAGGCCGCGGTGAACCAGTGGGAGCGCGAGCTGCTCGAGCGCACCTGGCTGACCAAAGATCAGGTGGGCACCTACACGGGCGAGCGCAAAGAGATCAAGCCGGTCACCATCGCCACCTACCAGATCCTCACCTGGCGCCGCTCCAAGGATGTGGACTTCGAGCACCTGCACATCTTCCGCGACCACGACTGGGGCCTGCTGATCTACGACGAGGTGCACCTGCTGCCCGCCCCGGTCTTCGGGGCCACGGCCGAGCTGCAGGGTCGCCGCCGCCTGGGCCTCACCGCCACCCTGGTCCGCGAGGACGGCCGCGAAGGGGACGTCTTCTCCCTGGTGGGCCCCAAGCGCTTCGACATGCCCTGGCAGGATCTCGAGCGCGAGGGCTTCATCGCGGAGGCCCGCTGCTGGGAAGTCCGCGTGCCCTTCCGCAACGGCGAAGAGCTCCGCTACGAGCGCGCCAGCGAGAACGAGAAGTTCCGTATGGCCGCCCTGAACCCGGCCAAGCTGCGGGTGGTGCGCGACCTGATCAAGCGCCACGCCGACGACAACGTCCTGGTCATCGGCACCTACCTCGAGCAGCTCCACATCATCGCCCGCGAGCTCCGCGCCCCCCTGATCACAGGGCAGACCCCCCAGGGCCGTCGCGAAGAGCTCTTCGGCAAGTTCCGCACCGGTGAGATCAAGCTGCTGGTGGTGTCCAAGGTGGCCAACTTCAGCATCGATCTGCCCGACGCCAACGTGGCCATCCAGGTCTCCGGCAGCTTCGGCTCCCGCCAGGAAGAGGCCCAGCGCCTGGGCCGCATCCTGCGCCCGAAAGAAGCCGGCGCCGACTGGTACACCGTGATCACCGGCGACACCAAAGAACAAGACTTCGCCCACAAGCGCCAGCTCTTCCTCACGGAACAGGGCTATCGCTACTCCATCGATGACCGGATGGCGTGATGACGACGCCGATCCGGATGCTACCAGCGTGCACTCCGCCCCACCGGGCCAGCACACCCAGCTAGAGGGTCGAACATGTCATCGAGACGCCATCGCCGCGGCCGCCGCAACCAACAGAGTGAGCCCGCGGTCGCCCTGGCCAACACGGGGCGCAACCCCCAGCGCCACCGCAGCCGCAGACGCCGCAACCGCCCATCGGGTGGGCTCGCCCGCCGCAGGCGCCTCAGCCGCAACGAGATGGAGGGCCTGGGCGAGTACTTCCTGCGCATGCCCGAGCCTTTGCTCTCGGCCTTCTACCGGGCCCTGGGCGGACAGCCCACACGGGTCACCAGCCGCGATCGTATGATCCAGCTGGCGGTCCGGGCCGTGGCCCAGGGATCGCGCCTGGGTTCCCTGCTCAAGGGGCTGCACGACCGGGATCGTCAGGCCCTGGCCATCCTGATCCAGTGCGGCGGGCTGGCCCACGCCAACGAGTTCCACCGCGAGCTCTTCTTGTCCCTGGGCGGCCACGACAACGAGTGGCGCCGGGTGATGCAGCGCCTGGGCGAGCGGGGCATGGTCTTCGCCACCGAGACCCGCGACGACGAGTTCTTCTACACGGTGCCCCACCCCCTGGTGGACCACCTGGTGGAGATCCTCAAGTCCGACATGGTGCTGCCCATCTTCGCCAACGACGAGATCGCGGTTGTGGACGAGCGCCCCTTTTGTCCGCCCCTCGATTTCTCGATCACCACGCTGGCCACCTACATGGACCAGCGCCCGCCGCGGCTCACCCAGCGCCAGGAGATCTACAAGGTCCACAAGGAAGAGATGGACGGGTTCTTCGCGCAGCTGTGGGGCTCCGACTCCGAGCTGTTCAACCTGCACATCGACTTCCTGATGCTCCACAGCATGGTGGAGCTGCGCGGCGACCGCGTCAGCGTCAACCGCGAGTCGGTCGAGCAGTGGCTCAACCTGGACTCCGAAGACCAGCGCGAGCTGATCTTCCACGCCCTCGAGCAGCGCTTCCCCCACGCCGAGTGGATCCTGTGGGCTGTGGCCGACGGCGAGGGCGCCTGGATTCCCGAGAAGCCGCTGTCGGCCCTGTACCGCCGCTGGCGCCGGGGCGAAGACTGGCGCAAGCGCTTCCAGCAGGGCCTGTTCGCCAGCGGTCGCACCCACGAGCGCGAGAGCTTCGGCTTCGCGCCGCTGGTCAACACCGGCATGCTCGACCTGGGCACCTGGGGCCGCGAGACGTTCTACCGCCTCAGCTCCCGAGCCCAGCACCTGCTCTTCCCCCCCGAGGACGACGGGTTCTCCCAGTTCTACCTCACCCCCAGCTTCGAGATCATGGCCCCGGCCGGGCTGGCGCCCGTGCTGCTGGCGCGCATCGGTGAGCTGGCCGAGCTCACCGGCTGCGACCGCGCCAACACCTACAAGGTCAGCGAGGCCACCATCGAGCAGGCCCTGTCCCGCGGCTGGCGTCGGGACGACGTGCTCGACTTCTTGCGGGACTACAGCCAGATCGGCTTGCCCGAGAACGTCGAGCAGACCCTGCGCGGCTGGATGGGCCACCACGGCGACGTGGAGTTCCACGACGTGGTGCTGCTCACGGTGCACCGCTCGGCCATCCGCAAGCTCGAGACCCACAAGAAGCTCAAGCCCCTGCTGCTGCACCGCTTCGCCCCGGGCATGTACGCCGTGGACCGCAACCGCCTGGACGAGGTACGCCAGACCCTGGCCGGCGCAGGCTTCCACCCCAACGACGAGCTGCGCGCCTACCCGGCCAGCCAGGGGTCTGTCCAAGCCCGCGAGCGCCTCGAGAAGGTGGTGGCCGAGATCCGCGAGGCCAGTGAGGATCCACTGGCCCGCGCCCAGGCGGAGGACACCCCGCCCGAAGAGCTCCACCCCGTGCCGGGCTCGGGCATCCGCGACCGCAAGACCCGCCGCGGCCGGTCCACCCTGCCCCCCAAGACCACCCCCGAGCAGGCCGACGCCGCCGTGCGTGAAGCGCTCACAGACGGCAAGAACCTCGAGATGGTCTACGTCACCCGCGACGACAAGCACACCCTCACCAAGGTGGCCCCCGAGCGCCTGGCCATCAACCGCGAGGGCCTGCCCGTGCTGGTGGCCCGCAACCTCGACCGTGACGAGCGGCTCACCTACCGCATGTCCCAGATCGAGCGCATCCGCACCATCCCGGTGGCCTAAGCGCCGTCGGGCTTGGCTCCCGCGACCCGTCGCAGGGCCTCGAGATCCCCAGGCTCCAGCGAGGTGATGGCGAGGTGGGCCCAGCCCGGACCCACCGCCACGACCTTGGCGTAGACCGAGCGCGTCCAGCCGTGCCCGGCCAGATCCAGCTCGAGCACCACGGACTCCAGGTGTTCCAGCTCGACCTCGTGGGTGATCTCGAGCCGCCCCACACTCACCTTGGTGGTCAGGGCTGCGACGCGTTCCTCGGGCACGCGCTTGCCCCGGATCATGCCGCGATGCCGCACGATCACCTCGGTCATAGCGCCCAGGTAGCGGTTGAGCAGCGCCACCATCGCCTCGGGGCCCAGCCGCTCGCTCAGGCCCGAGAAGCAGCGAAGCCTGTCGGCCCAGCTCTGCCAGGCTGGAGGGCGGCGCCAAGCCATGGGCCTCGAGCAGGTCTCGCCGGTAGAAGAGCAAGCTGCCCTTCAGGCTGACCGGCAGCCCGTACTGCTGGCCCAGGTAGGCACCACCCTCCAGAGCCACCGGCACGAAGCTCTCCCGGTCGCCGGCGTCGAGCCATGGGTCGATGGGGAGCAGCCAGCCCGGAGCCGCCAGTTCGGGGATCCAGGGCAGGTCCACGCGGTAGACGTCCACCGAGGGGTCCTGCAAGGCCAGCAGACGCACCAGGGTGTCGTGGAAGCCGTAGCCGGACCAGCGGAAGGGCAGCGCCTCCACTTCGACCTCGCGCTGGGAGGCGTTGAAGCGCTCCACTCCGTCGAGCAGCGCGCTGCGTTCGGCCTCGTCCATGGCCGCGAACACGGAGCGCAGGCGCACCGGAACGGCGCCTGACGCCCGCGCAAGGGGGACCGTGCCCACCAGCAAGAGCAGGCAGATCAGGCCGCGCAGGAGCGCATCGAAGGATCGTGAGGGGCAGCGTACGCACTGCAGGGTATCCGGCCAAGTCCCTGTCAACACCAAGGCCACTCCGGGGCACTGATCCCAAGAAACCGGGTGCGGTGTTATCATGCCGCGGTGTCTGATCCGGGGTCCACGCGACCCCAGGTCTCAACAACATCCCCTGGACCGCAACAATGTCCCAGCCACAGCAGCCCAGCACCGAGCAGCCCGAGCGCAGCTTCGAGCAGGCGTTGGTAGAGCTGGAGCAGCGCGTCAAGCAGCTGGACTCGGGCGAGCTACCCCTCGAACAGGCCCTCACCCTGTTCGAACAAGGTGTGGCCCTGGTCCAGGAATGCCACGACAAGCTGGACCTGGCCGAGCATCGCATCGCGGAGCTCACCGGGCCGGCCGAGGCTCCCCAGGAGCACCCCTTCGAGCCCCGGGCCTGACCCGCGGCCCCTCGAGCGGCGTAAGCTGTTCACCGCTCGCACGTTGATCGCCGGAAACGCAAGGAGGCTTGACCCATGTTCGACGATATCGGTCGTTCGAGGAAAGTCCGCGCCCAACGCGAAGCCGGCTCGGTCCTTCTCTCCCTGGCCATCAACGGCAGCTTCGTGGCCGCCCTGGCCTTCGCCAGCTTCGAGGTCGCCGAAGAGGTGCTCGACGAAGACGGCCCCATCGAAGTGAGCTTCTTCGAAGAAGCCCCCCCCGACGAACCGGAAGAAGAGGCCGCCCCGCCTCCCCCGCCTCCCCCGCCACCGCCTCCGCCCCCCTCCACCCCCGAGCCCGAGGAAGAGGAAGAGGACGACGCGGAAGAGGTCGACCCCATCGAGCTCGAAGAAGAGCAAGAGCTCGACGACGTCAAGGACCTGCGCCAGGACCTCGACGACGCCACCAAGTACAAACACCAGGACGCTGGCGTCGAAGGCGGCGTCGAGGGTGGTGTGGCTGGCGGCGTGCTCGGCGGCACCCTGGGCGGCGTGCCCGGCGGTGAGCTCGGCGGCACCAGCCAGGTGCGCGCCGTGCACTGGTCCGAGGTCACGGTCAAGAAGCGGGTGGCCCCCAAGATGCCCGACGCCGCCAAGCAGCTGAACATGGCCGAAGAGCGCTGCCAGGTGCGCTTCTTCATCAACGAAAAGGGCGTCCCCTACGACGTCAAGCTCGAGAGCTGCCCCGCCATCTACCACGAGTCCGCCCTCGAGGCGGCCTGGAAGTGGCGCTTCTACCCTATGAAAGTCGACGGCGCGGCCATCAAGGCCCAGTTCGTGCTCGTCATCGTCTACCGACTCACTGGTTGATTCGCCCCGCAGAGGTTTCCCACCATGTCGTTTTCGTTCGAAGAAATCTGGGCATCCATGGGTGTCGTGGCCCTCACGGTCATCATCACCCTGTTCATCATGTCCATCGCCTCGGTCTATGTCGCCATCGAGCGCGCCATCTCGTTTTTCAAGGCGCGGGCGCAGTCGCGCGCCCTGGCCGAGGCCATCATGGCCCCCCTGGGCAAGCAGGACCTCGCCGCGGCGCTCAAGCTCACCCAGCAGCCCGAGTACAGGTTCTCCTACCTGGGGCACATGCTCGAGGCCGGGCTCAAAGAGCTGGTCATCCGCTTCGACGGCCACGGCCGTGACGCGGCCAACCGCGCCATGGAGCGCGCCGCCCTGCGCGAGCAGCTCGACCTCAAGAAGGGCACCGCCATCCTGGCCACCGTCGGCTCCACCGCGCCCTTCGTCGGGCTGGTCGGCACCGTCTTCGGCATCATCAACGCCTTCGCGGGCATGGCCGAGTCCGGCTCTGGCGGCCTGGGCGCCGTCTCCGGCGGTATCGCCGAGGCCCTGGTCACCACGGCCCTGGGCATCGCGGTGGCCATCATCGGCGTCTGGTTGTTCAACTTCTTCAACAACCGCGTCGAGCTCATCGTCAATGACATGAGCGTCTCCGTGCAGGAGTTCGCGGACTGGGTCGAGAAGGTGCTGGTCGAGAAGGCCGAGAGCTCCGAGCCCGGCACCCTCGCCCAGAAGGACTAGCCCCATGGGCGCCAAGGTCGGAGGCAACAAGGGCGGCCCCATGGCCGACATCAACGTCGCGCCCCTGGTGGACGTGGTGCTGGTGCTGCTGATCATCTTCATGGTGATCACCCCCATGCTGTCCTCGGGCATCGACGTGAAGCTGCCGCCCTCCACCACGGCCACCTCCACCCAGGACGTAGGCCAGCACCTGGTCATCGGCATCGATGAGCAGGGCCAGCCCTTCGTGGACACCGAGCGGTCCAGCCTCGAGACCCTGGTCGACGACATCAACGCCGAGCTGCGCAAGGACCCCGAGAAGTCTCTGCTCATCAAGGCCCATGCCGATCTCGACTACGGAAGCTTCCGGGCGGTCACCGACAAGATGGCTGAAAACGGTGTTCCCATGGTGCTGATCGCTGCCGAGAAGCCCGACGACGTAGGCGGCGACGAGGCCGAGGAGTAGCTATGGGCATCAAGGTCGAAGGTGGCAGCGGTCCCGACTCCGACATCAACGTCGCTCCCCTGATCGACGTCGTGCTGGTCATGCTCATCATCTTCATGGTGGCCGTACCCATCAAGATCGACGAGATCGCGGCGAACCTCCCCAAGAAGACCGAGGTCGTCGAGCAGCAGGACATGCCTGAAGACCAGCTGGTGATCATGGGCTGGACCGACGGCCAGTACGGACTCAACAAGCTCCCCATGGAGCTGGACGACGTGTACGAGGAGCTGCGGGTGCGGCTCAAGTTCAAGAAGTCCCGCGTGGTGTTCGTGGATGCCCACCCCGATGTCCCGGTCTCCCGCATCGTCAAGATGATGGACGTGGCCCGCATGTCCGGCGCCGAGCGCGTGGCCATGGCTCGCCTCAAGCCCGAGGGTCCCCGTCAGTACACCCCCGAGGAGATCCAGCTGATGGAGATGTACTCGGCCGAAGAGCTCATGGAGCAGCGCAAGCAGAAGCGCGCCCAGGACGAAGCCGAGGCGGCCGGCGAAGGCGCCGCGGAGTAGCCCGAAGCACAACGGCTCCTGTCCTCCGTCAGGCTTCCGCCCGACGCCCGAGCCCAGAGCGACGGCCGGCAACGGCGAGTTTGCCGCCTCGATCGCCTCACGCCACCTCGGTGGAGCGTGGCACGACGCCCACCTGGGCTCGCTCCCTGGTCACCGCCCATTGCTGCGGTCGAGACACGACGATAGCAGCCCGCCCGCTCGGACCCGCCGAGGAACATCCCCCTGACCCCCAGGATCACCATGCTCCCCGACAACCTGCACAAGATCGACCCCGAAGAAGCCATCCAGCGCGTGCGCGCGCTGCTGTCCATCGACGACATGCTCGAGGAAGAGGAGCTCGCTGTTCGGGACGTCGTCCGCGCCTTCGTGGCCGACAACGTGCTGCCCGACATCGACAAGCACTTCGAAGACAAGACCTTCCCCCTGGATGTGGGCCGCCGCCTGGGCTCCGAGCTGGGCCTGTTCGGCTGCGCCCTGCCCGACGAGCACTGCGGCACCGGCGCCAGCTACACCGCCTATGGCGTGGCCAACCAGGAGCTGGAGTACGGCGGCTCGGGCTGGCGCAGCCTGCTGTCGGTCCAGAGCGGCCTGGTGATGTACCCCATCCACGCCTACGGCTCCGAGGAGCAGCGCGCCACCTGGCTGCCCCGCTTGCACACCGGCGAAGCCATCGGCTGCTTCGGACTGACCGAGCCCGGCTCGGGCTCCGACCCTGGCTCCATGCGCACCACCCTGCGGCGAAACGGTGACCACTACCTGCTCAACGGCGCCAAGGCCTGGATCACCAACGGCACCGTGGCCGACGTGGCCGTGGTCTGGGCCAAGGACGACGAGGGCAAGGTCCGCGGCGTGCTGATCGAGAAGGGCACCCCCGGCTTCACCGCCACCGACGAGGCCCACAAGTTCTCCCTGCGGGCCAGCATCACCTCCAACCTGGCCTTCGACGACGTGGTGGTGCACGAGGACCAGATCCTGCCCCGGCGCAGCGGCCTGGGCGCCCCTCTGGGCTGCCTCAACCAGGCCCGCTACGGCATCGCCTGGGGTGCAGTGGGCTCGGCCCGCTACACCTTCGAGGCCGCCCTGCGCTACACGCTCGAGCGCGTGCAGTTCGGCGCCCCCCTGGCCGCCTTCCAGATCCAGCAGGAGAAGCTGGCCTGGATGTTCTCCGAGATCACCAAGGCTCAGCTGCTGGCGCTGCGCCTGGGACGCCTCAAGGAGCAGGGGAAGATCCACCACGCCCACGTCTCCCTCGGCAAGCGCAACAACGTGTGGATGGCGCGCGAGTGCGCCCGCAAGGCCCGGGAGATGCTGGGCGCCTACGGCATCTCGGGCGAGTACCCGGTCTGGCGCCACATGGCCGACCTCGAGAGCGTCTACACCTACGAAGGCACCCACGACGTGCACGCGCTGATCATGGGTCAAGCCATCACCGGCATCTCGGCCTTCCGCGCGAGCAGCTAGTCCACAGGCCAAGCGTGCACTCCATCCTGCGCTAGAGCAAACCACATGCCTGACATCGCACTGGTCGACGGCTCCTGGCTGGTGGCCCATGGGGCCCTCCATGCCGGAGTCGACGTCTTCGTCGGCTACCCCATCACTCCGGCCTCGGGCATCTTCACGGAGATGATCAAGGCCGGCGTGGGCTTGCCCACCACCGACGAGATCACCGCCCTGCAGTACCTGATCGGGGCCTCCCTGAACGGCCACAAGGCCATGACCGCCACGTCTGGGCCCGGCTTCTTGCTGATGGCCGAGGGCGTCGGTGCGGCCTTGGCCATGGAGGCACCTCTGGTGGTGGCCCTGGTGCAGCGGCTCGGGCCTGCCACCGGCTCGGCCACCGTCAGCGCCCAGGGCGACGTGGGCCTGGTGGGCAACATCATCTCGGGCGGCTTCCGCTGCCCGGTGCTGTGCCCCTCGTCCTTCGAGGAGTGCGCGGAGCTGACGGCACAGGCCGTGAACGTCGCCGAGATCCTGCGGGTGCCCGTGATCCTGCTGACCGAGAAGGACATGGTCATCGGCAAGCGGACGGTCGACCTGGCCACGCTCCGGCTCCCGCCCCCCGTGGACCGTCACACCTGGGAAGGACCGCCCGAGGAGTTCAAGACCTACGACAACTGGGACGAGTACGACGTGCCTCCGTTCCGCCCCCTGGGGGACCCCCAGGTCCAGCTCCGGATCACGGCCTCGACCCACGACGCGCTGGGCAACATCTCCACCTACTCCGAGCGCGTGCGCGCCAGCGCCGAGCGCTTGTTCATCACCCGCCGGCTGGACGTGCTCCCCCTGCCGGTGCTGGACGCCGATCCCGACGCCGACGTGCTGGTGATCTCCTACGGCTTCACCACCTACGCCGCACGGCAGGCGATCCGGACGTTGCGCGCTCAGGGAGTGCCGGTCTCGCTCCTGGTGGTGCGCACCCTCTACCCGCTGCACGTGGCCGAGGTCCGCAGCGCGTGCGCGGGGGTTCGCAAGCTGGTGATCCCCGAAGAGAACGCGACAGGCCAGTTCCGCAAGGTGCTGCTGGGGGAAGGGGTGCTCCGCAACCTGCCCCTCGAGGTCTTGATCTCCTTGAACGTGATGGGCCGCCCAATCTCCCCCGAGGAGATCGTCCGCGCCGTCCTCGGGAATGAGCCGGGTGACGAAGTCACGGACCTGGAGGGAGTGTCCCCATGACCACGACCCCCGCTCGCTCCTTCACCTCGAGCGCCAGAGACCCCTGGTGCCCAGGCTGCGGCCACACCCTGGTGATCCGGGCGCTGCAGCGCGTCCTGAGCGCCCGCTTCGACACCCACGACGTGGTGCTGGTCACGGACATCGGCTGCATCGGCATGGCGGACGGCCTGTTCCACTGCCACACGGTGCACGGGCTGCACGGCCGCTCGCCTGCCCTGGCCGCCGGCATCGCCATGACCCTGCCGCGCCCCGACATGAAGGTGGTGGTGTTGCTGGGCGACGGAGGCGCGGCCATCGGCCTGCAGCACATCCTCGAGTGCGCGCGGCTGAACGTCGACCTCTGCATGGTGGTCTGCAACAACCAGAACTACGGCATGACCGGAGGCCAGCAGTCGGCCTACACCTTGCCGGGCGTGCGCACCACAACCAGCCCTGGTGGAGCCGTGGGCACAGCCTACGATCTGTGCAAGCTGCTGGAGTCCTTCGGTGTGCCCCGCGCCCGCGTGCTGGCCAACCAGCGCGACAGCCTCACCGAGCAGCTGGACGCGGCGGTGGCGCACGAGGGCTTCGCCTTCGTCGAGGTGCTCGAGTGGTGCCCGTCCTACGCCGGGAAGCTCAACCCCGAGACCATCACCCCCGCCGAACTGGAGCGCGTCTTCACCGCCCAGGGCCAGAGCCCCGGCGTGTGGCCCGCGACATCCACCCGGCCCGTGTTCCACTTCGAGCCCAAGCCGCGGCCACGGCTCCCCCAGTCGATCCCGACCACGGGCGCGCACACCCTCGAGGGTGAGGTCCACCTGCTGCTGGCGGGCTCGGCGGGCAAGGGCGTGCAGAGCGCCGCCGAGATCTTCGCGCGGGCCGCCATCGCGGCCGGCCTGCATGTGGCCTTGCGCTCCGAGTACCCCGTCACCGTCGGTCGGGGGTTCTCGGCCAGCCACCTGGTGCTGGCGGATCACCCGATCGAGTCCCCGGTCAGCTCCTCCTGGGACCTGGCCCTGGTCTGCTCCTCCGAGGGCCTTGCCTACGTGCGCGAACACCGCGGCGACATCCGCCGGCTGGTGGCGGACCGCGGGCTGGCCCATGGTCACTCCGAGCAGGATCTGTACCCGGTGGACCCCACCGGCGTGGGTGCCCTGCCCCACCGCATCAGCCGCATGTGGCTGGCCACACCGACGCAGCACGGCTGGGGATCCGTAGCCCCTGGCGCGCCCGAGCCCGATCCACCCCCGCCCACCCTGGTGGAGCTGGCGGACTTTGATCGTGCCGACCCCAAGGGAGCAGCGTTCGCGGCCCTGGTCTGGTCCTTGCGCCAGCACGGCTGGTTCGACCGGGAGCTGCTGGCCACCGAGGTGCAGCGCGTCGCCAACCCCAAGCAACGCGAGAGCCTCCAGCGGGCCCTGGATGCCTGGGCCCTGGATACCGAGACAGCCTGATCACGGTTCCCACCGTAGCCATCCCGCAGCGCACCGTGAAAGCTCCACTCTCGCGCAGGCACGCTCCTTGCTGTAGCCTGTGGCACCCAAGGAGAGATCCATGCGCACCCTGCTCATCGCCTTCCCCGCCCTGTTCCTCACCACCGGCTGCCTCGGTCCAGACATGGACGACTACTGCGGCGATCCCGCCGAGGATGCCGCCAGCTGGGACGACGGCTCCGAGGCCACCGCCGCCGAGCTGCGGGACGGCCTGCTGGGCCTGTGGCAGGGCAACGCGACCTTCGACGGCGTGGATGAGCCCATGGCCCTGGTGATCAACGACCCCACCGACGACCCCACCCTGATCACCTACCCCGACGCCGGCGAGGGCTACGACAATGTCTCGGTCAGCGACGCCTGCCTGGACACGCTGCAGGTGCTCCTGCCCACTCAGCTGTTGCTGGACGACAGCGCCATCGACCTCGATGTCGAGCTGGCGCTGCACGAGACTGGCTTCTCCGCAGGCTGGACGGTCAGCCAGGACATCGCCATCCCCGGCTGCGCCGCCGAGCCCTGCGCCCTGCGCCTGAGCTTCGAGCGCTACAACACCCAGAGCGACGCGATCACCGGCAAGCTGAGCTGGGTGGACACCACCGCGGAGGACGGCGAAGCCGCGGGCATGACGCCCAGCAACGTCAGCCTGACGAGGGTGACCGAATAGGCCCCTCGGCCAGCCAGCGCTCGTAGTCGGCGTGCAGAGCGTCGGCCTGCTCCCGGAGGGTCTGGCGGGTCCACCCGCTGGTGTCGATGGCGGGATGGATGTCGATGTGCACGGTGCCCGGCGAGAGCTTCCAGTCGTCGGGCCGCAGCTTCTCGTACACCCCGTGGAACACCAAGGGCACGATGGGTGCGCCCGTGTCCAGCGCCGCGTGGAAGGCCCCCATCTTGAAAGGCTGCAGCTTGCCGTCGCGGGTGCGGGTGCCCTCGGGGGAGATGAAGGTGGACTGGTCGTACCGGCGAAGGTCCGCGCCCAGCTTCTTGATGCTGGCCATGGCTCGCTTGCGGTTGCTGCGGTCGACCAGGCGACCACCCAGCAGCCACCAGGCCTGGCCCATCACGGGGATGTAGGCGAAGGACTTCTTGCCCAGGAAGCTGAAGCGGGGGATTCCCAGGGCGGCGACGATCAAGACCTCGAGGAAGGAGGCGTGGTTGAAGGTGATGATGCGCGCAGCGGGCTGGGCCACGTGCTCCCAGCCCTGGACCCGGTAGCGGATACCCGCCACCCACAGGCAGGGCCGCCCGTAGATGGGACCGAACACCGCGGCGAGCCGGTGGCGCAGCAGGCCCAGGGTGAGGATGCTCGCGAGGCAGCCCGCCCCGAGGACCAGAACGGTCCACAGGGCGGTGAAGATCCAGAACACGAAGGTGCGAAGCACGGCCATGGCGATGACCCCTGAGGGCTGCTAGGCCCCGCTGATCTGCACTCCCTCGAAGACCAGGGTGGGCACCAGGGTGGAGCTGTACTTCCACGGGTCGTTGCCCACGGCGCTCAGGTGCATGAACAGATCCACCAGGTTGCCCGTGGCGTTCATCTCGCCCACACAGGCGCCGATCTTCCCACCCTCGATGAGGTGACCCTCGAGGCCGAAGGAGAAGTCGCCGGTGGTGCCGTCGGAGTTCCCACCCAGCCAGCTGGTGACGTAGATGCCGGCGCCCACCTGGGCCAGCAGGGCCTCGAGGTCCTTGTCGCCCAGGGTGATGACCCGGTTGGATGGCGATCCGGTGGTGGGCTGAAGCTCGGCCTTCTTGCCGTAGTAGGTGTCGACGTAGACGTTCTTGGCCACGCCGGCCTCGAGGATGGGCAGCTGCCGCGCCGCGATGCCCTCGCCGTCGAACAGGCGCGAGGCGAAGCCGCGCACCAGCAGCGGATCGTCGATGATGGTGAGCTTGTCGGAGGCCAGGGGCTGGCCGATCTTGCCGGCCCAGAACGAGCGGCCCTGCTGGATGGAGCGGGCGCTGGCAGGGCCCAGCAGCGATCCCAACAGGCGGCCAGCGGCGCGCCGGTCCACCACGATGGTCTCGGCACCGGTGGGACCCTTGACCGAGCCCAGCCGGGCCAGGGCCCGTTCCAGGGCGCCCTGCCCCACCACGGTGGGATCCGGCAGCTCGCTGACGAAGTGGCCGCCCAGGTAGTCGTAGTTCGAGGGCCGCTTGTCGCCTTCGTCCTGCAGGGAGACCGAGGAGACGAACCAGATGCCGGTCTCGGCCTTGGTGCCGGTGAAGCCGTTGGAGCTGGCCGCGGCGCTCATGTAGGAGTCGTCCTGCACCGTGCTCTCGGTGGAGATGACCTTGTCGTGGGCGCCCGCCGCGGCGTCCATAGCCTCGCACCACTGCTGGCGCTGGGCCTGGGTGACCTGGCCCAGGGCCGGATCCACCAGATCCAGATCCACCGCGGGCCGGCCCTCGAACAGCGCGGGGTCGGGGATGAAGCGGAAGGGGTCGGGCTGCAGGGCCTTGGTCAGGGCCACCGCCTCGGCGATGAAGGCCTGCAGGTTCTCAGGCCGAAGATCCGTGGTGCTGTGGGACGAGTAGCGACCCTCGGCGTAGATCTCGACACTCAAGCCCCGGGAGGTGGACTCCTGGACCTTCTCGAGCTTGCCATCGCGGGTGGTGAACTCCACCGAGCGGTTGCGGCTCGCGTTGGCCCAGGCGTTGTCGGCGCCGGCGGTCTTGCAGAGCTCGACGGCCTGCTGTGCGCGTTCGAGGAGCATATCGATGTCAGGCATCTTCGCCTCCGACGGTGATGGAGGAGACCAAGGTGGTGGGCAGTCCCTGGGAAACGGGCACGCCCTGGCCGTCCTTGCCGCAGGTCCAGCCGCCAGTGTCCAGGCGGAAGTCGTTCGCGACCATGGTGATCTTGGAGAGCACGTCCGGGCCGTTGCCGATGATGTTGGTGTCCTTGATGGGGGCGGTCTTCTTGCCGTCCTCGATGAGCCAGCCGTTCTTGACGTAGAAGGTGAAGTCCCCGGCGCCGATCTTGACCTGGCCGTTGGTGAAGGTCTCGGCCACGATGCCGTTCTTGACCGTGGCGATGATCTCTTCGGCGGTGTGGGGGCCGTTCTCCATGAAGGTGCAGCGCATCCGCGGCACCGGGGCGAAGCGGAAGGACTCGCGGCGGCCATTGCCCGTGGGCTCCACGCCGTAGTGTCGGGCGCTGATGCCGTCGTGCAGGTAGCCCTTCATGATGCCATTCTCGACGAGCTTGGTGTACTGGGTGGGCACGCCCTCGTCGTCGACGTTCAGGGCACCGCGCTCGCTGGGCTCGACGCCCGAGTCCACGATGGTGACGTGCTCGGAGCTGACCTTCTTGCCGACCATGTCGGCGAAGATGCTGATGCCCTTGCGGTTGAAGTCGGCCTCCATGCCGTGACCGATGGCCTCGTGCAGCAGGATGCCCGACGCGCCGGCGGCCAGCACCACGGGCTGCTCACCCGCGGGGGGCCGGCGGGCCTCGAAGAGGATCATGGTGCGGTCGACCGCCTGCTTGACCAGCAGGTCGATCTGTTCCTGATCGTAGAAGTCGAAGCCGCGACGGCCCGCCAGGTTGGAGCTGTTGGACTGGGTCTCCTCGCCCTTGCGCGCGGTGACAGTACACCAGACGCGGGTCATGGGGCGCACGTCCATGTGCATGGCTCCCGTCATGTCAGCGATCAGCACATGCTCCTCGTAGTCGGACCACAGCACCCGCACCTTCTCGACGGCCGGGTCGGCGGCCTGGGCCTGGGCCGCGATCTTCTCGATCAGCGGCAGCTTGGCGGCCACGCCCACGTCGGACAGCGGCTGCACCAAGGTGTACAGGCCCTTGTGCTCCTTGTACCGGAAGGCCTCGATGGCCGGGCCCCCGCCCGCCTGGGCGATGGACGACGCGGTGCGCGCCGCCTGGAGCATGGACTCGAGGGTGAGGTCCTCAGTGAAGGCGTAGCCGGTCTGATCGCCCACAACGCAGCGCAGGCCCACGCCGAGATCGACGCTGGAGCTGGCGTTGGAGACGATGCCGTCCTCGAGGGTCAGGCTGCTCGAGCGGCTGTGCTGGAAGTACAGCTCGGCCTGATCGGCACCCCGGGCGGTCAGCTCCGACAGCACGGACCGAATCACAGCCTCATCCACGCCGAACCAGGTGAGGAAGGGGTTGGCCGGGGTGACGGCGGACTCGATGGGGGCAGTCTTGGCACAGCCGGCCAGGAAACTGGGCATGGACATCATGCACACTCCTGCCGCGCTGGCGCCGATGAACTCACGGCGCGTGGGAGGTCGCATGGGGACTCCTGCGGTTGGCGGACCCAGAGGCCGTAACCCGCCAGCGACCGACCGTTGGCGGCCCCTGGCAGCGACGTTCCTGCCGACGGAATCCAGTAGCGGACGCTACTCGCTCCCCCCTCCGAGCACCTCCTGCACCGTCGCCACCAGGGCAGCCAGCTCGAAGGGCTTCTCGAGGAAGGCCCGGGCGTGGGCTCCCACCGAGGCGGGTAGGTCGTCCTCGGCCGAGTACCCGGACCACAGCACCACGGGCAGGCGGGGATCGCGGGCCAGGAGCCGCCGCAAGGTCTCGGGCCCCGAGATGCCGGGCATACTCAGGTCCAACAGCACCAGGTGGATCTCCCGGGCATGGGCCAGGTGGAGGTCCAGGGCGCTCTCGCCGTTGACCGCCTCGAGCACGCGGTAGCCGAACTCCTCGAGCACCTCTCGGGCCAGCTCGCGCACCGGTGCCTCGTCGTCCACGACCAACACGGTCTGGCCGCCACCACGGGACAGCTCACGCACGGGATCCACGGTGTGGTCCCGCCGCTCGGGGGCACAGGAGGGCAGGTAGCAGGTGAAGGCGGCGCCATGCCCCGGCTGGCTCTGGACCGTGACCCTGCCACCGTGCTGGTCCACGATGCCGTAGACCACCGAGAGCCCAAGGCCCGTGCCCTGATCCGCCGGCTTTGTGGTGAAGAAGGGCTCGAAGATCCTGGCCTGGGTGGCCTCGTCCATGCCGATGCCGTTGTCGCCCACGGTGAGCACCAGGGAGGGATCCGGCAGTCCACGAGGAAGAGGTGGGCCCGGCTGACCCTTGCCCGCGCAGGACAGCTCGATGGTGATGCGGGGCTCGGTGAGGCCGCCGTGGAGCTGCGCCTCTTCGAGGGCGTGGCGAGCGTTCAGGCCCAGGTTGAGCAGCACCTGCTGCACCAGGCCCGCGTCCCCCAGGAACCAGAAGCTGCCCTTGGGCGGCGACCAGCGCACCTGGATGGCGCGATCCATGGACCGGCTCAAGAACTGGCAGACATCGTCCACGATCGGCACGAGGTCGTGGGGTCTCTTGAAGACCTCCGCGCGGCGGCTGAAGGCCAGCACCTGCTTGACCAGGGCCGTGGCCCGCTCGGCCGCCGCCGCCGCGGCCTCGCTTCGCCGCAGCAGCTCCCGGTCCGCACCCGCCTGGGCCTGGATGCGCTCGAGGTGGCCGCGGATGGGGGTGAGCAGGTTGTTCAGGTCGTGGGCCATGCCCCCGGCGAAGCGGCCCATGGCCTCCATCTTCTGGGACTGGCGGAGCTGCCGCTCGAGCTGCTGTCGCTGGGAGGTGTCGCGGATGGCGATCACCCCCCCCTCGAGGGAGCCGTCGGGGCGGAACACAGGGGACCAGCGGAACTCCACGCTGACCTTGCTGCCGTCCTTGCGCCGCAGCATGGCGTGGAACGGCGCGGCGGCGGGGCTGTCCGCCTGCTGGCGGGCGCGGGCCGGCTGGAGTGTGGCCCCCTGGAGGTCCTGAGGCTCGAGCAGCCGGGTGCCCGGCGCCCCCACCAGCTCCTCGGCCGAGAAGCCGGTGATGCGGGCTGCGGCCGGGTTGGCGTACAGGATGGTGCCCTGCAGGTCCACGCGCACCACCCCGTCCAGCAAGGCCTCGAGGGTGCTGCGGTGCTCCTCGTGCAGGGCTTCGAGATCACCCGCCCACTCGAGCACCTCGGCCTGCAGGGTGGCGCTGTGGGTGGCCAGCTTGGACGAGCTGACCTCGAGGGCCTGGGACAAGCGGGCCAGGTCTGCGTAGCGTCCCAGATCGCGCAGTGCGGTCAGCGCCAGATCACCCATGGCTCGCAGCGCGGCCAGGTCCAGGCCCTCGAAGGCCCCCTCGCGCCCCTCGTGCTCGAGGTGGAGCACCCCACAGCCGCTCTCCCCCTCGGACAAGGGAAGGCACAACCACGAGCGAGACGGCTGCGCGGCGTCAGGGGTGCGAGCGTGAGCGCCGGCCCCCACAGCACCGCTGCCCGAGGTCTCCCCGCTGCGATGAACCCGCCGCACCAGCTCGATGGGCCAGCCGTGGAAGCCGTCGATGGGCTGCCTGGCTGCGCTGGGCAGGGTGGCCGGACCGGCGGACGCCAGGTGGACAAGCTCCCCGGCCTCCCGGTCGAAGAACGCCAGGCGGCGGGCTCCGCTGAAGTCCACCACCGCCTCGGCGAGGCGCAGGGCCAGCCTGCTGGGATCGAGGCCCTCGCTCAGGGTCCGCGCAGCCTTCCCGGCGGCCTGAACCTGTGCCTGAGGCAGCGCCCCCGGCAGCTCGGTGGCCGTCCCACTGGAAGCTGGGGGTGAGGCGGGCCCACCCCCGGCTGCGGCGGCACCCCAGCGGCGCGACGCGTCCCGAGCCCCCTCGAGGAACAGGGCCGCGGTCCGGCCGTGGCCGGCGGCTGTGTGGAAGCGGGCGGCGCGGGCGCACGCCAGCGCCTCGAGCTGGAGGAAGCCCTGGGATGCAGCGGCCTCGACCGCCTGCACGAAGATCGCGGCGGCGGCCTGGTCCTGACCCCGCACAGCCGCCAGCTCGGCGGCGGCCAGGGCGCGCCTGGGTTCATAGGTGGCGGGCCCCAGCTGCGCCCAGGTCTCGAGGGCCGCGAGGTGAGCCTCGGCCCGCTCGATGGCGCCCGCGCGCTGCTCGGCAGCGAGCTGCGGGTACTCGTGGCACAGCAGCACGGTCTCGAACAGCGCAAACTCCGCCAGCGCCACCATGCCTGCGGCCGTGGCCAGCTCCGGCCGCAGCGCGTCCGCGTGGCGACGAGCGGTGGCGAAGTCCTCCGTGAGCACGGCATGAATCATGTAGAGCAGGTACACGTGGACTCGGGCCACCCGGTAGTGCTCCAGGGACGCGGCCAGGTCCTCGACCTCCACCCCATCGAGCCCGAGCTCCTCCAACAGCTCGCCTTGACCGCTAAGCCGCCCCATGACCTGGACCACCGCGCCCGTGACGGTGGCGGCATCGTCGTAGCAGATGGTGTCCCGCACCAGGCGCAGCTGCTCCACGCTGCGCTGCAGGGCGCCGGGGAGCGGCAGGCCCCGGTAGAACAGCCCCAGGCAGCCGTTCATGGCCAGCCAGCCCGCGTAGTCGAACTGCCCGTGCTGCAGCGCCACGTTCACCGCCCGGAGGCCGAGCTCGAGGCCCGAGTCCAGGGAGCGGGTCCAGTGGTTGATGAAGTTGACGTACAGGTGGATCACGGGCGCATATTGGCTGCGATCCGGCCGCTGCCGCTCGAGCTCGAGGGCCAGCTTCCCGAAGGCCTGGCCCTGCTCGTGCTGACCCGAGACGCTGCACAGCAGGCCCTGGAAGACAAAGGCCAGGGGCGCCAGGGACCCGTTGCCGTGCTCGAGGCAGAGGTTCACCATGCGGGTGATCACCCAGGGCATGATGGCCGGGTAGACATAGGAGACCGGAGCCATAGCCCCCAGCAGCGACAGCTCCAGGGCATGCCGGCCAGGGGGCATGGGCGAAGCCTCGGCCAGCTCTGGTACCTGCCTGCCCCCCATCAGCGCCGGCTGGCGCGCAGCCTCGCGGCCCACCAGGCGCGTCCAGCCTTCCACGTCGTCCCTCTCGGGCAGCTCCGAGCCGAGCTCGGCCAGGCCCGAGAGGGCTTCGCCCAGCCCCTGGACGTACCGTGCCGCGTGGACCAACATGGTGACGCGCTGCACCCGCAGGGCCACCACCTCCTCCTGGCCGCCGGCCAGCGCCAGGGCACGGTCGAGCAGGCCCTCCGCGCGATCGAAGCGACCCGTGGCCTGCATGGCCTGGGCCAACAAGCGGTGCAGCTCCAGGGAACGCTCCTGTGACGCCTCCGAGGACGGCAGGACCTCGAGAGCCGCCTCGAGGTGGCGCTCACCTGTACTCCACGCTGCACAGGCGACGGCCTGATGGCCGGCCTCCATCAGCAGCTCGATGCGAGCCTGGCGGGCGGCGGGTTTTTCGCCCTGGGGGGAGAGCTGGTGGAGCTGGTCGGCCACGGTGAAGAGCACCCGCACGCTCTGGTCCTGGTTCCAGGCTCGACGCAGCCTGCGCACGATGCGGCGGTGGTTGCTCCTGCGGGTGTCGGCCTCGAGGGCCTGGTAGATGGACTGGTGCAGGCGTTCGTGGGCGAAGCGCCAGCAGCGACCCAGCTCGGGCCTGCCCACCACCCCCTGTCGATCGCAGCGCACCACCATGCCCGCCTGCAGCGCGGGCTCGAGCAAGTCCATCACATCCAGCAACGGGTGGCCGGAGGCCAGGGCCAGCAGCTCGCCATCCAGCTCGGGGCCCAGACAGGACCCCAGCTCCAGCAGCCCACGGGTGGCCGCCGGCAGGCTGGACACCGCGCTGGCCACCACTTGGGGTTCACTCCGCGCCTCAGCCAGATCTGCAGACGCCGCGAGGTCCCAGCACCAGGCCCCGGCCCGGTGCGTCAACGCCCCGAACGCCTGCAGCTTGACCAGGAAGCGCTGGGTGGCCCATGGGTTCCCCTGGCCCTGGTCGTAGGTGAGCCGCGCGAGGGGCGCCACACGCGCGGGCTCCGTCGAGAGCAGATCGGCGACCATGGCCTGGACGTCTTCCTGGGCCAGGGGTGCCAGGGAGATGCGCAGCGCCTGGTCCACCGCCAACCCCAGGGCTCCGCGCACCGCGGCGAGGTCCAGGCAAGGGGGCTCACAGGGAGTGCGCAGGGCGCAGATCACCAGCACGCCAGGCCCACTGTCGCCACCAACCAGCCGGCCCAGGAGGCGCAGGCTCGAAGGCTCGGCCCACTGCAGGTCGTCCAGGAAGAGCACCAGCGGGCTGGACTCGGCCGCGAAGCAGCACACCAGGCGATGCACCAGCAGCTCGAAGCGCTGCTGAGCCTCCTGGGGTGCCATGGCCGGGGGCGGCGGCCGGGGACCGGTGAGCAGCTCCAGCTCGGGCAGCAGGCCCGTGAGCAGCGCCAGGCCTCCTCCGACCTCCCGCTCCAGGTGAGCCCTGAGGCTGGCGTGGGCTTGGTCCGGCTCGGCCAGCAGGCTGCTCACCACCCCGTCCAGCGCGGCCAACAGACCCTCGAGGGGCCCCGTGCGCTGGCGCACCCAGCTCCCCCGGCTGACGCGACCGCCCTCGATGCGCATGGGCTCGATGAGGGACTCCACCAGCCGCGTCTTGCCAATGCCCGCGGGGCCATCCAGCAACACCAGGGAGCCCTCACCGCGCTGGGCCCGGTGGAACGCCTCCCACAGCTGACGAACCTCGTCCAACCGTCCGTGCAGGCGCTCTGCAGGGCCGAGGGTGACGCGCTCCTGGGGAGGGGTGATCATCGCTTGGGAGAGTAGAGGACCGCGGTGAGCAGGAGTGCGGATTGTGCCACAGCCGGCCGCCCCTGCCCATGGGTCGCCATCCCACCCGCCGTTCAGGGCTGGACAGGCGGACAATCCAGCGCAAACGTCAGCCGCTCCAGCCGGTTAGCTGCCCTCAGCCAGCGCAGCCACCGCACCGAAGCCCCAGGAGCGACCGTGGACACCACAGCCATCAGCGCCGTCCTGGCCCTGGCTGCGGTCAACTACGGCGAGGTGCAGCAAGGGCGGCCCAGCTGGAGCCAGCGCGACATGCAGACCGCCACCAACCTGGTGCGGGTCGACCCCATGGCCTGGGCCGGCGACTACGGCTGCTCCACCGCCGCCTTCACCAGCAGCGAGCGCAGCGACAAGCCGCCGCTGCTGTACCACGACGGCTTGACCGAGATCGCTCAGCTGCACAGCCAGGACATGGCCGCCCACGGCTTCATGGGCCACGACAGCTGGAATGGCACCAGCTTCGGCGACCGGGTCTGGCCCTACTACCCAGGCTCCACCATCGCCGAGAACGTGGCCTGGGGCTATGCGGACAGCGCCCAGGTCGTCTGGCAGGGCTGGATGTGCAGCGCCGACCACCGGGCCAACATCATGAGCGGGGCCTTCACAGACCTGGGCTGCGGCGTGCAAGACGCCTACTACACCCAGGACTTCGGAGGAGGCGCGGGCCAGCCCCACCAGCCCGTGGCCATGGGGGTCCACTCCCCGGAGCGCCCCCAGGGCGCCGTCACCTTCCTGGTCACCTTCGACGACAGCGCGCCGACGTGGTTCGCGGTGGAGACCCCCAGCGCCTGCCTGGACCTCGAGCGCTTCGTGGGCAGCGAACACCGCGGCGGTTGGCAGGTCCAGGCCAGCGCTGAGGCCGGGTGCGTTCCCTACCGCTTCCTCTGGACCTCCCATGGCAGCGAGCTGCAAGCCATGCCCACCACCGGGGCCTACCAGTACGGCGCCGGCTGCGATCCCTGGGTGGCCCAGCCGCCCCAGGGCTGCTCCGATGGCCCCGATCCGACGGACAGCGGCCAGGGGGACACGGGAGAAGCGTGTGCTCACGACGACCGCAACTGCGACGGACGGCCGGACCGGCCCGTCGACGGCAGTCCCGGTCCAGGCTGCGGCTGCAGCGGCAACCCCACCGCAGCGGGCCTGTGGCTGGGCCTGCTGGCGCTGGCGGGCCCGGGGGCCCGACGCCGATGCTCGGTTCAGGAGCCGGGCCCCACGTCCCCACGGGCGTTGCCCAAGTAGCGGTTGCCCCGCAGCGTCGCCTCGACCCCGGGCTGGACCAGGACACCCCAGCCTGCGGAGTCCTGCAGCGTAGTATCCACGATGGTCCCCTCGGCCTCGAGGGTGACGTTGGCACCGTCCCATCCACCGCCAAAGGCGATGTTGCAGCTCTCGAACCAGGAGCCCCCTCCTGACGCTGACACGGTGATGCCCTCCCAGCCCCCTGGCGTCTCGGTGATGTGGGTGAACGCCATGGCGCCGGCACGAATCGCCGCTCCATCCATCACCAGCGACCCGCCGTCGTCGAAGACCAGGGTGGCGGGCCCGGTCAAGGTCACCGGCACCCCCTCGAAGCGCAGCTCCCCCTGGATCAGGACGTGGGAGGGCGGCCAGACGCTGAGGTTCAGCTCCTCGGTCACGGTGGCGTCCAGCACCACCACCCCGTCGAAGCTGGACCCGCTGTAGTCGTTCTCGCCCACATAGGGCAGCATCGCCAGAGGAACCGCCAGGCCGTAGCCCTCGCCAGCGAAGCTGCAGCCGGACAGCTGAGAGTACACCGTGGTGTCCAGGCCGCCGGTGATGTTCAGCGCCGTGCCCGGTGCGTTCTCGATGTCGCTGTAGCGGAAGGTGAGCGCGGGGACCGCGGACTCCACGCGCCCCCCCGCGATGCTGGCCCAGCGGAAGTCCGCGGTGGCGGCCTCGGCGTCGATCCAGATCTCGAAGCTGGCGCCCTCCCAGCCGAACACGGCCGCCGTGGCGGTGCTGGTCCCCCGCATCACGATGGCGCCGCCCGCTTCGATCACCACGTCGTCGGCCAGGGCCAGCATGGCCCCCTCCTCGATCCACAGGGTGCCACCTTCCACCACCGTGAGGCGCTCGCTCAGGTAGGGCACCTCGAGGGCTCCCAGCCCCACCGGGACGTCGAGGGTGTCGCCAAGCAAGCGCACCGCCGCGCCGTCCACCTGGTCCAGGTAGACCCCGGAGAGCAAAGCCGCCGCAGCCCAGGGGATGGACAGGGGCTCGTCCACATACGCGATCTCCAGCTCCTCCAGGACCGTGAACTCGGTGCCTGAGGCGTACAGGCCGCGCAGGGTGGAGTTGCTCAGGATGAGGTTGGACAAGGACGCCTGCCCGCCCTCGAGAGCCAGCAGCGCGCCCTCCGATCCCGCGTGACGCAAGGTGGCGAAGGCCAGGTTCACCACCGCGCCCTGGCCCACCACCCCCACCCAGTCGCCCGCCGTGGGGAAGGCCTCGGCGCTGGCGAAGAGCACCGGCGCGTCCGATGTGCCCACCGCCGACAGCTGGCCGCCCTCCACGCGCAGCGCGGTCCCCTGCTCGGCCAGCACCTCCACGCCCGGCTCCACAATGAGCGAGCCTTCGACCACCACGTCACAGGTGATGAGGTGTCCTACCCCCGCCTCCCAGGTCTCAGCGTCGGTGATCACGCCGCAGTGTTCGATGACCGTGGGTGCCTCCGGACCGTCGGTGTCCATAGGAGCGCCCTTGGGGCAACCCGCCGCCGCAACCGCCAACAGGGACAGCCAGCGCCTGGCTTGCCCCGAACGAACGCGTGTCCCTCTCCCCTGACTCATGACGACCTCCGGTGGTTACCTGCATGATAGCACCGGACTCCCACCACCATGGGGGCCTGCTTGCGAAGCTGGACATGTCCCGGATCGCGAGGAATACTGCGAGCAACCACCCCTGGAGTCCCCATGCTGCGCTCCCGCCTGCTGCGCCGTGTCTCCCTGCTACTCGGCTCCTCCCTGGGGGTCGTCGACTGCGTCACCTACGAGTACGGCGCGCTGATGACGGGCTACCGCGTCAGCGGCACGACCGTGGACGCCGACAGCGGCGAGGGCATCCCGGGCATCCAGGTGGAGTCCCAGGGAAGCACCACCACCTCCAAGGCCACAGGCGCCTGGGAGCTCTTCATCACGGACGACATCGACTGCGCCAGCAGGCCCTGCACGGTGACCGGCACCGACGTCGACGGGCTCGACAACGGGTCCTACGCCGACGGCCAGGCCAGCTACACGGCCAGCGCTGGCGACACCGCCGACGAGGCCACCGACGTCCTGATCGAGCTGCAACCCGTCGAACCCGACACCGGGGCCTGACTCGCCTAAGCCGCATCCATCCGACAGCCCGCGGCCGCGCTCAGTGACCCAGGATCCATCGCCTCCTCCTCGACGTCCTGAGGGGTGCCCCACAGCTGAGCCATGGTCGGACCGTCCTGCACATGGCCTGGACCCCTCAGGAACTCGGCGACCTCGTGAAGCCAGACTCGACGGCCGATGCGAGTGTACCAGCGCATGCCGTGGCGGAGAGCAGGATCGGGGTGCGCCAGCAGGCGGCGCAGGGCGGCGGGACGCGCCTGGACGATGACCTCGATGGCCTTGACCCAGGTGAACAGGCTGCCGGGCCGCAGCCGGCCCGACTGCAACACCTGGTGCTTGTAGTCCCACCTGCGCGCGTCGGTCTGGATGACCCTGCGCCCCTGCGCGTCCCTGTAGAAGGGGGTCCAGCGGTGGGGAGTCACGTACAAGGTCTGGATCTGGTCGGGATCGTAGGCCAGGATCTGGCGCAGGCCCTGCAGCAGGCTGCGGTGGGACTCGTCGTCGAAGCCCACCACCCAGGTGGCCATGGACAGGATCCCGTGCCGGCGCAACAGCTGGATGGCCTGGCGATCCGTGGCCGCAGCGCCGCCCTTGCGCACCCGCCGCAGGGTCTGCGGGTCGGTGTTCTCCATGCCCAGCAGGAAGCGCTCCACCCCTGCCCGCCGGTACAGGTGCAGGATGTCCGCGTCGCGCACGATGTCGTCCGCCCGGGTGGAGCCGACGATGGTCACCGACACCCGCTCCGCGATGAGCGCCTCGAGGAAGGCCAGCCACGGGCCGCGCAGGGCCGTGGGGTTCTCGTCCGCCAGGTTGAACACCTCCACCCCGTGCTCCCGGTGAAGCGCGGCGATCTCGCGGGCGAAGGCCACCGGGTCCCGGTGACGCCAGCGTGTCCAGAACCCTCGCTGGCCGCAGTATGTGCAGCGGTGGGGGCAGCCGCGGGAGAACTGCACCACCACAGCGCGCTTGCCACCCCAGTAGCGGTAGCGCCTCAGATCGACGAGCTCCCAGCCCACCCGGAAAGCCTCGAGATCGTCCAGCAGCGGCGCCGGGGCGGTGGCCTCTGGCGCGCCCCTGTCCCGATAGGCGATACCGCGCACCCCGACCACAGGCTCCCCTCGCTCCAGCGCCCGGATGAGCGCGGCCGCGGTGCGCTCGCCCTCCCCCCGGACGATGAGGTCGATGGCGGGCTCTTCCTGCAGAACCTCGCGCCAGTGGTAGGTCGGAAACACGCCGCCGTAGATGATGAGCACGCCGGGTCGGGCGCGCTTCAGGGCCCTGGCCAGGCGGGCGACGCCAGGGTGGGCCGAGGTGGAGCCGGAGTGGCCCAGCAACACGGCCTCGGGCCTGGAAGCGAGCACCCGCGCCACGATCCGGTCATCGGGCAGCAGCTCCAGATCGGCGTCCACCAGCGCCACGCCGTGGCCAGCGTCCAGCAGGGCGCCGCCGATGCACAGCAGCCCCAGGGGAGGCAGGTGCTCGTCGGGGATGCGACTGCCGATGGCGGTGTGGGGCGGGTTGAGCAGGGTGACGCGCATGGGAGACCTCTGGAACCAGACAGCTCCAGTACGCCCGACAGGCGCGGGATCGTGCCCTCGGCACCATCACGCCGCGAGCTTTGCACCCCGCCTGCACAGCCTGCAGGTCAGCCGTCGCGCCGCCGCCTCAGGGTGGCCCCGCCCAGCAGCCCGAAGCCCAGCAGCAGCCCGGCGCTGCTGGTGCCCTCGGGGCCGCCCAGGCAGCCGCACTTGCGCCACTCTTCCTTGCCGGTGTCGTCCGCCCGGCTGTCCCCCGTCTCGTCGGGGGGATCGGTCTCTTCGGGGGGGGCGGTGTCGGTGTCGTCGGGCCCCGGGTCGGTGTCCTCCTCGCAGTAGCCCTCAGGGTCGCTGGCGTACTCGTTGTCGCAGTCCTGCGAGATCCAGATGGGGGAGCTGTAGGCCACCTCGCCGTCGCTCTGGACCACGCTGAGGTAGACGGCGTAGTCGCTGCCATCCCACTCGCTCCAGGCGAACTGGCTCTGCTCGTCCAGGGTCATGGGCGTGGCCTGGTGGAGCTCCTCAGGGCGCGAGCTGGCGACCAGCTTCACGGCGGTCAGGCCCACCTCGGCCACCGTGTCGGTGCCGTGGACCTCCCAGGTGAAGGTAGGGTTGCGAGCGATGATCTCGTCGCCCGAGCGCACGGTGGTGGCCCCCTCGACCAGCTCGAAGACCACCACGATGCGGGCCCCGCTGGTGGCGAAGGTGCGCCGGTTGGCCATGGCGTCGAAGATCTTGGCGCGGCTGAGATCGGTGGCCCAGAAGGCGCCCAGCCCCGACAGCTCGTACTTGAAGGACAGGGGGTTGCCCATCCAGCCGTCGTGGTTGTCCGTCGCGGCGAAGAAGCCGAAGCGATGCCCCCGTGACAGCCCCTCGCTGATGTTGCCGGCCTCGATGGTGTCCACCGTGTCGCCCCACTCGGAGTAGACCTCGACCCCGGCGCGGAGCTCATCGTCGTGGTCGGTCCAGTTGCGGCCGGTCGAGACCGTGGCGTGGGGCAGGATCACCGAGCGGGTGCCCTGGCTGGTCTCGAGATCCCGGGCCAGCTGCAGCAGGCTGCCGACCCCCTCGAGCCCGGTGATGTCGGCGTGGGCGCCGTGAAAGCCCACGCAGTCGTCGAAGTAGATGTTGTGGTGACCGTCGCTGGTGCCCGAGTAGTTGCCCATCCACTCCGAGCCCAGCATCACCAGGTAGCGGCCCTCTTCGGTGACCTCGCTGCAGTTGCGCTGGAGCTCGGCCCACAGCACGGCGTCGTCCATCTCCACGGTGCTCATCTTCATGGACTCGCAGCTGAGGTCGTGGCCCAGGGCATCCCGGGCGTAGACGTGGTTCTCGTCCACCTCCGAGCCGTCCTCGTAGACGATGGTGTGGCCGTGGTGGGAGTGCAGATCGCCCCAGTACAGCCGCTGCTCGGGGGCCGCGGTGCTGACCACGATGGGGTTGGAGCTGACGGTGAAGGTGCCCGCGGTGACCTCGACCCGGTGGACCCCTTCGTCCTCGATGCTCAGCCCGAAGTCGAGCCAGCCCTGGTTGGCCTCGTCGAAGTCCTTGCTGACGCCGCCGTAGGCACCCGCGACGGTGGCGGTCTCGCCCCAGGCGGGGATGGGATTTCCCAGCCGATCCAGGGCCGTGACCTTGAGCACGAAGGGCTCCCCCGCCTGCACGAACGACGGGCCGGAGACCCACAGCAGCGCAGCGTCGCGCTCGGCCTCCACCTGCAGCTCGGGGTAGGGCTGGACCGCCTGCCAGCCCGCGTCCGCGATGTGCTCGAAGGCGCGCCACTGCCACCGCTGGAAGGCGCGGTCCGGGAACTGGTGGGCGCAGTTCGCGTCGGTGGAGCTGTCTCCCACCCGCAGGGTGATGGTGTCGCCCTCGAGCAGCTCACCGCTGTCGAGGTAGACGTCGGTGTACGCGTAGCGGTGTACGTCATGGCTCACAGTGGAGCGCTCGAGCAGCACCGTGGCGACGCCCGAGGTGGCGACGGTGACCAGGGAGCCCGAGGCCACGTCGGTCTCGGGCTGCAGCGCGCTGCACTCGGCCGCGTCCACCTGAGGGGCGCCCCACTTGGACCAGCGCATGCCGTGACCCCAAGGGTCCTCGATGCGCACGTAGTCGCCCTGGGCCATGCCGCCTGGACCCACGGTGTAGATGTAGTCCACCGTGTCCTTGGTCTGGACCGTGAAGGCGGACCTGGACAAGGCCGCAGCACCCTGGGGATCGCTGCCCATGGCGGCCATGTCGGGAGCGTCGCCCCACACCTCACCGTAGGGTGGAGGGGGCGCCGGAGGCGGGTCGGCGGCCAGCGCGCCATGGGGCGCCAGCGCGAGCAGGACGACGGAGCTGACGATCTTCATGCTGGCCTCGTATCCGGGGCCGAGCCCATGGGCCGGGCGCAGATGGGTCCACGCCCCCACCATGCCGTCGACCCGACCCGTGGGCAAGGCTCGAGTGCCAAGGCGGTTACCCACCTGAGCGGTGGAACCCGACGGGTCCAGGGTGATAGGCGGAACAGCCGGATCGGAGGATCGAGATGAGTCACTTCGTGGTCCACGGGGGCAAGCCCCTCAGCGGCGAGATCACCGCGAGCGGCAACAAGAACGCCGCCCTGCCCATGATCGCGGCCACCCTGCTCACCGACGATCCGGTGGTGCTCGACAACCTGCCCGCCATCCGGGACGTGGCCGCCATGCTCGAGATCCTCGAGTTCCTCGGCGCCAGCGTGGTGCGCCAAGGCGATCGCGCCACGGTCTGTGCCGCCGGGGTCGACAAGGCCGAGATCCCCTGGGAGCTGTGCGAGAAGACCCGCACTTCGTTCCTGATGGTGGCCCCCCTGCTGTCCCGCTGCGAGCGGGTGAAGCTGCACCGCCCTGGCGGCGACGCCATCGGCCGACGGCGGCTGGACCCCCACTTCTACGGCCTGCGCAGCCTGGGGGTGGAGGTGGACGAGGACAGCTTCGAGTTCCGCGCACCCCAGCGGCTCCAGGGCCGCCAGCTGTTCTTCGATGAGGCCAGCGTCACCGCCACCGAGCACATCATGATGGCCGCGGTGCTCGCCGAGGGCGTCACCACCATCCTCAACGCCGCGGGCGAGCCCCACGTCCAGGACCTGGCGCGCATGCTCATCTCCATGGGGGCCGCCATCGAGGGCGCCGGCACCAACGCCATGACCATCACCGGCGTGGAGCGCCTGGGCGGCGCCACCCACCGGGTCACCTCCGACCACGTCGAGGCCGCCAGCTACCTGGCCCTGGCCGCGGCCACCGGCGGCGAGCTCACCGTACGGGGCACCTCGCGGGGCCACTACTGGATGATCCACCGGGTGTTCGAGCGCTTCGGCCTGAAGCTGGAGCTCGAGTCCGATCACATCTTCCTGGCGGGCGGCCAGCGGGCCCAGGTGCTGGCCGATGCTGGCGGCGCCATCCCGCGGGTGGACGACGGCCCCTGGCCCCAGTTCCCGTCGGACTGCATGAGCGCCATGCTGGTGCTGGCCACCCAGGCCCACGGCACCGTGCTGTTCTTCGAGAAGATGTTCGAGAGCCGCATGTACTTCGTCGATCCGCTGGTCCGAATGGGCGCCAACATCATCGTCTGCGACCCCCACCGGGTGGTGATCACCGGCCCGTCCCGGCTGCGCGGAGCCACCCTGCGCAGCCCGGACATCCGCGCCGGCATGGCCCTGGTCATGGCCGCCCTGTGCGCCACCGGACGCCCCAGCATCATCCAGAACGCCGAGGTCATCGACCGGGGCTACGAGGACTTCGAGCACAAGCTGCAGGCCCTGGGGGCCGACATCGTGAGAAGGGACGGGTAAGCTCCAAGCCAGGCCCGGACCCAGGAGAACCCCATGGACGAGAAGCTCTGGACCCCGCTGCTGGTCGGTCTGCTCTGGGTCGCCTTCGCCGCCGTCTCCATCGCCGTGGCCACGGGCCTGGGCCCACGCAGGCTGCTGCCGGTCAAGCTGCGCATCGGCGGCCTGCTGCTGACCATGAGCGCGGTGGCCCTGCACGGCTGCGGCGAGCCCGAGGCCGAGTGCTACGCCGCGCCGCGGGACAGCGGCGACACCGACACCGACACCGACACCGACACCGACACCGACACCGACACCGACTCGGACGCCGACACCGACCTGTCGGCGGCGTAGCCACCCCCATCGCGAAGCAACCCCACCACGACCGGGGGTCGCACACCACTTGCTTCGCCATGGGTGGCTCCACCCTCGAGACCACCGTAGCCGTCACCGGCACCAGATCCGGCCGGGCGAGCCAGCGCCCCAGTGCCAGGCCGAAGCCACCACTCCCCAGCCATGATGCGAATGCGCAACATTTCCCACCCGTCATGTTGCGGACGCGCAACACCTGGCCATTGCGCGACCTGCCCACAACCCTCGAACGCCGACAATCAAGCTGTGAGAGATGTGGGCACACTCCTTGCTAGTGGACCCACCCTCACGCGTTGTCCACGCTGCTTCCCACCAGGAGACACCATGAAGTCCATGCTCGCTTTGCTCCCCCTGCTCGGCGCCCTGGCGCTGCCCGCCACCGCGGATGCCGCCAAGATCCCCCTGACCGACGACACCTGGATCATGCCCGGCGGCTACATCCAGCCCTGGCTCTACCTGCCTGTGGACTCCGACGAGGGCGGCGTCACCCCCGACTTCTTCATCCGTCGCGCCTTCTTGTTCACCGGCGCCAAGCCCACCGCCAACACCTACGTGTTCCTGGGCGGCCTGGCCTCCAACCTGGGCAAGGCCGGCGAAGCCAACAACACCTTCGTCATCATCGACGCCTGGGCCGAGTACAACCACAGCCCCAAGTTCAACCTGGACGTCGGCTTCTTCCGCGTCCCGTTCACCCGCCATCACCTGGTGGCCGGCAGCAAGCTTCACGGGCTGGACTTCCACACCGCCTACATCAAGCAGAGCGGCGTCGCCTCCCTGCGCGACGTCGGCATCCAGGCCCGCGGCCTGCTCATGGAAGACCACCTCGAGTACCGCCTGGCGATCATGGATGGCTACGAGCCCAACCCGCTCAACGGCGTGCCCCGGATCATCGCCCGCGCCACCTACCATGTCTTCGACGCCGACAAGGGCCTCAAGGTCCAGGGCGCCCACCTGGGCAAGAAGAAGTACCTAAGCTTCGCCGGCGCGGTGGACCTCGAGCCCTCCTACGGCGAGAACGGCGACGACTTCGCCTGGGCCGCAGCCGCCGATGTGTTCGCCGACATCCCCATGGGCGACAACGGCATCGTGGCCACCGCGGTCTACCAGATCCACGGCCCTGACGGCTCCATGCCCGAAGGCATGGGCGTCTGGGGCGACCTGGGCTACCGCATCGACAAGGTCGAGCCCCTGGTCGCGGCCGAGTGGTACGACGCCGCGGCCAGCGACAACGTGGGCGACCGCCTGGCCATGATGGGCGGCGTCAACTGGTGGATGCGGGACCACAACACCAGCCTGAAGTTCCAGGTGGGCGCTGCCCAGGTCGATGGCGCCGACAGCTGGGGCATCGAGGCGATGCTGCAGAACCAGTTCGCATTCTGAGTGTGGGGGGTGGGGGGATGTGTTCCCCGGGGGGGGGACCCCACCGCAGCGACGGAGCCACACGCCGGTGACGGCCCAGCCCCGCGGTCGCCGGGCCTGGATCAGGTCCGGCTGGCCACGCGTCCGTAGCGCCGCAGGTAGTAGCGATACTGGTCGTAGGACAGCTCGAGCCTGCGGGCGGCTGCAGCCTGGTTGCCAGCCTCGGCATCCAAGGCCTCGATCACCAGCCTGCGCTTGAGCGCCTCGACCGCCTGGGCGAAGCTGCCCGTCAGATCGGCGCAGGGTGCTGCCACGACCGGCTGTAGACCGAGATCGGCCAAACGAATGGCGGGCTCGCCGGTGCGGTAGGCGGCTCGCTCGACCATGGTCTTGAGCTCGCGCACGTTGCCGGGGAAGGGCTGACGCTCGAGGGCCTCGAGGGCCGCTGGCTCGAGCTCGTGAGCCTGCACCCCCGGGACCTCCAGGGCGAACGCGGCCAGGAAGTGCCGGGCCAGGGGAGCCACGTCCACCGGCCGCTCGCGCAGGGGGGGCACGACGATCTCGGCGAACGCCAGCCGGTCGTAGAGGTCCTTCTGGAAGCGCCCCTGGTCCATGGCCCGCTCCAGGTCGGCGTTGGTGGCCGCGACGATGCGGGCTTGCACCTTGATCTCCTGGGCTCCGCCCACCCGGCGCAGGGTGCCGTACTCCACCACCCGCAGGATCTTCTGCTGGAAGGACAGGGGCATGTTCCCGATCTCGTCCAGGAACAGTGTGCCCTCGCCGGCCAGCTCGAACTTGCCCAGGACCTTGCGCTCCGCCCCCGTGAAGGCGCCGCGCTCGTGGCCGAAGAGCTCGGACTCGAGCAGGGCTTCGGAGAAGGCGGCGCAGTTGACCGCCACGAAGGGGCCAGGGCGCTCGCTCGCCTGGTGGATGGCGCGGGCCACCAGCTCCTTGCCCGTGCCCCGCTCGCCACGCACCAGCACCGGGCGCGGCACCGCCGCCACCCGCTCCACCAGATCCAACACCGCCAGCATGGCCGGGCTGTGACCCACGATGTGGTAGCGCCGCGCGGCCTCTTCGAGCAGCAGGCGGTGGTGCTCCTCGAGCTTGCGGTGGCGCTTGACCAAGCTCAGGTAGGGCCGCACCTTGTCCAGCAGGGTGGCCAGGCGCTCTTCGAGGTGGCCCGAGCGCACCAGGAAGTCGCTGGCCCCTGCGGCCACGGCGCGCTTGGCAGCCTCCACCGATCCCCGGGCCGCCAGGGCCACCACCGGCAGATCTGGCGCACGCTGGCGCAGGGTGGGCAGCAGATCCCAGCCGCTGGATCGACCGTCGCCGAGCTCGCAGTCCAGCAGCACCAGATCCCAAGCCAGCCCCGAGGACAGGGCCACCATCAGCAGCTCGGCCGAGTAGACCGGCTCCACCTGGCTCTCGGCACCGGCGGCGCGGCGCAGCGTGTCCACGAAAGACCCCAGCTCACCGCCCGCGTCCATGAGTACGAGCACACGACCAGGCATGGGGGCTCCACGGCGAGAGGATGGGTGGTGTTTATCGCCAGGTGGTGATTTTTTCCAGGCAACAACGGCCCAGCACCTGCTCACGGGATCGTAGGGAAGGGTGGCGCGCCCCCAGCTACACTTGTGCTTCGGCATGTGGTGATTTTCACCACACACGACCAGCGCGCGCAAGCCGCGCTTCCCGTGTGGATTCAGACACCTGCCCCGACCGACCCTGCCTGGCACCCTCCCTGCAACAGGGTCAGGCGTCACCGCGGCCCTCCCCGCCTTTTTCGAGGACCCTGCCCGCGGCCGAGGAGGTCCTCATGGAACCTCTCTCCCTCATCCTGCTTGGCGCCATCCCCGTGGTCGTCGCCATCTCCCTGCGCCTGCTCGGAATCCGCTACATCCCCCACGGTCGTGTGGGCATCGTGGAGAAGCTCTGGTCGGGCCGGGGCAACATGAAGGACGGCGGCAGCATCGGCTACATCTACGCTCGCGACGGCGAGCCACTGCCCCCCACCCAGACCCTGGGCCGCACGGTGCCTTGCAACAGCTTCCAGGATGCCCGGGCCTTCCTCGAGCACGGCGGCCAGCGCGGCCGGCAGCGGGCCATCCTGCGCGAGGGTGTGTACGCCCTGAACCTGGGGCCCTGTTCGTGGTGATCACCGAGGATCAGGTCTACTGCGGCGCCGTGCCCGAGAAGGAGCGCGAGCGCTATGAGGGCTGGCGCAAGGAGCTGCGGAGCGACCAGGGCTTCCGCCCCATCGTGCTGGGCGCCGCGCCCAAGGGCAGAGCCTTGGTGGAGAGCGCTGAAGACCTTGGCCGCCCCCGGGGTGCAGGCGACAACATCGGCGTGATCACCGTGCACGACGGCGCCCCCATCGAGTCGGGCGAGGTCATCGCCCCCGAGGTGCACCCCACGGATGGGCTGGACCACGACTACTTCCAGGACGTGGAGGCCTTCCTGTCCATGGGCGGCCGCCGCGGAAAGCAGCTGCAGGTGCTCACCGACGGCACCTTCTTCCTCAACCGCTGGTTCGCCACGGTCGAGGTGCTGCCCAAGACCCTGATCCCCATCGGCTACGTGGGCGTGGTGGTGAGCTACCACGGCCGCCGAGGCGAGGACCTGACGGTACCGGCTTCCGCTACGGGGAGCAGTTGGACCCGGGTATGCGCGGTGTGTGGAAGCGCGCCCTGCCCCCGGGCAAGTACGCCCTGAACCCCTACGCCCTGAAGGTCGAGCTGGTCCCCAACGTGAACTTCGTGCTGCGCTGGGTCACCGGGGTCACCGAGAGCCACAACTACGACAAGGACCTCAAGTCCATCGAGCTCGCTGCAGCAGCTCAACGCAGCGGACGCGGCGGCGGCCAAGCAGACCGAGCTGACCCAGACCCGCATCGACGTGGAGGTAGCAGAGAACCGCGGTGACGCCAGCCTGGCCGAGGCCAAGCGCCTGGCCGAGTGCGACGTGGCCCGCGCGAGCGGTGAGTCTCGCGCCCAGGAGCTGCTGGGCTCCGGCGAGGCCTCCCGCACCAGCCAGGTGGGCCAGAGCGGGACCGAGAGCGGCGGCATGTTCGGCAAGCTGCTGGCCCTGATGATGGCCGAGAAGGCTGGGCTGTCCCTGGAAGACAAGGAGGCTCAGCCCACCGACCACGGCGCCTGACTCGGGCGTCCGGGGCGCCGCGTGTGCCTCCAGCCCACCCGCCCCCGCGTGCCCATCCAGCGCGCGGGGGCACCGGCGTCCAGGCACTGGGCTCGCCCCCAACCTCCCACCCGCTTACCCGGGGCCCATGCCACCCACCTTCGACTCCATTCCCCTGCGCCCGGAGCTCCACGAGGCCATCGCGCACGTGGGCTTCGAGGAGCTGACCCCCATCCAGGCCGCCGCCTTGCCGCCCATGCTGCAGGGGCTGGACGTCACCGGCCAGGCCAGCACCGGCAGCGGCAAGACCGCGGCCTTCGGGCTGGCCCTGCTGCAGTCCTTGGACCTCGACCAGGCGGGCACCCAGGCGCTGGTGCTCTGCCCCACCCGGGAGCTGGCCGACCAGGTAGCCGCAGAGCTGCGCAGCTTGGCCCAGCGCATCACCAACACCCGCATCCTGTCCCTGTGCGGCGGCCACCCCCTGCAGTCCCAGCGCAAGGACCTTGCCCGGGGCGGCCACATCGTGGTGGGCACCCCCGGCCGCATCGGCAAGCTCATCAGCGGCGGCCACCTGGACCTGAGCGCCCTGCGCATCCTGGTGCTGGACGAGGCCGACCGCATGCTGGACATGGGCTTCATCGGCGAGGTCGAGGCCATCGTGGAGCGCTGCCCCACGAAGCGCCAGACCCTGCTGTTCTCGGCCACCTTCCCCGACGCCATCGAGGGCCTGAGCGCCCGGGTCCAACACCAACCCCAGCGGGTGGTGGTCCAGGCCCAGGTGGCCCCGGATCTGCTCCGGCAGCTGGTCTACCGCTGCGAACCCGGCGAGCGCAACCAGCTGCTGGTGGACCTGCTGGCCCACCACCGCCCCCAGCAGGCCCTGGTGTTCTGCGAGACCCGCGGCGACTGCGATCGGCTCGCCGCGTTCTTCTCCGGCCGGGGCGCCACGGCCCTGGCCCTGCACGGGCTGCTGGAGCAGCGAGACCGCGACGAGGTGCTGCTGCAGTTCACCAACGGCAGTGCCAGCCTGCTGGTGGCCACCAACGTGGCCGCCCGAGGGCTGGACATCCCCTCCCTGCCCATGGTGCTCATCGCGGAGCTGTCTCCTGAGCCCGAGAGCCACCTGCACCGCATCGGCCGCACGGGCCGGGCCGGCGAAGCAGGGCTGGCTATCAGCGTGGTCAGCGCCCCCAACGAGCTAGGACGCCTCGAGCGCATCGAGGCCTTCCTGGGGCACTCCATCCCCCGGGGCGGAGAGATCCACGGTGGAGGCGGCCTGGGGTTCCTCACCCCGCCCAACCGCACCCTGCTGATCCTGTCCGGCCGCCAGGACAAGCTCCGCCGTGGCGACGTGCTGGGCGCCCTGGTCAAGGACGCGGGCCTGCCGCCCGAGGCCATCGGCCGCATGGACCTCACGGCGCGGACCTGCGCGGTAGCGGTGGCCCGTGAGCACGCCACCCAGGCGCTGGCCTATCTGAAGCAAGGCCGGATCAAGAAGCGCAAGGTGCGGGCCCGTCTGCTGGGGTGAGCGCGGTCCGTGCGGCCCTCAGCCCAGCTTGCGAATCCCACCCTCGATGAGCTCGATGCGCCGGTTCCGGTACAGCCGGCCCACCGCCTGCTTGAACACCTTCTTGCTCATCTGCAGAGCGCGGGAGATGCTCTCAGGCCGGCTCTTGTCGTGCAGCGGGAGCTCACCGCCCGCCGCGTCCAGGGCCGCGAGGATCCGGGTGCAGGCATCGTCGACGCCGCCCCGGCCCGGGCGCTGCATGCTGATGTCCAGCCGGTGGTCGTCCCGGACCACCGAGACCCAGCCCTCGAGCTCGTCGCCGGGCTTCAGCCTGGCGAAGGTCTGGTCGTGGTAGACCAAGCCGGCGTGGCGACGGTTCACGATCACCTGGATGCCGTGTTCGTTGTAGCCGTAGACCAGCAGGTCTACCTTGTCGCCGGGGCTCAGACGGCTGATGTCGTCATCGAACATGCCGGCGAGCACGCTGGCCCCCACCACCCGCTGGGTGCGGTGGTGAACGCGGACGCCGACCACGTAGGAGGCGCCCTTTTCCATGGGAGCGTACTGGTTGCCGAAGGGCACGAACAGGTCCTTGGGCAGGCCCCAGTCCACGAAGGCTCCGTGCTCGTTGACATCGACCACCTGGAGGTAGGCGAAGTCGCCTACGGCGGCCAAGGGCTCGAGCGTCGTGGCCATCAGCACGCCGTCGCCCACGGTGTAGACGAACACCCGCAGGGTGTGGCCCGGCTCGAGGTCTTCGGCGATCTCACGCCGCGGCAGGATGGCCCACTGGTCCTCGCTGCCCAGCAGGGCACCTCGGTCCTCGATCCGGAGCACGGGGAGCGTGTTGTGACGACCGATCTCGATCATGGGTCCATCCGACCTGGTGTGGGAGCGCCCCTATATGCCGATCCCGACCTTCCAGGTTTCACTGCCACCAGGAGCAGGTGCTCGATCCGTTCGGCTGCGAGGCTCGGCGCTGCGCCCCGGTGCAGCGACCACGGCGGGGAGCACAGCGACGGCCAGTGGGACAGGGGCTGGTAGGCCCTGTTCACCGCCTCGGTCGTCGCGTCTTTTCGTGACCCCCGCGTGCCCCCCGACAGGTCGAGGGCCGATGTTACACACGGCAACATCAAACCCCGCCTCCCTGGAGAATCCCATGACCCGTCCCGTCGTCTTCAGCCTGATCTTCATCCTCTCCGCCTGCGGCCCCTTCATCAAAGGCGGCTGGAACGCCGACGACCAAGACGGTCCGGTGGACACCGGCTTCGACGCCGACGCCGACACCGACGCCGACGCGGATGGCGATACCGACGCCGACGCCGACGCCGACGCCGACACTGACAACGGCTGCGACGGCATGGCGGTGTCCATGGCGGGCGCGCCCGCCTCCCTGACCGGTGGCACCACCTGGACCACCGCGGGTGTGACCTTCACCATGGTGGATGGCTGGGGGGAGCGCGCGGGCGAGTGCGCGTTCTTTGGCGGCGTGCTGGAGGCCGACTTCAGCGGCCTGGGCTGCACCGTGTCCCGGGTGGAGTGGGACATCGTGGACTGGTGCGGTGCGGGCTGCTCGACCCTCACCGGCTGGCGCGGCAGCAGCCAGGTCGCGCAGGACAGCAACAGCGACACGGGCAGCAGCGAGACCCTGCAGGTCAGCGGCCAGGGCCTGGACGCCGCCGACGTGGACGGCCTCGAGGGCGAGGCCTGCGAGCTGCGCCTGTATTGACCCCCGGATGACCCCCCAGACCCCGCGAGTACGACATATCAACGGGGTGTTCCCGATTCCTCCACCCAGAGGTTGACAGGTCCCCTCCCCGCCGCCACCGACCTTGTGAACCCTGTCGAGCCCGAGCCCCACGGAGGCGCCATGCCCCGCCCCACCCGCCCCCCTCCCTTCCGCTACCTGCTCGTGCTCATGACCCTGGGTGCCGTCTGGGCCCCCCAGGGTCGGTGAGTCGCTTCGGCTACAGATCGACCTGGCAGTGCCCCTCTCCGTCCACATGCCCCAGGGTGCGCGTCAAGAACGCGACGAAGGCGTACAGATCCTCCACCTCGGCCCGTGAGCCCACGTCGTAGCCCAGCCCCGCCACAGCGACGGCCTCGAGCTCGACCATGGTGACCTCACCATCAGCGTCCGTGTCCGCGTCCACGAAGGCCTGGCCCCGCAGTTGGGCGTCGGGGTCTTCGAGGCTGTCGTAGAACAGGTGGTCGCCGTGCACGGTCAGCTCGGTCACGTCCTCGCCGCCGGCGGGGATGGTCAGGTCTTCGGGCTCGCAGCGGTAGGTGGTGTCGGTGTCGAAGTCCCAGGCGAAGCTCACGCTCTGCTCGCCGCAGGTGATGCTGCCGGCGACGCCGACCGAGACAGGCTCATCGTCGGTGGGGCCGATGCGCCAGGAGACCGCGTCGTAGTGGGTGGCGGGCACAGTGGCGCTGCCCAACTCCACGGGGCCGGGCTGGGTCATGTCCAGCACGAAGCTGCCGGGGACCTCTCCGACAACGGCGCCGTCGCCATCCAGTAGAGCCAGCTCGGAGTCCACAACCTCGAAGCGGTCGAAGACCACGGAGCAGCCGTCGTCGAACGCCTCGGCGGGGATGCCTGTCTCGATGTAGTCCTCACCCCAGGTCTCGAGGATCCAGGTTCCTTCGCCGCCGCAACCGGCGAGCAGGAGAGAGAAGAGGGTGAGCGCGCGAGTGGGGTTCATGGTGTCAGTCCTCGATGGTGAGAGAGAACGAGTTGGTGCTGACGACCCCGAAGGGCACGGTGTTGCCCAGCAGATCGTCCGCGGTGGTCAAGAGGTCGTCGCCGTCGCTGTCCTCGCTGGCCCAGTCCACGAAGCTCAGCATGGTGGCGGGGCTGACGCTCAGCACGAGCCCGGCCGGCGGGGTGGCCGCGTCGAGCACAGCGTCCATGGGGATGCCGGTGATCTCGTCGTCGAGATCCAGCTCGAAGAGGAACGGCCGCTCGGTCTCGTCGACCAGGGTGGCCGTGCCAGCCAACACCAGCGCTGGCTCTGCAGCGAGCACCACCCGGCCCGTGGCCAGCTCTCCGTCCAGACAGCTGGCCTCGCCAAGCTCCCGGGCCTCACCCAGCAGATCCAGCTCCCAAGCGCCCAGCAGCTCGCAGCTCGTGGCGCCACTGAAGTCGTGGCCTGGGTGCTTGGCCGCGGTGGTGGCTGGGGCCTCGAGGCGCAGATCCGCCAGGACGATCCACGCCTCCTCCAGCTGGATCTCCACCCCGTCGGCCGAGGTGAAGGTCACAGCGTCCAGCCCGATGGCCCGGGTGGGAACCGAGAGGCTCTCGCGCTGCTCGTGGGCGCAGGCCGCCAGGGAAAGGACCGAGATGAACAGGACAGGTCTCACTGGAACCTCCTTCCGATTCCGATGCGCAGGGCGAAGGGCTCGCCCGCGGTGATGTGCAGGGCTGGCAGCTCGCTGCAGCGGCTGTCCGGGTCGAAGCACGAGGGGTAGACGAACTCGCCGTCGCGCCAGCGAGCCCCAAGCAGGTTGTCCACCTGCAGCTCGAGCACCCAGCGACGCAACTCCACATCGGCGGTGGCGTCCAGCACGAAGGCGGGATGACTGTAGAAGCCATCGGGCAGAGGTCGGGGACCCAGGAACCAGCCCCGCAGCCCGCCACTCCAGCGCAGGGGCCCGCCCCGATCCACGTCCTGGCCGTACAGCCCGGCCGAGGCCAGCCAGCGGGGGGCGTAGGGCAAGGGCTCGCCCGTCGCCTGGTAGCGCCCGTCCGTCCAGGTGATCTCCAGCTCGCTGCGCAACCAGGGCAGCAGCTCGGCCCCCGCCAAGGCCTCGCCGCCGAGACGGCGGGTGGAGCCCGAGGAAAGGAAGCGGGCCGCGGTGTGATCGAAGATCAGCTCATTGCCGACGGTGGTGTGGAACCCCACCAGGGTGAGCTCGACCCCTGCCGCCGGCTCCCAGCGCAGCCCGAGCTCCTCGGTGTCTGCGATGCTCACGGGCGCCCGGTCGCCGTCCTCGACTCCCCGGGCCTCGGGGGAGCGGAAGCCACGGCCGTAGCTGACGAAGAGGGACAGCGCGCCCTGAGGCAGCAGCACCGCCCGCGCCTTGGGGGCCAGCACCGGAGCCCAGGACATGGCAGGGGCGGGCGTGATGACGACCTGTCCGTCGTCGTCGATGCGCCGCAGCAGCCGCACCCCCAACAGCTCGGCGCGCAGCCCTGGCTCGAGCTCCAGCCAGGGCCAGGGGTGCAGCTGGATGGAGCCCCAAGCCCCGGCGCTGCCCTGCTGCACACCCGCGTCGATGCGTCGCTCCCAGGCGGAGCCGTCGGGCTCGATGCCCTGCTCCCACTGGTCGAGCGAGTCCACGCGCAGGTCCACCCCGCCGGCCAGCCGGTGCGTAGCTCCCAGCACCGCCAGATCGGTCCAGCGACGCGCCCTCAGTCCGAAGGCCCCGCCCTGTTGGCCTTGGAGCACGCCGTCGCCATGATCCGGGTGCTGCGCGTAGCCGGTGAAGTTGCGGCTGAGCTCCAGCCCACGCATGGCCCCCCAGGCCAGCAGGTTCCAGCCAGAGCCCGTGCCAGGACGGGCCAGCTCGGCGCCCGCGATCAGCCGCGAGGAGACCCCGTCGCCGGCCTCGGGGTAGGCCCCATAGAGATCGATGGACCCGTCCAGTAGGTCGTCCTCGCGGATCACGCCCGGCGACTCGAAGGCGCCGTGGTAGCCCAAGGCGAAGGCCCGGGCGCGGGTCATGCCGAGCCAGCGCTCCACGCCGGCCGCCAGGTTCAGCTGCCGCCAGCCACGGTGCTCCCCCACCCCCAGCCCGGCGTCGACCTGAGCCAGCGCGAAGTCGCCGGACTCCCCCACTGGCGGGCGCCAGGCCAGCAGCAGATCCCCCGAGCGGTCCGTGCCAGCGCCCACCTGCGCGAGCAAGCCCGGCTCGGCAAGCCCCAGGTGGAAGTCCGCCGACGCGGCCACGCCGAAGTCCCCCACCTCGGCGCGGCTGGCGCCCTTGTACAGCTCCACCCCCTGCACCAGCTGGGTCGGCAGGAAGTGCAGGTCCAGGTAGCCGTGGCCGTGGATGTTGCTGGGCTCGTTCAGGGGGATGCCCTCGAGGCTCACGGCCAGATCGGCACCATGGACCGCGTCAAAGCCCCTCACGAAGTACTGGTAGGCCTTGCCGTGGCCACCATGAGCGCTCTGGTGCAGCCCGGGCATGGCCCGCAGCAGATCGTCGGCGGACCGGGCCGGAAAGACCTGCACGGCCGCTCGATCCAGGAACCGCTCCGACGCCGTCCCCCGCGGGAGCTCGTCCTCGACCACGATCTCCTCGTCTCCATCAGCCTCATCGGCGAATGAGACGGTCGCGAGCAGCAGCGGGAGTATGATGAAGTACATGATTGGTATTACGGATAGCGCTTCCGCAATACCACGCAGAAACACGCAGGGGCAAGCCGACTGGCCCTCTGCGCTCCGAAGCGAGGCTAGGAGTGACGGAGATCAGACCGAGCGCGCGTCCAGACCCGACCGCCTCAGCCGCATCACCAGCCAGGTGAGGGCCAAGGCCAGGGCCGCCAGCAGGGCGCTGCGGTGGGAGGACGGCGCCAGGCCGCAGCTGCGAGGCGGATCGGGCCTGGGGTCCGGCGGGCGCTCGCTCAACCCATCCCCGGTGTCGCAGTCTGAGCCCACGCACTCGGGCTGGTCCACCTGGGTGTCCTCGAGGGCGCTGTCCTCGAAGGCGCTGTCTTCCAACCCCGTGTCCTGCTGGGGCTCGGGGAACGGCGGCGGAGCCAGGCAGGCGTCCAGCTTGCCGTCGATCTCGATACGCAGCTCGAGCTCATCGACGTAGGTGGCGCAGTCCACCTCGGGCAGCACGTTGGCGCCGCGCAGCTCGAGCACGGCGACGCGGGCGCCGACGGGCAGGGCGCTGTGCTGCAAGGTGCGGGTCCAGTCGCCAGACCGGGTGGTCCACTCCGCAGGCTCTGCCACCGCCTGGCCGTCGGCATCCTCGAGCTGCAGCACCATGGTGATGTAGTCCAGGCCCGAGGCGCTGGCCGACCAACCTCCCCAGCGCAGCACGGCGCCGCCGGCGTCGATCTCGTCGGCCCAGGCGTCCAGTTCTACCCGCTGGGACATACGGCCACGCTGGTAGCCCTCGAGGCAGGCGCCGCAGAGGGCGAGCTGGGCCTGGCCGGCGAAGGGCTCGAGCTCGTCACACTCGCCCGACTCGATGGCCTGCAGTGGCCCCTCGAGGGCCTGCCAGCCCTCGGCGCCCAGCTCACCGCCGCCGTTCACGAGCAGGTTGTCGCCGAGCTCGAAGCCAGAGGTGGTGAAGGCGGCGGGCTGAGACCACTCGGACCAGTTCAGGTCGGGGCTGCGGTAGCGCACCCGCCAGCAGTGCTCGCTGTCGGGCTCCAGGGCGGGCACCACGGTGCTCTCGACCCGGGCACCGGCCAGCAGATCCACGCCCTGGTAGACATCCCGGTCCTGGAGCCAACGCTCCCAGCTGGGGCTGTCGAAGCTGGAGCAGTCCTGGGCCACCTGCCAGTGGGCGCCAGCGAGGGGTTCGCCATGGACATGATCCCAGGGACTGGCGGCCAGCTGCACGCAGCTGGGCCCGACCAGCGCCTCCACCGGCAGCGTGGGCGCCGGGACGTCGGGCTTGCGCCGCGTGCGATGCAGCTCCACCCGATCGGCCACGCTGTGGTCCAGGGAGGTGTCCTCGGCTCCCAGGGTTGCCCGCTCGATGCTCAGGACAGGATCATCGCCACCCCAGGCCTCCACCAGCACGTAGCCGTACTCCGGCAGCGTGACGGCGATCTCGGGATGGTCCAGGTTGGACATCTGCCCCCACTCGTGTACCGGGCCGCCGATGGTGGCAGCGTCGATGAGCACATGGGGCGCGTCCCGGGACTGGCCGCGGGAGTAGGCATGGGCATGCCCGAAGAAGCTGACCACCGGCTTGTGACAAGCGTTGGCGAAGGTGTCCAGGCGCTCCACCGCCGCCTGGCTGAAGCTGCTCTGGCCGTCAGGCCACACCTCACTGAGGGGCGGGTGGTGGTAGGCCGCGATGACGAAGTCGATGGCGCTGTCGCGGCAGACCACGTCCAGCTGCTGCTCGAGCCAGGCGAGCTGAGGCTCGTCGGCGTGGGGCAGGTTGCTGTCCAGGGCGATGACGCACAGGTTGCCCCGATCGACACGATACCAGCGCTCGGGGTTGTCCTCGCCCTCGCTGCGTCGCGAAGGCAGCTGCAGGTAGTCGAAGTAGTGACGCGCGTCGGCCTCATGGTTCCCGAGCACCGCGTACAGAGGCACCGCGGCCAGCAGCTCCTGGGCGGGGGCCAGGAAGTCCTCGGTCCACTCGTGGCGCTGCGCCCCATCGTCGACCACATCGCCGGTGTGCAGCACGAAGTCCAGGTACTCCGCCAGCTCGCCGGGGGCGTCTGCCCACAGGCGGTGGGTGACGCGCTGGATGAGATCGTCGAACAGGTCGGGCCGAGCCCGATCCTCCTGGCTGTCGCTGATCACCAGGAAGCGGGTGGCGGCCTGGTGGGCACGAGCCGTGTGGAAGGCGTGGGTGGCGCTGCGATCGTCACCGCCCTCGAGGGCGTAGAGGTAGGTGGTGTCGGGCTCGAGCCCGCTGAGGTACACCTGCTGCACGCCGCCCCGATGGGACACCGGCAGGTCGAGGTTGGCCATGGAGGTGTCGCTGCCCCAGGCCACCGCGAGGGGCTGATCGGACTCCCACAGCAGCCTAGCACCGTTGGCGGTGACGTCCTGCACGTAGGGCCCCGCCTCGAGCTCGAGAGCCTGGACCTGCAGCGGCGCGATGAACGCGAACAGGAACGCAGCGATGGCTGGAAGGCGACGAGGAGACATGGCTAAGTCCTGCCAGTCTACCTGCATCCGCCTCGGCCCGCTCGAGCGAGCGCCCGAAACCCGACGATCAGTCCAGCCCGGCCGCCGCCTTTCTGCGCTTGATCTCGGCGGCCACGTCACGCAGGACGGTCTTGCGGTTCTTGTGGGCCTCTTCGTAGCGAGCGACCTTGCGCAGGTCGAGGCGGTCGAGATCCGCCAGGGCGGCGCGGATGGCCTTGACGTTGAGCTCGTCGTACTCGGCGATGGGGGCCCGGGTGATCTTGCCCAGGCGATCCTGCACGGCGCCTTCGACCTTGGGTGCCATGCCGGCGACCATCGGCACCTCGGACGCGCGCTCGAGGAGCCCGCCGGCCGCCTCGAGGGCCCGCTTCTCCATCTGCCAGGCGCGCTCTTCGCCCTCGTCGCGCAGGTCGCCGAGCCGCTCACGCAGCCTGCGGCCGACCTGCTGACCACGGCTCTGGAGCTTGTCGGGGGCGTCGCGCAGACGCTCGGGCATGTCCTCGAGCTTGCCCAGCCCATCCTTGATGCGCTCGGGCATGTGGGACAGCTCTTCCTTCAGGTTTTCCAGGATGTCGGCAACCATGTTCTCCTCCAGGGCGACTGCCCGATGAGAAAATGAATGATCGTTCAGGCGGCCAAGAGATAGGCGCGCCCAGAACGAACGTCAAGGAAAAATGGTGAGTTTCGACGATCCGACGGGCTATGGCCGCAGGTCGGTGAGCACCACGTCGTCGTAGCAGGCGATGCCATCGGTGTAGGCCGCCAGGTAGGCGGCGGCCCGATCCACATCGGCGGGCGCGACGGCATCGATGACGATCTGGGTCCAGTCGTAGGTGATGCCGTGAGGCGGCACCATCTGGACCTCACTGATGTAGGTCTCGCCCTGGTACCAGCGCAGCCCCAGCAGGTAGGTGCCGTGGCCGCTGGTCATGTCCTGCGCCCGCACCATGGCCCGCAGCCGGTAGGTGAGCCCGGGGGTGACGGTGCCTTCGCGGGAGAGCTGCTGGATCGCGGCGACGCTCCAGCCGCCCGTGATGCACTGGGCCGCCGTGCCGGCGTAGGGCGTGTGGTAGTCGAGCCAGTCCTCGCCGTGGGAGGCGCCGTCGGTGGTCTCCCAGCCGTAGCCGACCCCGGTGTAGCTCCCCTCGCCCTGCTCGAAGCCGCCGTTCATCAGCTGATTCGAGCCCTCTTGAAGATCCTGGGGCTCCTCGGTGTCGTCGGTGGGAGGGTCGGAGTCGAAGGGGTTGGTCTCTTCGGTGTCGTCGATGACTGGATCGCTGGAGTCGTCGCCGCTGGGCAGCGGATCGAGGGGGAGGTTGGGGCAGCTACAGCCCGCGGCCAGCAGGACAGGCACCAGCGACAGCAGCAGGGGGGGGCGACAGGCCATGATCACTCCGAGGTCACCCTTAGCTTCTAGCACGAAGTGCGGACGTCCGCGGGAACTCTCGCTGCGCCGTGCAGGTGTCTCGAGCGCCGAAGCCCGACGCCCTCACGCAGGGCTCAGCGCTCGTCGGCGCCCAGGTCCCAGGGCCCATCCACGGGACGGGGCTCACCCTGCATGTCCCAGCGACGATCCGTGCGACCCGGCCGCCAGTCCGGGTGACCCTCCATGCCCACCATGTCCGGCCCGGCGTCCACCGCGGGCGAGCCCTCGCCCAGGGCGAAGGCCGCCTGGATGACAGCGATACGCGCCAGGGAGGCCTCGGAGGTGTCGGGCACCACCGGGGCCGTCAGCCCGGGGTCCAGGTCGTAGATCCCGTGCTTCTCGGTGGTGTAGGGGGTGTCGCTGACGGCCGTGTTGCCGAGGTAGAGGTTGTGGTCCAGGGTCCAGTCGTCAGGCAGCGCGTCTCGCACCCAGATCAGCGTGCCCGCGCCGCCTTTCTCCGGGGTGTTGTCCTGGAAGATGTTGCCGATCACCCGGGTGGCGCCCACCGCGTGGGCGTTGCCCCTCAGCATCAGCACCGAGCGCAGCCAGTCACCGCTGTTGGCGTAGAAGGTGTTGCCATAGATCCATGTGTCCTCGGCGTTCATCACGGCCAGGGCCGCGTCGCCCTGCAAGCCCAGGAACAGGTTGTTTCGCACGATGGCGTGGCTGACCACCGCGGCGCCGCTGTCGGGTTCGCCAGGCTCGCCCGTACCGATGCCCACCGCGGCGTTGCCGAAGCCATTGCCGGCGGACGGCCCAAAGACGTTGTTCTCGTACAGGATGTTCTCGGCGTTGATCTTGCTGTAGATCAACCAGTCACCCAGACCTTCCCGGTGAAACAGCCAGCAGCCGCGCACGGTCACGTCGCTGACCGGCGGCGGGTCGCCCTGGCCCGCGCCGCTGCCGTAGATGTCGATGTTCTCCTGGAAGGTGCCCTTGGTGGTCCTGGGCCCAGGGTTCCAGGCCACGATCCCTTCGATGAGCAGGTCGGTGACCTGGCCTGAGACCTTGACGCAGTCCTGATCGTAGGGCGCGTCGTGGACCACGAGGTCCCGCAGGGTCACCCCGCTGGCGTTCAGCACGCGCACCAGGCCATCGCCCGCCGCGCCCTCACCCCAGTCGCCGTAGATCTCGAAGCCCTGCACCCCCACGTCCTGCACCCCATCGATGCGCAGGGCGCTGTAGCTGCGGCTGTAGATGGCGGTCCGCTCCGGGCCCTCGAGGCCCACCAACCACACGCCCGAGGGAACGTAGAGCCAGTTCTCGGTGTAGGTGCCCGGCCGGGCGCAGACCGCGTCACCGCTGGTGGCGCTGGAGAGCCCCTGGGCCAAGCTGGCGCAGGGGGCGGACTCGGCGCCGCAGCCGGCGCTGTCGCTGCCCGCGGGGTCGACGAAGATGGCAGGGCGCTCGGCGCAGGGATCGAACGAGACATCGGTGTCCGCGTCGGTGTCGGCATCGGCGTCCGCGTCTGCGTCCGCGTCCGTGTCCGCATCCGAGTCGGCGTCGGTGTCGGTGTCGCCCTCGGTGTCCGTGTCCTCGTCCAGCACGCAGACCCCGTCCTGGAGGTGGGTGCCTGGGCCACAGTCGGCGGGGTCGCAGGCGGGGAGCGTGAGCAGGGCGAGGAGCGAGAGGAGGATCACGGTGGCACCTGATGAAACGTCGAGCGGAGCCTACCACGGGAGGCATGCATGATAGAACGTCAGGGATGAGCCACCCTGTACCTGCCGCCTGCTGTCTGATGCTCCTGCCAGCGCTGAGCTGCAACGACTACGGCTTCAGCAAGGAGACGCCCGAGGCCCCGCAGGGCGACTACGACTGCTTCGACACCGGCTACGACACAATCGAGGTCGAGGTGGACGAGAGCTGCAGCGTCGTCATCGGCGGCTGGGACTGGCAGGTGGAGTGGGAAGCCTCGATCTTCGAGACCCTCCCCAGCTCGAACATGGTCGCCTACACCCCGCTGGTCGGCCAACTGACCGACGACAACGGCGACGGTGTGGTGGATGGCGCCGACGCACCCGACGTCGTGTTCTACACCTACGACGTGGACAACCTCGGCGAGAACACGGCCATCCGCATCCACCGGGGTGACAGCGGCGAGGTCCTGACGGTCAACCAGGGCGTCGAGCTGGACGGCGTCTGGATGTGGCCCAGCGGTGGCCTGGCCCTGGCGGACATCGACACGGACGGCTGGCCGGACATCGTCGGGAACGCCTACGACGGAGCCTACTGCTACCCCGCGGCCTTCACAGCGGATGGCGAGGTGAAGTGGATCGCCACGGACACGCCCCTGCCGGTGTGTGGCCACAAGCCCGTCGTGGCGGATCTGGAGGGCGACGGCGCCGTCGAAGCCATCTGGGGCTCCCTCATCCTCTCTGGCGCGGAGGGCCGCTTGTTGGCCCAGGGTGGCGCGGGCGTGGGCATGTCCACCACCTACCACTACCCCACGCCCGCCGTGGCCGATCTCGACGGCGACGGCGTCCAGGAGGTCGTGGTCGGCAACGCCCTGTACGCCCCTGATGGCAGCAGCATCTGCGAGACCGGACAGTACGACGGCTACCCCGCCGTGGCCGATCTCGACGGTGACGGCCTGGGCGAGTTCGTGGTCACAGGCGCCGGCACCCTGCGCATCTTCGAGCACGACTGCAGCTACACCACGGGCTGGTCCCTGGGCGAGTCCGGAAGGGGTGGACCCGCCTCCATCGCGGACTTCGACGGCGACGGCGAGCCGGAGATCGCGGTCCTGGGCTCCGGGGTGCTGGCGGTCTACGAGCCCGACGGCACCAGGCTGTGGTCCCGCAGCAACAGCGACAGCTCCGGCTCCGTGGGCGTGTCCGCCTTCGACTTCGACGGCGACGGGCAGAGCGAGCTGGTCTACGCCGACCAGACCGAGCTGTACGTGGTCCGGGGCTCCGACGGTACCGTGCTCATCCAGGACACCACCCACGACTCGGGGACCTGCGGCGAGTACCCCGTCATCGCCGACGTGGACCGGGATGGGACGGCCGAGATCGTGGTCCCCAACGCCGGCTACTCCAGCTTCGGCGACCAGAAGGGCGTCTACGTCATCGGCAGCGTTGACGACGCATGGATGGGCGCCCGCCCCACCTGGAGCCAGCACGCGTGGAGCGGCAACAACGTCGACGACAGCCTGGCTGTGCCGCCTCTGCCCGAGCCCGCCTGGCCGTCCCCCAACACCTTCCGCTCCGGCGCGGCCCTGGACCGCCCCGGCCTGGACGCCTCGGCCCTGGTGGTCGAGGTCTGCAGCTCCCGCTGCGACGAGGGCCTGCAGCGCGTGGTGCTGCGCGTCGGCAACCAGGGCACCGATCCACTCCCGGCCGGCGTGACCATCGATGTCTACGCCATGGTGGCAGACACCCCGGTCCTGCTGGACAGCGCACAGACCGCCACCGAGATCGAGCCCGGCCAGACCAGCCGCGGAATGCCCTTCGATCTGGACCTCACCTACCTCACCGACCGCCAGATCCTGGCGGTCGTGGATGTCCAGAATCGGGTCCTGGAGTGCGACGAGGAGAACAACTCGGTGCTGATCGAGGAGGATCTCTGCCCATAGGAATCCGCTCGGAGCTCACCTCACATAGACCTGCAGGTAGTTCTCCGCGGCGCCAGGGCTACCCACATTGGCACCCAGGGCGAAGCCGAATCCGTGGCCGTAGATAGTGCCTGGAGATCCGGAATAGACGAACGAGGCGTCGATCTCCGCTGACGCGTTGCTGCTGTCGGGGCCCATGCTCGATCCCGTGGGATCGTCGAAGGGGCAACCGTCATTGTTCTCCGCGCTCCAGGCCGGGCCCCAGGTGTCGTTGTGGTTGCCATAGCCACAGTCGCCGCCGTCCCGATCCGGCGCGTTGAGGAACAGCTCGGTGGAGCACAGGCGGCCCTCGAGCGCGAGCGTGCCACCAGTCAGGGGGTAGCCCTGACCGTGTTCATAGCAGGCTGGCGCTCCGGTCTCCTCGATTGCGGCAGCGAAGGTTCCGCCGCCGTCACCCACCCCGGCGTAGGCAGCCCAGACCCCAGAGGGCTGGTGCAGGAACAACAGGTCCTCGTAGACCACCTCGTGGTGGGCGGCCGACTTGAAGTCGTGATCCAGAGCATCCAGCGAACCGAAGGTGGTCGTGTCGCTGTCCAGGTAGTGTCGGTTGTCCCAGGTCCAGGTGGTCTGGTTGTCGTCGCTCGAGACCATGGTCAGGGTCCAGCCGCCACCGTCCAGGCTCATGTCACAGTACACCTGGTAGGGGCCCTCGCTCGAGGGGTCGATCCAGTAGGCGCCGTCACCCGTGGAGAAACCCTGCTCCAGGATGTCCCGGCAGGACAGGCCCGGACAGAGTTCTTCGGCCCCGTAGAAGCAGCCGATGCGCACTGAGGCCTGGCCCTGTTCGCCATCACCCCAGGGGTCGCTGGGGGTGACCGTGCAGGTCCAGACCTCGAGATCCTGGGTCTCGGCGCCGTCGATACTGTCGCCCGGGTAGCTCGCCGAGCTGGTGGCGCCGGTCCATGCCGACCCATCCTGCCTCCAACCGAAGGCGTAGCCGATGCTGTCGCCCTCGGTGTCGGCCGCCGGCTCGAGGATGGAGCACAGCAGCCCGTCGCCCTCCTCGGGCTCAGCCGGGGTGATGCCCACCATGGGCGCCGCGGGGTGGGTGTTGTCCGGATCTTCCGCGCCCAGCCAGACCTCCGCCGCCGGAGCGTCGGGGTCGTTGGACCGCACCAGCAAGGCGCCGGTCGCCATGCCCGACACCGCGCAGCCCACGTCGAGCTGAGCGATGTCCTGGGGCTCCAGCCGCAGATCGCTCCAGCCCAGCTCCAGGTTGAAGGCACCGCCTCCGTCGTCGCTCAAGCTGGCGGCGTCGATGAGCAGGGGCCCCTCACCCTCGTTGCTGATGTAGACCCGCTGGCTCTGGGCGCTCCCATCTCCCACGAACACCAGGCGCTCGGGCTCCAAGCGCAGGGACGGGGCGAGCACCAGGGCGCTCAAGGGCACGTCCAGCGTAGGATGTTCCGGATCGTTCGAGGCGATGCGCAGGGCGCCGACCAAGGACCACGCCTCGAAGGCATAGAGGCGCACGGTCAGGCCCAGGGATGCCCCCGGCTCGAGGTCCTGCACCGCACCCTCCACCGAGAAGGGGCTGGCCGTGGAGAAGCTCTCCAGCTGCAGCGTTCCCCCGCCGGCGTTGCCGAGGGTCACCAAGGCCTCGCCTTCGCTCGACAGCGCGACGTCCTCGAACGACACACTCTCGGCCGAGACAGTCAGCTCCGGAGGCAACCCCTCGACGCCGTAGTCGGAGCAGGCTGCCAGCAACAGTGCAGGGAGCCACATCACGGGCACAGCCCCTCGTCGATGACCAGCGTGTTGTTGTCCTCGTGGCACTCCGGCAGGCCGCCGCCGTCGTCCACGATCACTGTGAGCTCGGAGGGTGACACATCCGACACATCCAGCCGGAAGACCATGGTCTCGCTGGCCTGGCCAGAAGGGATGGCCCCGGCAGTCTCCGCGCCGCCCAGCAGCGTGCCGTCGCCGTAGACGCCCACCTTGATGCTCGACCCGATCTCGCCGAGCCCCCCGTTGCCCACCTGCACCGCCAGCTGGAGGATGCCCTCGTCGCACTCGAGGGTACACAGATCCACCAGCAGGGGCACGGGGTCGGGGGAGGCCGAGGCGAAGGAGCGGGTGACGTCACCGGAGCGGAAGTTGTTGTGGCCCGGCCAGTTGTGCTCGGGCACGGCGGGGATGGTCAGGTCGTCGTTGACGTTGACGATGTTGTAGCTGGCCTGGTTCCAGACCTGACGCCCGGCCACCCAACTGTGATCGTAGTCGCCGACCACGAACAGGCCGTTGTTGTCCGCCACCACGATCTCCACCTCGCCGTCGCCGTCCACGTCCACGATCACAGGGTACTCGTTGATGGTGCCAGACTCATGGGTGCTGTCCTGCATGCGCACGCTGCCGTCGGTGCCGGCGTAGATCCACAGATCCTCCTCGTCGGCGTAGACCACCTCGGAGTAGCCGTCGCCGTCGAAGTCGTAGACCGAGGACCCGGTGGACGAGCTCGAGTGGTCCTGGGTGTAGCGGGACCACAGCAGCGTCCCGTCAACCTCGTAGACGTAGTAGATGCCGTAGGACGCCACGCCGATCTCGGGCTCACCGTCACCGTCGTAGTCGGCGATGGTGGCCGGGCCCCCCGCGCCGCCGTCGAACAGCTGCCACTGGTCGATGATCCAGCAGTCGTGCTCGAACAGCCTCACCCAGCCGTTGCCGGTGGTGACCAATTCGCCCAGCCCGTCGCCGTCGAGGTCAGCCACCGCCGGGTAGCCGTCGTCGTAGCCGGTGTAGCAGATGAGCTCGCCTTCGGGGGTGTAGAGGGAGTTTCCGGTGATCAACTCCTGGGCTCCCTCCCCGTCGATGTCGATGGCGAAGCTGTGGAAGCCGGAGTTCTGGTACTCGGGGTCGTAGCCGTAGCCCCACTCGCCCTCCGCCAGCACCTCGCCGGTGAGCGGATCGAGGATCAGGCGACCGAGGATGAGCTCGACCACACCGTCGCCCTCGAAGTCCGCCCATGCTGGTGCGTGACCACCGCAGTCCACATCGTAGTCGGAGTTCACCCACTGCAACGCGCCCGTGTGATCGAACAACGCCGGGTAGCAGGTGTAGTAGGCGCCGCTGGTCCCCTCACCTTCACCGTCGCAGACCACCACCGCCAGCTCGACGTCGCCATCCCGATCCACGTCGGCCATAGAGACGCCGGACAGCCCGAAGGGGTACCAGGTCACCCCGTCCAGCTCGGCCTCGCGCACGGACCAGTGCACCGCCGAGCCGTCGCCAGAGACCAACCGCATGGTGCCGACGAAGACCGACTCTTCGCGCTGGTAGGCCACCACCGCGATGTCAGGCACGTCGTCGCTGTCCACGTCCCCGTCGCCGTCATCGTCGGTCACCTGCCCCACCGTAGGCGTGACGAGGTTGGCGATGCCGTCGTCGTAGCCGTCCCCGAAGTCGGTCAGCCACCACTCCACCACCGGCCTGAAGGTCCCCGTGACCGGCTCCCAGATGCAGGTCTCATCCACGGCAGCGTCACCGTCGGGCCAGGGACCTTCGTCACAAGCCGGCGGAGGTTGGGTGTCCACCGGGGGCTGGGTGTCCACCCATTGGGTGTCCACGAACAGGGGCTCGCTGTCGGGCGGGGAGGGCTCAGGTACATCGATGAGGTTCACGCCGTAGTCGGTGCACGCTGGCACCAGGAGCAGCGCGATGATCCAGGCCGTGTACTGCATGATCAGCCCCCCTGTCCAGGTAGGATGAAGAGGGTCCCGACGTCGCCCTCGCCGGCGTAGCGGGCGCCGATGAGCACATCGTCGAGCCCATCCCCGGTGATGTCCCCACCGCCCCGCACCGACACCCCGAGGTAGTCCGCAGCGTCCTCGGAGCTGAACGCCACATCGGCGTCGGTCTCCAGGTCGTAGTTGCCACAGACAGGGCCGTAGAGCAGCCAGGCCGCGCCTTGGTTCTCGCCGGCGTCGCCGTCCACCTTGTCGCCTCCGATGATCAGGTCATCGAAGCCGTCGCCGTCCACGTCCCCAGCACCATCGACCTTGTACACCTCAGCCCAGATGTGGGGTCCGACGATGCGCGCTGACTGCGCCTCATAGGATGCAACCTGCCCCCATACGGGGCCGGAGACCACCCAGACAGCACCCGCGTCCGGCCACAACATGTCCACGTAGGGGGACCCGGCGACCAGATCGTCGTAGCCATCGCCGTCCAGGTCGCCGCCATCGGCCACCGAGTAGCCGAGGCGATCGTAGACGGCCTCGCCGTAGACCGTCGCGTCGGCCACGAGGTAGTCGGTGTCCAGCGGCGTGTTGTACACCATCAACGAACCCGTCCAGGTGTCCTCGAGGTCGTCCAGCGCGACACCCACGAGCAGCTCCCGCTGCCCATCACCGTCCTGGTCCCCGCCAACGGCGACGCAGTAGCCCAGCCAGTCTCCGGACCCGCCCTCGATGGCGATGGCGACCTCGTCCACCACGTGCTGGCCGCTCACCGGGCCCGGCACCAGCCAGGCCACGCCGCTGTCGGTGCCGGCGTCGTTGCTGTCGTAGGCCCCCAGGATCAGATCCGGCGTTCCATCACCGGTCAAGTCCTCGCCACCGTCGATGCTCCAGCCCATGAGCCCGTAGCTGGGGCCCCACAACACCGCGTCGGCGTCCGCAAGCTGGTGCTCGCCGCTGACGGGCCCGTAGACCAGGTAGGCCACCCCCGCGCCGCTGGCCTGCTCGTCGTTGCCGTAGGCCGCCACCAGCAGATCCGCATACCCGTCGCCGTCCTGGTCCCCCGCCGGGGCCACCTGCCAGCCGGCGTAGTCAGCGTAGTTGGTGCCCAGCAGCTTGGCGTGAGCGTCCACCAACGCCATGTCGGCGGTGACCGGCCCCAACACCAGATAGGCGGCACCCGAAGCGCTGGCGTTGCTGTCGTCGCCATGGGCGCCCACCAGCAGATCGCCCCAGCCGTCGCCGTTCACGTCCCCCACCATCGCGGCGCTGACGCCCGCGTTGTCGTTCTCGGCTTCGCCGGTCACGCGGATGGTCATCGCCGAGACCATCAGGTTCACACCGCCGTCGCAGTCCTGGTCGATCAGGTCGTCCAGCTCCTTGGCCCCCGGGTGGATGCTGGCGTCCAGGTCGTCGCAGTCGGTGGATGTCTCGAGCAGCCAGGGTTCCACCGCCTCGCAAAAGCAAGCCCCCGCGCCACCGTGGCCATCGCCGTCCGCGTCCTCGTAGAAGGTGTCGCAACCGGCGGCGTCCTGCTCGTTGGGCTCGCCGTCGCAGTCGTCGTCCCCAGGGGACCAGCAGACCTCCTCGGCCTCCGGGTGCACGTCCGGGTCGCCGTCGTCGCAGTCACCGCCCTGTGAGATCCAGCCGTCGGGCTGCTCGCAGGCGGGCCAGGTGTGGGCATCGTCGCCCCAGCCATCGCCGTCGTCGTCCGCGTACCAAGTGGCGGCGTCAGCGGCACCCTCGTCGCTGCGCCCGTCACAGTCGTCGTCCGCACCGTTGCACAGCTCGTCGGCGCCAGGGTGCACCCCCGGATCGTAGTCGTTGCAGTCCCCCCGCTGCAGCGCCCAACCGTCCACGGCCTCTGCACAGTGCTGCTCGGCGTAGGCTGCCAGGCCCCAGCCATCGCCGTCGGCGTCCACATAGAACCAGTCCCCGCCCTCGGCGTCATCGTCCACGTCTCCGTCACAGTCGTCGTCGAGGCCGTTGCAGACCTCGGGCGCCGCCGGGTGGATGGTGTCGTCGTGATCGTCACAGTCGCCTTGCAGCACGCCGAAGCCGTCGTGGTCCTGGTCCTGGCTGGAGGCGCAGGCCACAAGGAGCGTGAGGACAGGCAACCACCTCATGGACACAGGCCCTCCTCGATCACCAGCTCGTTGTTGTCCTCGCTGCACTCGGTCAGGACATCGTCGACGTCGACGCGGATGGTCAAAGCCTCGGGGTTCGAAGACGAGACGTCCAGCACGAACACCAGGGTGTCGCTCGAGCCGCCGGACGCAGCGGACTCGCCCGTCTTTGCAGTGGCCAGGGGATCCCCCGTGGCCTCGGCGCCAGCGAACACGGCCACGCTCGTCCCCGGCTCCAGGGTCTCGAGCCCGCTGTTGCCCACCTGCACGGCCACCTGCAACAGCCCCTGGGCGCACTCGAGAGTGCACAACCCTGCCAGCATAGGCACCGCGTCGGGAGCGGCAGCGCCAAAGGCCGGGGTGATGTCGCCGGAGCGGAAGTTGTTGTGGTCCGGCCAGTTGGTGTCGGGGAACGGGGGGATGGTGAGATCGTCGTTGACGTTGACGATGTTGTAGCTGGCCTGGTTCCAGACCTGGCGGCCGGCCACCCAGCTGTGGTCCTGGTCGCCCACCACGAAGATGCCCTCGAGATCGGACACCACGATCTCCACCTCGCCGTCGCCATCGACGTCCACGATCACCGGGTACTCGTTGGCGGTCCAGGACCAGTGGGTGCCGTCGCGCATGCGCACGGCGCCGTCGATACCTTGGAAGATCCAGAGGTCCTCCTCGTCGGCGTAGACCACCTCGGCGTAGCCGTCGCCGTCGAAGTCGTAGACGGAAGACCCCGTGGACGAGGACGAGTGGTCCTGTACGTCGTTGCGCCACAGCTGGCTGCCGTCCGTCTCGTAGACCGTGTAGTGACCGTAGGAGGCGATGCCAATCTCGGGCTGGCCGTCGCCGTCGTAGTCGGCGATGGTCGCGGGGCCGCCCATGCCCTCGTCGTCCAGCGACCAGCCGTCGATGTACCAGCAGTCGTGCTCGAACAAGCGAACGTCGCCGTCGCCGCTGATGACGAACTCCCCCAGCCCGTCGCCGTCGAGATCGGCCACCGCGGCGTAGCCGTCCTCGAAGTCGGCGAAGCAGTGGTGCTCGCCGTCGGGCCGATACACCGAGCGACCGGCCACGATCTCCTGGATACCGTCGCCGTCCATGTCCGCGGGCACGCTGTGGTAGCCGCCCCAGGAGTAGCCCTGGTTGCAGCCGGTGCCGTGGCTGCCGGATCCCAGCAGCTCACCACTGGCCGCGTCGAAGATGTGGGGCCCGAACACCAGCTCCACCACCCCGTCGCCCTCGAGATCGGCGAAGGCGGGCGCGTTGTTGCCGCACTTGAGCGACACATCCGTGTTGACCCAAAGCAGCGTGCCCTGGTTGTCGAACAGGCCAGCGCGGCAGGTGCTCCCATCGGTGAGGGTGGTGGCGATCTCGGCCTGTCCGTCCGCAGCGATGTCCGCCAAGGAGCAGTTGGCGTTCTGGTAGGGATGCCAGGTGATGCCGCCCAGTTCGGCGCCCCTTACGCTCCAGTGCACACCCGAACCGTCGCCGGAGATGAGCCGCAGCACGGTCTCGTAGCGGTTGGACAGATCGCTGTAGAACACGGCGGCGATGTCCGGGATGTCGTCGCTGTCGATGTCGCCATCACCGTCGTCGTCGGTGAGCTGGCCGACGGCCGGCGTGACGGTGGTGCTGGCGAACTCGGGGTGCTCGTCGAAGCTGGACATCCACCACTCGATTACGGGCCTGAAGGTGCCGGTCTCGGGCTCCCAGCGGCAGGTCTCGTCCACGGCGGCCTCACCCTCGGGCCAGGGGCCCTCGGAGCAGGCTGGGGGTGCATCGGTGTCCCGGGGGGGAGCGCTGTCGATGATCTCCGAGTCCCCGGGCGTCTCGGTGTCGGGCGGATCGGGGACAGGCAGCTCGATGATGTTCACGCCGTAGTCTGTGCAAGCTGCGCACAGCAGCAGAAGGCAGGGCAGCATGGGGGTGCTCATCGGTCCTCCCCTCGGGCCAGATAGACCAGACCCTGGGTGTCCTCGCCCGCGTAGATGGCGCTGAACAGCAGGTCCAGGCTCCCGCCTCCGTCCATGTCGGCTCCACCCGCCACCGCGCAGCCCAGGGCGTCGCCCGCCTCGGAGCCATCGATGATTAGGGGTGCGTCCTGCAGATCGAAGGAGCCCTCCACGGGACCGAGCAGCAGATAGGCCTGGCCCGAGGACTCCCCGACGGTGTCGTTGTAGCGGGCACCCAGGACCAGATCGCCGTGACCGTCGCCGTCGAGGTCCCCGGCCGACTCGACCTGGGTGATGGCGTCGCTCTCTCCCGCGCCGACGATGCGAGCTGACCAGACCTCGTGTACGTCGTCCTGGCCCACCGGGAGCTCGCCGACGACGAACAGGGTACCCGCGTTGATGCGCACGTAGTCGGCGTCCTGGCTCCCGATGACCAGATCGTCGAGCCCATCGCCGTCCAGATCGCCCCCATCGGCCACGGTCCGCCCCAGGTAGTCGCCCGACCATGCGCCATGGATCTCGCTGTCCGGGTAGTGGCCCGCGTGCTGGACCGGCCCCTGGTACACCATCACCGAGCCCGAGTTGCTGTACTCGAGATCCGTGGTGATGGCCCCCACGGCGAGCTCGTCGACACCATCGCCGTCGAGATCCAGGGAGCACAGATCGTAGCCGAAGTAGCCGCCGCTGCTGTAGGGCTCGAGGGTCAGGGCCACCTCGGGCAGTGAGCCCCCGCTGTCCACGGGCCCGTCGAGTATGTAGACCGCACCGGCGCTCGCGCCCGCGCCGTCCGCCAGGTAGGCCCCGACCACCACATCAGGCCAGCCATCGCCGGTCAGGTCGCCCCCGCCGTCCAGTGCGTAGCCGGCGTAGTCGCCGGCCGCCTCGCCGGTGAACACCAGCGCCTCCTGACCCAGCTCGATCTCGCCCTCCACCAGGCCGCTCACCAGGTACACTGCGCCCGCGTCCGTACCTCCACGATCGTTGCAGTAGGCGGCCACGAGCAGCTCGGGCAGGCCGTCCCCATCCTGATCACCGGCGCTGCCCAGGGCGAGGGCCGTGTAGTCGCTGCTGGCCTCACCCAGCAGCTTGGCGCGCGCATCGGACAGCTCCGCCGCGGCTGTGACCGGCCCGGCCACCAGATAGGCCGCGCCGGTGAAGTTGCTGGTGGTGTCGTCACCATGGGCCCCGATCAGGAGATCGTCCCAGCCGTCGCCGTCGACGTCCCCTACGATCGCCAGCGCCACCCCCGCGTAGTCTCCGTAGTCCTCACCTCTCAGTGTGATCTCGAATATCTCGGCCGCCACAGCCGCCTGACCGTCGCAGTCCTGGTCCACCAGATCGTCAAGCTCATCCGCCCCCGGGTACACCGCGGCGTCTCCGTCGTCGCAGTCGTCGGACGATTCCAGGGTGTATGGATCCTCAGCCTCGCAGAGGCACAGCCCCTCACCACCGTAGCCATCGCCGTCCGCGTCCTCATAGAACTCCAGACAGGCCGAGGCGTCCACCTCGTTTGCGTCGCCGTCGCAGTCGTCGTCCACCGAGGTCAGGCAGGTCTCCTCGGCGTCGGGGTTCACTCCCGGATCGCCGTCGTCGCAGTCACCACCCTGGTCCACCCAGCCCTCCGGCGCCACGCAGGCAGGCCAGGTCCGAGCGCTGTCTCCCCAGCTGTCGTCGTCGTCATCGGCGTACCAGGTAGCGACGTCCACCGCGTTCTCGTCCACGCGACCGTCGCAGTCGTCGTCAATCCCGTTGCAGCGCTCATCCGCCCCGGGGTGGATGGAGGCGTCGCCCTCGTCGCAGTCGCCGCGCTCGCGGGTCCAGCCCGGCACCGCGTCGGCGCAGTGCTGGTCAGGGAACGCCGACAGCCCATAGCCGTCACCGTCCGCGTCCGGGTAGAACCAGTCCCCACCCGCCGCGTCTTCGTCCACGGCGCCATCACAATCGTCATCGACGCCGTTGCACTGCTCTGGCGCGGCAGGGTGGATGGTGTCATCGTGATCGTCACAGTCACCCTGCAGGACGCCGAAGCCGTCGTGGTCTTGATCCTGGCTGGAGCTGCAGGCGGCGAGGAGGATGAAGGCTATCGAAGTCAGGGGCACAGGCCCTCCTGGATGACCACGGTGTTGTTGTCTTCGTGGCACTCAGGGATCCCGTCACCCTCGTCGACGATGACGGTGAGGGTTCGGGGTGACACATTCGACACATCCAGCCGAAAGACCAGGGTCTCGCTGGCACCACCCGAGGAGATGCTGCCGGTGGTGGAAGCGGTGTCCATCAGGAGGTCATCTCCATAGACGGCCACCGAGATGTCTGTGTCGATGGCGCCCAGGCCGCCGTTGCCCACTTGCATCGCCAACTGGAGGATGCCCTGGTCACACTCCAAGGCGCACAGGTCCACGAACAGTGGAAGCGGATCAGGGGAGGCAGAGGCGAACGCGGGGGTGATATCCCCGGAGCGGAAGTTGTTGTAGGCGGGCCAGTTGGGAACAGGTACCGCTGGGATCGTGAGATCGTCGTTGACGTTGACGATGTTGTAGCTGGCTTGGTTCCAGACCTGGCGGCCCGCGACCCAGCTGTGGTCGTGGTCGCCAACCACGAAGACCCCGTTGTAGTCGGCCACCACGATCTCCACCTCGCCGTCGCCGTCCACATCGACGATGGTGGGGTACTCGTTGACGGTCTGGGAGACATGGGTCGAGTCGCGCAGGCGCACTTCACCCGTGTGGCCCTGGTAGATCCAGAGATCCTCCTCGTCCGCGTAGACCACCTCGGCGTAGCCGTCAGCCTCGAAGTCGAACACCGAGGAGCCGGTCGAGGAGCTCGACACGTCCTGCACCTGCTCGCTCCACAGCCAGCTGCCATCCGTCTCATACACGTAGTAGACGCCGTAGGACGCCACGCCGATCTCGGGCTCCCCGTCGCCGTCATAGTCGGCGATGGTTGGGGGGCCCCCATAGCCACCGTCGATCAGCTCCCACTGCTCGTCGATCCAACAGTCCGGATCGAAGATGCGCACCCAGCCGTTTCCGGTGGTCACGATCTCGGGCGCCCCGTCCCCATCCAGATCCGCCACCGCCGGGTAGCCGTCGGCGTACCCCGTGATGCAGATGCTGTTGCCATCCAGGTCGTACAGTGAGTTGCCCGCCACGATCTCCTGCTGGCCGTCACCGTCGAGATCGATGGGGAAGCTGTGGTAGCCGGAGTTTCCGTAGGTGGTGTAGCTGCCAGATCCGTACTCCCCAGAGGCCCGCAGGGCGCCTGTGGCGGCATCGAAGATGTTGCGTCCGCAGACGATCTCCACCACACCATCGCCCTCGAGATCCGCGAAGGCCGGCGCGTTGTTGCCGTCGTACAAGGCCACCTCGGTGTTCACCCAGCGGATGGTGCCGTCAGCGTCCACCATGGCCATGCGAGGGGTCGTGCCGTCAGTCAGGGTGGTGGCCAGCTCGGGCACGCCGTCGCCGTCCACTTCCGCCAGGGAGACCCCCGCGACGAAGATCGGCTGCCAGGTCACGCCCTCCCACTCCTGTTCTTTCAGGCTCCAGTGGACCCGAGAGCCATCGCCAGACAGCAAACGAAGCACTCCTTCGTGGCGAATGTTTGTCTCTGTGTAGAAGGTCAGAGCGATGTCGGGGATGTCGTCCGCGTCCACGTCGCCGTCGCCGTCGTCGTCGGTCATCTGTCCCACCACGGGGGTCACCACGGACTTGTGGAAGTCCTCGTGTTCCTCGAAGCTGTCGATCCACCACTCCACCACCGGCCGGAAGCTGCCGGTCTCGGGCTCCCAGAGGCAGCTCTCGTCCACCGACGCCTGCCCCTCGGGCCAGGGACCTTCCTCACAGACTACCGGGGGCTGGGTGTCGACGGGGGGCTGGGTGTCCACCCACTGAGTGTCCACGAAGGGGGGCTCGCTGTCGGGTGGTGCGGGCTCGGGCAGCTCGATGATGTTCACGCCGTAGTCGGTGCACGCGGACGCCAGAATGCCGAGCAGTACAGCCGAGAGCTTCATGGTTCCCTCCCGAACACCACGTAGACGCCACCCACGTCATCTTCGCCGTAGTAGCGCGAGCCCAGCAGGAGATCCCCGACACCATCACCGTTCAGATCACCGGCACGGGACACGGATGTACCCAGAGCTTCGGTCTCTTCCTGTGCGACGAAGGCCAGGTCCGCGTCCGTCTGTAGATCGATGTTGCCGGTGATCGGACCGAGCAGGAGCCAGGCCCCGCCGGAGTCTTCGCCCAGCTCGCCGTCGTGGTAGCGCGCGCCGATGATCACGTCGTCGAAGCCATCCGCGTTGACGTCCCCAGCTCCCTCCACCACATGGATCTCGTCGGACACCTCTGCGCCGACGATGCGCGCGGCCTGGACATCGCCCACGGATCGACGACCCCAGACCGGGCCGGGAACCACGTAGACCACCCCCGCGTTGTATCGGATGAAGTCCGCGTAGATGCCGCCTCCCAGGAGGTCGTCGTAACCGTCGCCGTCGATGTCGCCCCCATCTGCCACCCAGTAGCCGAGGCGATCGTAGTCGGTCTCTCCGTAGATCTCCGTGTCGGGCTCGCCGTAGCCGGCGTCCAGGGGACCCTGGTAGACCAGGAGCGAACCGGTGTTTGTGAACTCGATGTCGTCCTCCGGCGCCCCCACCAGCAGCTCGCGATAGCCATCGCCATCCACGTCACCGCCGATGGCCACGCTGTAGCCCTCGAGATCTCCGTATTCCCCCTGAAGCAGCAGGTAGGCTTCATCCAGACTGGCCGACGCGGTCACCGGCCCCTGGACCACGTAGACCGTGCCGCCGTTGGTGGTGACCTTGTCGCTCGTGTAGCTGCCCATCACCAGGTCGGGCCAGCCGTTGCCTGTCAGGTCATGGCCTCCGTCGATGGTCCAGCCGACCCCGCCTCCCGCCTCGGTACACCACAGTAGGTGGGCTTCCTCGGCCAGAGACACAGCGCCCGTGACCAGGCCTCCAATCACATAGACACCACCAGCGTTGCTGCCGCCCGTGTCCAGGTTCATGGCACCGATGGCGATGTCGCCCAGCCCGTCCCCATCCTGATCGCCGGCCCCCGCGACGGAGTAGCCGGCGTAGTCGCCGGTGCTCTCGCCTTCGAACCGAGCCTGAGCGTCTGCCAGGGCCATGCTGGCGGTGACGGGCCCGCGCACCAGGTACACCGATCCCGACGCGCTGCCGTTGTTGTCGTCCCCCCACGCCCCCACCAGGATGTCATCCCAGCCATCGCCGTCGACATCCCCTACGGCAGCCAGAGAGCTGCTGGGCACGTCCAGGTACGCCTCCCCATGGAGCACCACGTCCACGGCGGCCACCGGGTAGCGCACCTGGCCGTCACAGTCGTCGTCTACCCAGTCGTCCACCTCCGTGGCTCCTGGGAACACGTCGGGGTTTCCATCATCGCAGTCCTCGGAGCTGTCGAGGGTGAAGGGCTCTTCGGGCTCGCACAGGCAGCTGCCCGCGCCGCCGTAGCCGTCCCCGTCGGCGTCCTCGTACCACTCCTCGCAGTCTGCAGCCTCGGGATCGTTGACCAGGCCATCGCAGTCGTCGTCCCTGTCTGTCCAGCAGAACTCCTCGGCATCCGGGTTCACGCTGGGATCGCCGTCGTCGCAGTCGCCCCCCACGGGCACCCAGCCATCGGGCTGTTCACAGGCCGGCCAGGACCGATCGTCATCCCCCCAGCCGTCCAGGTCATCATCGGCGTACCAGGTCGCAGCATCGACCGCACCTTCGTCGATGCGGCCGTCGCAGTCGTCGTCGCTGCCGTTGCAGAGCTCGTCGGCACCCGGGTGCACGTCCCCATCGTAGTCGGCACAGTCCCCGCGCAGAGGTGCCCAACCGTCCACAGCCTCGGCGCAGAACTGGTCGGCGTAGGCCGCGAGCCCATAGCCGTCGCCGTCCGCGTCCACGTAGAACCACTCGCCCCCCACCGCCTCGTCGTCCACCTCTCCGTTGCAGTTGTCGTCCACACCGTTGCACTGTTCGGGCGCCGCCGGGTGGATGGTGTCGTCGTGATCGTCACAGTCGCCTTGCAGCACGCCGAAGCCGTCGTGATCCTGGTCCTGGCTGGAGCTGCAGGCGGTGATCGCGATGGTGATGGCGAACCACCTCATGGACACAGCCCCTCCACGATGATCAGCTCGTTGTTGTCCTCGCTGCACTCGGTGAGCAGGCCCGCGCCCGTGCCGTCGTCGTCCGCCACCAGCACCAGGCGACCCTCGGGGAAAGCGGCGGCAGGCAGCTCCAGCACCATGCCCGGGTTGGTGCGGCCCGAGGCGATGGGGGTGGTGCTGGGCTCCACATGCACCAGGGTGCGCTGCTCGCCCTCGAGGGCGTAGACCGCCAGGGGCACGCCCGCGGCCACGGAGGCCAGGCCCTGGTTGCCGAGCTGGACCACCAGCTGCAGGGTGCCCTGGTCGCACTCCTCGGTGCAGACGTCCACCAGCACCGGCACCATGTCCGGCGCGGTGGCGCCCAGGTTGGGGGTGATGTCACCGCTGCGGAAGGTGTTGTGCTCGGGCCAGTTGGGCAGGGTGGGGGACGGGATGCTCAAGTCGTCGTTGACGTTGCTGATGTGGTAGGCGTGCTGGTTCCAGACCTGGCGGGCGGGGACCCAGCTGTGGTCGGCGTCGCCGATGGCGTACAGGCCGTCGTAGTTCGGGACCACGATCTCCACCTCGCCGTCACCGTCCACATCCGCGATCACAGGGTACTCGTTGCCGGTCCAGGAGCTGTGGGTGTCATCCTCGAGGCGCACCTCGCCGGTGGCGCCCTGGAAGACCCACAGCACGTCGTGGTCGGCGTAGACCACCTCGGCGTAGCCGTCCCCCTCGAAGTCGTAGACCGAGGAGCCGGTGACGTCCGAGCCGTCGTTCACCACACGGGTCCACAGCAGCGTGCCATCACGCTCGTAGACCGTGTACAGGTCATCCGAAGCGATGCCGATCTCGGGCTCGGTGTCGCCGTCGAAGTCCGCGATGGTGGCTGGCCCACCGAGCCCACCGCCGAGCACTTCCCACTCGACCAGCAGGCGACAGTCGCCGTCGAAGATGCGCACCCACCCGTTGCCCGTGACCACCATCTCGCCCTGTCCGTCACCGTCGAGGTCGGCAGCGGCCGGGTAGCCGTCAGAGTAGCCTGTGATGCACAAGTTCACGGCGTCGTGGTCGTAGATGGCACAGCCTGCGAGCAGCTCGTGGTATCCGTCGCCGTCGAGGTCCATCGTCACCGTCAGGGGGCCCAGGTCGCCGTGGCTGCCCGAGCCAATACAGCTGTCGTAGATGCCTTCACCATGCAGGGAGCCATCCTCCCCATTGTAGATGTCATGGCCGAACACGACCTCGATGGTCCCATCTGAGTCCAGATCTGCGACGGAGACCGCGCCCCAGTCGCAGGGGACCGTGGTCTCGAGATTGACCCACTGAGGGGCACCGCGCGGATCGAAGGCCGCCATGTGACAGCTGGATTCGTCACTGGCCACCAACAGGATCTCCGGCTCACCGTCCTGATCGACATCCCCCAGGGCCGGGCTGACGAGGAGGTAGGGGGTCAGGGTCGTTCCCTCCCAGTCGAACTGGTAGACCGACCAGTGCACCGAAGTTCCGTTGCCAGACAGCAACCGGAGCACCCCATCGAGGTTGTGTTGGGTGCTGATTCCCTGGTTCCCAGCGTCCTCCTGGAACACGACCGCCAGGTCCGGGATGTCGTCAGCGTCCACAGCCCCATCACCATTGTCGTCGGTGAGCTGACCGACGGTGGGGGTGGTGTAGATCACGACCCACGCCGGGAAGTCCTCGAAGCTGTCATAACGCCACTCGATCACGGGTTCGAAACCGCCCAGCTCAGCGCTGAAGGCGCATCCCTCGTCCACTCCGACAGTGGACGCGCCCCAGATCCGATCGACGCACTCGAGCGGAGGCTCGGTGTCCTGTGGAGGCTCGGTGTCCAGCACCCTCGAGTCCCCCGAGTCATCGCCGTGGTCGGGGATGAGGTCGAAGGGATCGACCCCGTACTCGGTGCAGGTGCCGCCAAGCAGCAGCGGCATCGCGATCAGCAGCCTGCTCATCCGCCACCTCCTTGCACCACGTAGGCCGCTCCGATCACGCTGCCCTCGGCGCTGATCTCGCTGTAGGCACCCAAGAGCAGATCGGGCACCGCGTCGCCGTCCACATCCCCGGGGCCGGCCACCGTGTACCCGAGGTAACTGGACTCATCGCGCCCTCGGAAGACCAGGTCCAGCTCCTCGGCCAGCAGGTAGCCCTCCACTGGCCCCAGGGCGAGCCAACAAGCGCCAGCGTTGCTGTGGGCGGTGTCGTTGTACGGACCCCCGATGAGCAGTTCCTGGTGGCTGTCCTGATCGATGTCCCCCGGCATGGCGACGCGCCAGGCTCCGTCTTCGGAACCCTCCCCTACGATCTTGGCTCGGGAGCCGGCGACGGACTGCTGCTCCTCGAAGGGCCCGGCCATCACGTAGATCACCCCGGGGTCGATGTGTACGAAGTCGGCGTCCAGGGCGCCGATGGCCAGGTCGTCCAGCCCGTCTCCGTCCATGTCGGCGCCCCCAGCCACGGCGTACCCCAGGGTATCTGAGCTAGACTCGCCATGGATCACGATGTCCGGTGCGGGCTCGGGGTCCGACCCATCCAAGGGGCCCAGAAACACGTAGACGGCCCCGTCGTTGGTGGCCAGGACATCAGACAGCGGCGCCCCCACCACCACATCACCGATGCCGTCGCCGTCCACGTCACCCGCGGCCGCCAGGCTGCGGCCCAGGTAGGTGGCGTCCTCGTGCTGCAGCAGCACGTCCGCCTCGTCCAGGCTGCTGCCCTGACTGATGGGCCCCAGGAACACCCAGGCGGCCCCCGCGGTGCTGCCGAGCCCATCATGCCCATAGGCGCCCACCGCGAAGTCGTCCACGCCGTCGCCGCTCACGTCACCCAGGCCGTCCATGCCGTATCCGAGGTAGTCCGCTGCGGCGGCTCCGGGGAGGACGATGTCGGCCTCCAACGCGAGGTCCAGCGCACCAGTCACGGGGCCCAGCAGCACATAGACGCTGCCGGAGCTCGAGCCGCCGGCGTCGTGGCTCACCGCGGCGACCAGCACATCCCCGAACCCGTCGTGGTTCACATCCCCCGCGAACGCGGGCAGGCAGGCGTTGTCGCTGGCGTTCTCGCCGTAGAACAGCGCGTCTGCGTCGGCGAGGCTCGCTGCGTGCGTGGCCGGCCCCAGCACCAGGTAGACGCCTCCGGCGTTGCTGCCCCCGCTGTCCTCGAGGCAGGCGCCGATGAGCAGATCCGCCAGCCCATCCCCGTTCACATCGCCCCCCGCCAGGAAGCTGCCGGCGTAGTCCCCGCTGTCCACACCCTCCATGCGGAACGCATCGTCCAACGCGTACTCCGCCTCGCCGTCACAGTCGTCGTCCACCCAGTTGCTCTGCTCGGTGGCGTCGGGATTCACCGCCACATCCCCGTCGTCACAGTCGGTGGCGGCCTCGTGCTGGAAGTCCCCCTCGGCCTCGCACAGACAGGCCTCGGTGCCCGGGTGCCCGTCTCCGTCCAGATCGGCGTACCAGATCGTGCAGTCGAAGGCGTCCTGGTCGTTGGCGGTGCCGTCACAGTCGTCGTCGTAGGCGGTCTCGCAGGTCTCGGTGGCCGCCGGGTTGACGTTGGGGTCCACGTCGTCGCAGTCGAGCCCAGCGTCGCCACCGACGTGGTCCCAGGGCTGCTCACAGGCCGGGGTGGGCTGGGCGGCGTCGCCGTAGCCGTCGCCATCCAGGTCCGGGTACCAGGTGAGCGCGTCCACGGCGCTGTCCTCGTCGATCTTGTCGTCGCAGTCGTTGTCGATGTGGTCGCAGATCTCGTCGGCCCCGGGATGGATCGCAGGGTCGCCGTCGTGGCAGTCGCCGCGGCGCTCGGCGTAGCCCGGTGGAGCGCTGCAGGCGTCCACGTCGTAGCCGCTGATGCCCCAGCCGTCCCCGTCGGCGTCGGCGTGGAAGCCCTCTCCCCCCAGAGCCCCGACCTCGTCGATCTCTCCGTCGCAGTCGTCGTCAGCGTCGTTGCAGAACTCCTGGGCGCCCGGGAACACGTAGGGGTTGGCGTCGTCGCAGTCGCCGCTCAGCTCGTCGAAGCCGTCCCCGTCACCGTCGAGGGACGAACCACAGGCCCACAGCAGGACCAGCACCGCCGGTGCGGCGCGCATCACAGCTCGTCGGCCCCCACATCGGGGGTGGCGTCACGGGGGTCGCCGTCGATGTCGTGGGTGACCTCGCTGTCACCGCTCAGGGCGACTCCGGCGTCCACGGCGCTCGAGCCCGCGGCGAGGTGCAGATCGCCCCCGTCGACGTCCGCGAAGGGGGCGCTGCCGACATCGGTGAGGTTGCCCTCGGCGA
>CALDOK010000004.1 GCA_937912125.1 uncultured Pseudomonadota bacterium
GTGTCGCTGTCGGTGTCGGTGTCACCCTCTGGGACCGTGTCGCTGTCGTCCTTCAGATCGGGAAGACAGGCCAGCAGAGGCAGGCTCAGGATGAGGCAGATCAAGGAGCGCATGGGGGCCTCGTGGGGATCAGGGCTCGGTGCGGGGGTGCAGGCCCGCGGGGTCGATCCCTTCGATGAAGAATGCGGGGTCGTTGCGGAAGCTCGAGAAGGTGGCGGCCATGGCGATGGCCACCAGGGACATCATGGGCTTGTCGGCGTACAGGTTGTCCAGGCTCACCCTGAGCTTCTTGCGGTCTGGGATGTTGAACACGGAGTCGAACACGCCGTCGAGGCGGTGGGGGTGTTCCACCGGGTGCACCATGGCGATCCGCTCACCCTGGCAGTACTCCAGGGCTTCCTGCAGCAGCGCCCGCTGGTGGTGGGTGCTGGTGATGTGGAAGACGAAGAGGTGGACCAGGATCTGCCGCGCTTGGCGCAGGGAGCTGTGGGCCAGGGCCTGGAACAGCCGGGTGGTGGGCTCGTCGAGGCGGTCCTTGCCCCGCTGGCGCAGGATGGAGAGGAACACCGCGTTCTTGTAGAGCTGGTACAGGCGCCGGGAGCCGTTGATGCGGCCGGTGACCGGATGGCGCAGGGGCATCTGCTGGCCCAGGTGGGAGCTGGTGAACAGCACGTCGAAGATCAGCTCGAAGCAGTCGACGTCCTGGGTCTCGCTGCGCACATCGACGCTGAGGTCCAGGGTGTTGTCCAGGCGGTCGGCCAGCTTGATGCGGACGATGTCCGGGCTGGCCTCGGCCGCGTCCATCACGCGCCCCAGGTAGCCGAAGTAGTCCTCCGCGGGCCGCCGGGTGAGGGCGTCGATGCGCTCCTGCATCCTCCAGGCCGACTCCATGTGGTGGATCTCTCCCTGGTAGCGCGCCTCGAGGCGCTTCCAGACCTTGGGGTGGTAGCGGTCGGCGGTGAGATCCTCTTCCTTGTCGTGCAGCAGGGCCGTGACCAGGTCCGAGAGAGGGCAGTCGGGCACGGTGCGGTACAGCAGCGCCGCGGTGCGGATGGGGTGGATCACCGCCAGGGGCCCCAGCCGGCGGGTGGAGGTTCCGTAGGCCTCGTGGAGGTACTCGAGCAGGCGAATGAGCTCCTCGTCCCCCTCGCGGCGGTAGGTGCCGTCGCGGGCGAGGGTGAGCACGGCGTACCAGTTCACTGGGCTGGCCGTGAGCTGGTAGTTGATGGTGGCGGACAGGACCATGAAGTCCTGAAGCTCGATGATGGTGTGCACTGCGACGCTCCGGGGACGGCAGCCGAGAGCATAGCTCGGTGGTCGCGGCTGCCTCCACATCGAAGTGTGCCACGGGTGGGTGTGAATGGGGAGCCCGATGTGGGCTTTTGTGAGGCCTGCCAAGGCCGCCGCGGCCGCTTACACTCAGCAGCGCACGGAGGCTCCCATGTTGGCACTGCTGCTCCTGTTCGGCTTCGCTCCCCTCGAGCAAGATCAGATCCGCTCGGGCCCTCCCAGCCCACCCCTGGACCAGCGCGCCGCGGTGCAGTGGCGACTCTCCAGCGCCCCCGCGTGGCGGGAGTTCAGAGCCCGCTGGGGTCGGGACTGGGCGGTGCGCTGGGATGAGCGCAACGGCACGCCGCGCTTCCTGTGGGCGCCGGGTCCGCCCTCGGGCCGCGCCGATGCGCTGGTGGCCGACGTCGCCAAGCTCGCTGGCGTGGACCCCGCCGAGCTCTCCCTGGCCTCTCGCAGCCGCCGCGGTGAGCGCAGCATCCTGCGCTACGAGCGCCGGTGGCATGGGGCCCCGGTGGTCGGTGATCAGGTGGCGCTGGTGGTGCATGACGGGCGCGTGGCGGGCGTCTGGGTGCAGCTCACCCCCATCCGCCTCCTGCAGGAACCCCGCAGCGGTGAGCGCGTGCTGCCGCTGCCGGTCAGCCGCGGCGCAGGCCCCGGCGCCACCGGCGTCCAGCCGGTGCTCGCCACCTTGGCGCAAGACGGCCCCTACGTGGTCTACCAGGACCGCGACGGCGCGGAGCTGTTGCGCTACGACTCTCGCCACTGGGCGTCGGTGGAGCTGTCCCACGAAGAGCGCACCGTGGGCGATCCGCTGGTGCAGGCCCCGGCGCGAGAGATCACGGTCGTGGACTCCTCAGGTGCCAGCGCGGTCACCGCCGCCGACGGCGGCCACGGGCTGGCGGGTGATCTCACGGTCACCCTGCAGGGGCCACAGCTGCAGGTGCTCGACAACGGCGCGGGCATCTCGGCCAGCGGCGCTGACGACATCCTGCTCGTGGGCGGCACCGACATCATCCACTCGGCGGCGCAGGTGCAGCATACCTTCCACGCCACCTGGGACTGGCTCGCGGACCGCTGGCCAAGCCACCCCTGGCTGGGGGTGCTGGTGCCCGCCACGGTGGAGCTGAACCACGGCGCCTGCAACGCCTACTACACCTCCGGGACCATCAACTTCTTCGTCGGCGACGGCAGCCTCTGCAACAACTCCGGCCGCATCGCCGACGTGATCATGCACGAGCTGGGGCATGGGATCCACCAGTACATCCTGGCGGCCGGGACCTTCGCTGGCGACATCAGCGAGGGGTCATCGGACTATGTCGCGGCCACCATCAACGACGACTACGCCCTCGCTCCCGAGTTCTACATCGGCTACCCCTGGCTGCGGGAGCTCGAGACCGACAAGGTCTACCCAGGCGACTACACCGGAGAGGTCCACAACGACGGCCTGATCTGGGGCTCGTTCCTCTGGAACCTGCGGGAGCGCTGGTCCGACGCCTACGGGGTCGACGCCGGCGTCGAGATGACCGACCTGCTCTTCCTGGGCGCCCTCGAGCAGGGCCCCACCCTCACCGATGCCTACGAGGCGGTGATCCTGGCCGACGACGACGACGGCGACCTGAGCAACGGCACCCCCCACGCCTGCGAGCTGCTCGATCTGCTGGACCAGCACGGCCTGGGTCCCGGCCCCATCGGCGTGATGATCTATGACCACACCCCCCTCGAGGAGCAGCCCTCGAGCGCCGCCAGCTACCCCGTGGACTTCGAGCTGTACGCCCTGAGCGACGCGTGCGGCGATCTGGACATGGACTCGGTGCAGCTGTGGTACAGCCTCGATCCCATGGGGCTGCCCGGGGCAGCGGAAGACGGCGGGCTGGGCGACACCGGCGACACCGGGCTGGACGATCCCTACGACGGCTGGGTCCAGCTGGAGCTCGAGCAGGCGGAGGGCCTGTGGAGCGGTGAGATCCCGCGCCAGCCGGCCACATCCCTGGTCTCCTACTTCATCCAAGCCAGCTCTACGGACGGTGACCAGACCGTCTTCACCCACGGCGGCGACAGTGGCGGCCTGTACAGCTTCAGGGTGGGCGACCGCGAGCTGCTGTGGTGTGAGGGCTTCGAGCATGGAGCCAGCGACTGGGAGCACGGGCCCGGCACGCCCTGGGAGCCCGACACCGCCGGCGTCTTTCTGGACGAGTGGGCCTTCGGCACACCCACCGGGGGCAGCTTCGTGCCCGACGGTCCCTACCAGGGCAGCGCCGTGGCCACCACGGGCCTGGACGCCCTGTACAGCCCGAACAACCGCCAGTACCTGCGCTCCCCCGCTGTCGTCGTGCACGACCCCGGCCCCATGCTGATGGTGAGCATGCGGCGCTGGCTCACCGTCGAAGACGGCATCTACGACCACGCAAAGCTCTTCGTGAACGACGCCAAGGCCTGGGAGAACCCCGCCACCCAGGGTGGCTCGGCGCACACCCTGGATGCCGGCTGGACGATGGTGGAGCTCCCGCTGGAGGATCTGCTGGATGCGTCAGGGCAGGTGCAGCTCACCTGGACCTTGGCCTCCGATCAAGGCCTGGAGTTCGGTGGCTGGGCCCTCGATCAGGTCTGCGTGGCGCAGCTGGCCGACGTCCCTGGTCACTACCGTGTGCGCGATCTGGTGGCCTCTGACGACCAGCTGGACACCATCATCGTCACCTGGACTCAGCCCTGGATGAGCCCCTTGGGGGGCACGGTGTTGGTGCGCAGCCTCGACGGGTGGCCCGAGGACATCGAAGACGGCGTGGTCGTCCACCAGGACGACGACCCGGTCCCAGGTCAGGCCGTGGAGATCGTGGACAGCGAGATCGTGCCCGACCAGACCTACCACTACGCCCTGTTCGCCGCCGACGGTGAGCTGGTCTTCCAGAGCGAGGTGGTCCAGGGAGAGAACGCCGATCAGGGCATCGCGCCGGTCGATCCTCCCCAGGACAGCTCGGTCCCCGACGACACCGACCCGGGCGATCCGCCGGTGGACACCGCGGCGCCCTGCGACGACCCGGAGCAGTGCGAGGTCTGTGAACAGCCCGAGGACTGCGGCTGCAGTAGCCGGTCGGGCAAGGGGACCATGGCCTGGTGGCTGCTGGCCCTGCCAGCCCTGGCGCTGTGGCGGCGGCGCGACCTTTAAGGCTGGCTGAAGCACGCAGCGGTCGAATGTTCCTGGCGGTGAGGAGCGATCGCGATACACCCCGCGGCCTCCACCCCCTCAGGCACTGAAGGCCGTTCTATGTCCCAGCCATCCATTCGAAACATCGCCATCATCGCTCACGTCGATCACGGCAAGACCACCCTGGTGGACCACATGCTCCGCCAGAGCGGCACCTTCCGAGCCAACGAGGCCATGGTGGAGCGGGTGATGGACTCCATGGATCTGGAGCGGGAGCGAGGCATCACCATCCTGGCCAAGAACACGGCTGTTCACTACAAAGGCACCAAGATCAACATCGTGGACACCCCGGGGCATGCCGACTTCGGCGGCGAGGTGGAGCGTGCGCTGATGATGGTGGACGGCGCGCTGTTGTTGGTGGATGCCAGCGAAGGCCCGCTACCCCAGACCCGCTTCGTGCTGGGCAAGGCCCTGGCCGACGGGCTGGCGATCCTGGTGTGCATCAACAAGATCGACCGTCCCGACGCCCGCGCAGACGAAGTGCTGCAAGAGGTCTACGACCTCTTCATCGACCTGGGCGCCGACGAGGATCAGCTGGACTTCCCGGTCCTGTACGCCTGTGCCAAGGAAGGCTACGCCAACCGCGACGGTGCCCTCGAGCCCGGTGACCTGAGCGCGCTGCTGGACGACATCATCGAGCACGTGCCCGCCCCCGAGGGACGCGACGAGAACCCACTGCGGATGCTGGTCACCCAGCTGGACTACGACAGCTACCTGGGTCGTCTGGCCATCGGCCGCATCTACGACGGGCGCATCAAGAAGCTGGACGAGCTGGCCCTGGTGGGCGAGGAAGGCACCACCAAGGTCAAGGTGGTGCAGCTGTACACCTTCCAGGGCCTGGGGCGCATCGACGCCGATGACGTCGTGGCAGGCGACATCGTGGCCATCGCCGGGATCGACGCCATGAAGATCGGGGACACCCTCACTTCGCTCGTGGACCCGCGGCCTCTGCCGCGGCTCACGGTCGAGGAGCCCACCATCGGGGTGACCTTCCTGGCCAACAACGGGCCCTTGTCGGGCCGCTCGGGCAAGTACCTCACCGCTCGTGAGCTGCGTGACCGCCTCGAGCGCGAGTGCCGCTACAACGTGGCCGTGCGCATCGACAGCGGCGGCCCCGTGGACCGCATCCGGCTGTTCGGCCGCGGTGAGCTCCAGATCGCCATCCTCATCGAGCAGATGCGCCGCGAGGGCTACGAGATGTGTGTGAGCAAGCCCGAGGTGCTCACGCGTGAGGTGGACGAGAAGATCCACGAGCCCTATGAGCTGGCCATGCTCGACCTCCCGTCGGAGTTTATGGGCATCGTCACGGAGCGTATGAACCTGCGCAAGGGCCGCATGGTCAGCATGAAGGCCGCCGGCTCGGGGCGCTCACGGGTGGAGTTCAGGGTCCCCTCCCGTGGGCTGATCGGCTTCCGAGGGGCCTACCTGAACGACACCCGGGGCATGGGCATCTTCAACCGCATCTTCGAGGGCTGGGGCCTGCACGCCGGCTACATCCCCTACCGGATGAACGGCTCCCTGGTGAACGACCGGCTCGGCCAGACCACCACCTACGCGCTCTTCCACCTCCAGCCCCGCGGCAAGCTCTTCGTCGTGCCGGGGACCGAGGTCTATGAGGGCATGATCGTGGGTGAGAACGCCCGGCAGAACGACATCAACGTCAACGCCGCGCGCCCCAAGCAGCTCAACAATATTCGGTCCAGCGGCGCAGACGAGAAGCTCATCCTGGCGCCGCCCATGCCACTGACCCTCGAGAAGGCCTTCGAGTTCATCAGTGACGACGAGCTGGTCGAGGTGACCCCCGACTGCATCCGCCTGCGCAAGAAGGAGCTCCGCAAGAGCTTCAGGTCGGTGGTGCGCGGGGAGAGAAAGTCTGCGAAGAGCTGACCGTCGGGCTGGTCTCTCGCGTTCTCGACATCGAACGGGTAGCATCGTGGCATCCATTCCTTGCGAACCAAGGTCGATGCCATGCTCCGCGCCCACCTGTTCGTTGGCCCGCTGCTCGTCTCCTGCGCCGCCCAGGGGCCAGCCGAGCCCGCGGGCTCATGGTCTTCCGGTTCCCCCGAGCCGGTCCTGCTGAACCACACCCAGCCCTTCACCACCATCCAGGCGGCCATCGACGCGGCCAGCTCCGGCGACACGGTCACGGTGCCCCCTGGGACCTACACCGAGGACCTGCGCATCCGCAGCTCCATGACCGTCGCGGGCGCGGGTCGCGAAGAGACGCTGCTCATCGGCACGGTGGACATCACCGGCGGAACCGAGACCACCTTCAGCGGCTTCGGCGTCACCTCGCCCACCTTCGTCACCGACGGCACCTGGTACACCACGCGCGAGGGGATCTATGTCGACGGGGACGGCGGGATCGTGCACGTGCGCGATGTGGGGGTCTACTACTTCGTGTACGGCCTGTACTCCGTCGGCAGCGTGTACTCCGTGCTCGGCGAGGTCGATGCGGCCTACAACCAGTACGGCATCTACAGCGAGTACGACCTGGGCACGACCATCCAGAACAGCTCGGTCCACTCCAACGCCATCACGGGAATCCACGTCACGGGCAGCTCTGGCCTGGTCGCGCACAACACCCTGTGGGGCAACGGCTTCGGTGGCGGAACCAGCGCCGGCGCCGGGGCCATCGGGCTGCGCAGTGCGGCCTCGGTCCAGGTGCTGAACAACATCGTCGTGAGCAACGACAGCGGCCTGAACTGCGACGGCTGCACCGGCACGATGGGCTACAACCTGATCTGGGGCAACACCACCGACTACGTCAACGACGCCTCGGAGGCGGCCACGGACATCGCGGCCGACCCTCTGTTCGCTGGGCCTGCCGAGGGCGACTACCGGCTCTCCGCGAGCTCTCCCTGCATCGACGCGGGCACCACCACCGCCGTCGCCACCGACCTGGACGGCGACGATCGCGGCGTCAGCTCGGCCCCCGACCTGGGCTTCGACGAGTGGGTCGACTCCGGCACTTCGTTGATCATCACCGAGGTCCTTGCCAACGCCAGCACCGAGTCCACCGGCGAGTTCGTCGAGCTGTACAACGCCGGCGGCACCACCATCGACCTGGCGGAGCTGCTGATCACCGACGGGGACGACGTTGACACCATCGTCGGCTGGAGCGGCGGGAGCACCGAGCTGGCCGCCGGGGGCTACGCCGTGCTGCTCGACCCCGAGTACGACGGCGCCTACACCATCGACGCCGGGGCCGTGCTGGTCACCACCGCCGACACCACCATCGGCAACGGCATGACCACATCCGACACGGTCACCCTGCTCGAGGCCGACGGCACCACCACCGTCGCCAGCTTCTCTCACCCCAGCGATCCCGGCGACGGTGTCTCCCTCGAGCTGGTGGCTCTCGACACCGGCGATGTCGCCGGTAACTGGCGGGCGTCGGTCTGCGCCGATGGCATCTCGCCGGGCAGCGCCCACTGCTTCCCCGAGAGCGGAGACCCCGCGGGCCTCGTCATCACCGAGGTCATGGCCAACGCCGCCGATGAGCGCACCGGCGAGTTCGTGGAGATCTACAACCCCACCACCACCGAGATCGACATGGGGGGCCTGGTGATCTCCGATGCCGACTCCACCGACGTGCTCGAGGGCTACCACGGCGGCAGCACCCTGCTGGGCGCGGGTGAGCACGCCCTGATCATCGATCCGGACTTCGCCGAGGACTACGCCCTGACCGCTGGACTGGTCCTGATGAGCACCCCTGACGCCACCATCGGCAACGGCATCGCCAACAGCTCCGACTCCGTGGCCCTGTACCTGGGCGACGGCGCCACCCTCATCGACAGCTACACCTGGGCCATGGACCCGGGTAACGGCGTGTCTGTCGAGAAGCTGGACTATGCGGCGGGGGATGTGAGCACCAACTGGGTCGCCGGCAGCGACGCCTGCGGCCCTGGCCACAGCGCCGGACGGCTCAACGGCGCGGCGGGTGGCGTCTGCGCGGCTGTCATCATCAGCGAGGTGATGGCCAACGCCGACGACGAGGACACCGGGGAGTTCATCGAGCTGTACAACGCCGGCGACAGCGACGTGGACCTGGCAGGCCTGGTGTTGTCCGACGGCGACGACATAGACGTGCTCCAGGGCTACGACGGCGGCAGCACCGTGCTGGCCCCGGGGGGCTTCGCGGTCGTGCTCGATGCGGAGTACGCGGGTGAGTACGGCATCGACAGCGCCGCAATCCTGCTCACCACCGGCGACACCACCCTGGGCAACTCCTTGGCGGTCAACGACACCGTGGAGCTGTTCGAGGCCGACGGCGTCCACCGGCTCGACGCCTTCCTCCACCCGAGCAACCCGGGCAACGGTGTGAGCCTCGAGCGGGTCTACCTGACCATGCTGTCCGACTCCACATCGTGGACCGCATCCAGCTGCGCCAGCGGTTCCTCACCTGGATCCGAGGCCTGTGGCGAGGACGGCGGCGGTGCGTCCTCGGGCTACGCCGGGGTGCTGTTGATCACCGAGGTGATGGCCAACCCCACCTCCGAGTCCACCGGCGAGTTCGTGGAGCTGTACAACGCAGGCAGCGCCGCCATCGACCTGGCGGGCCTGGTGATCTACGACGGTGACGCCGCCGACACCATCGAGGCCTACAGCGCGGGGAGCACCACCCTGGATCCCGGTGCCTGGGCTGTGATCCTCGATGCCGGCTACGCTGGGGAGTACAGCATCCCCTCGGCCACGCTGCTGCTGACCACCGATGACGCGGCCATCGCCTCGGGGCTGTCCGTCAGCGACCCGGTGATGCTCTACGAGACCGATGGTTCGACGCTGATCGACAGCTTCTCCTACCCGATGGACCCGGGAGATGGCGTCAGCACGGACCGGGTGGACCTGGGAGTGGGCGACGTCGAGTCCAACTGGGCTGCATCGGACTGCTCCTCGGGCTCCACCCCAGGCCAGGCCAACGACGCCTGCACCGGCTCCACCACCGACACCGACGGCGACGGCTACGACAGCATCTCCGACGGCGGCACCGACTGCGATGACGGCGACTCCAGCGTGCATCCGGGCGCCGTGGAGATCTGTGACAACGGCGTGGACGATGACTGTGACGGCACCTCGAGCGGCTGCGGGCTGGAGGGCTGGAGCGATGTGGCCGACGCCGACATCACCGTCACCGGCGACCGAGGCATGCGCACACACTACGATGTGGAGGTCGCGGACTTCGACGCCGACGGGGCGCTCGACCTGATCACCGGCTCCTACTACGACACCAGCGCCGATGGCGACATCAAGGCAGGCCTGGCCTTTGTCAGCTATGGTCCCATCGTCGCTGACACCGACGTGAGCGGTAGTCAGGATCTCACGCTGCAGGGCGAGCACACCAACAACTATGCCGGTCGCGTGCTGGCATCGGGTGGCGATCTGGACGGCGATGGCGCCGACGATCTGGTGGTCAGCTCCTACCGCAACGGCACCTACCTGAGCGGCTCGGGCACGGTCTACTTCTACTTCGGCGGCACCCACCTCACGGGCGACCGCATGGCCGAGGCCACCTCCGACACGATCTGGTACGCCGCCAACGCGAACGACTACCTGGGCTCGGACGCGGCCTTCCTGGGGGATCTCAATGGCGACGGCCTCGACGATCTGGCCCTCGGCGCCTACGGCTACGACAGCTCGGCTGGGAGCGCCGCTGGCGTGGTCTACCTGGTGTGGGGCGACGGGACGACTCCCAGCGGCCCCAGTGCTGTGGACACGGCCGCAGACGTCACGATCGAGGGTCACCAAGGCGGTCTGCAGCTGGGCTACTTCCGCCAGTTCTCATCGGCGGTTGACGCCGACGGCGACGGCCTGGACGATCTGTGGATGAGCAGCGCCTACAGCGACATCGGCATCACGCGCGGTGGTCAGGCCTACCTGTTCTACGGGGACACCACATGGTCGAGCTCACTGGTCAGCACCGACGCCGACGCCAGCTTCACCGGCGCCACCTGGGCCGACTACCTGGGCCAGGGCATCGCCTCCCCGGGTGACGTGGACGGCGACGGCTACGAGGACTTGCTGGTGGGGAGCGGGAAGGCGGACGGGTCTGCGGGCGTCAACTCAGGGGCAGCGTGGCTGTTCCAGGGCGGGGCGGCGCGCTGGTCGGGGACCGCTGATGCTTCCACTGTCGCGACGGCAGCCATCTGGGGCGCCACCGCCGATGACCTGCTCGGTGCGGGCGTCGCGGGTGGTGATCTGGACAGCGACGGCTACTCCGACCTCGTGCTGGGCGCCGGGGGCGTGGACGACGGGAGCACCGCCGATGTCGGCGAGGTCTATGTGCTGTTCGGGCCGGTGGTCGGCGTCATGGACTCATCCTCCGCCGATGCGACCATCACCGGTGACACCGCGACGGGCTACCTGGGCGAGTGCGTGCGTGTGGCCGACATCGACGGCGACGGCCAGCCAGACCTGCTCGCCGCAGCGTGGGGCGGCGACGTGCTGTCCGTGTTCCTGGGCGGAGGGCTCTAGCGCCTATCTCAGCCGGCTCAGTGCCATGTCTCTGGCGTGGGCCACGCGCTCGTCCCGGTCCTGGGCGATGCGGTCCAGCCAGGAGGCCCCGAGGGCGCGATCGCCGGTGCGGACGCAGGCCTGGCCCACGGCGTGGGCCGCGGCGACCCGCACGCTGGGATCGGGGTCGTCCAGCAAGCGCCCCAGGGTGGACAGCAGGCTGCCCTGGGCCACGGCCCCCAGAGCCTCGGCTGCGCAGGCGCGCACCCCGGCGTCCCGGGCGCGGGTGAGGTTGCGGGCGATGGCGGCCAGGTCGGTGCCGCCGATGGCGGCTATGGCCAGGCCGGCGCCGCGGCCCTGGGCGGCGTCTTCGCCAGGCCGCCACGCACGCAGGGCACGGGACAGCTCGGGGCGCGGCAGGGCCCTCAGTGCGGCGAGGGGCGCGGCCCGGTCGGCCGGACGCACGGCCCCCACCAGGCCCAGCAGCGCCTGGGGCGCGGAGGGCAAGGGGTAGGGCAGGGCGTGGGGCTCCGCAGGCGCCCAGGTGCTGGTGGCGGGCGGGGGGGGCGCAGCGGCGGCTGGGCTTGGGCTGGGCGCCGATCTGGGCATGGCCAGGGCCGCGAAGGGATCGTCGAGGGGGGGCGGCGGCGCTGGGCCGCGGCCCAGGGCAGCGAAGGGGTCGTCGGAGACGGGAGGGGGCGGTGCGTCCACTGGTGCGGGGCGCTGCCGGGGCACCGTGGGGCTGCTGAACAGGTCGTCCAGGCTCAGGGCCCGAGGCTCCTGGGGTGGGGCTGGAGGTGGTGGCTGCGCTGCCGGCACGGGCAGCTGTGGTGGGGCAACCATGGTGGCGTCTGCCGGCTGGGGCAGCGAAGGCGGCCGAACAGGCTCGGCAGGGGGCGGCTCCAGCAGGGTGGCGTCGTAGGCGCCCAGCACCGGAGCGGGCGGCTCGGAGGTCCAGCCGGCCATGGTGGGCTGGGCGGCCTGGTGGTCGGGGATGGGAGGGGCAGCGGTGGGCGCGCTGGATCGTGCAGGCTTGGCGATCAAGGGCGCCAGCTCTTCGAGGATCCGGGGCACCGACCAGCGCTGGCTGGCGCTGGCGATGGAGACATTGTCCAGCACCCGCTGCAGCCGGCCTTGGCTGTCGCCATCGATGCCCAGCTGGGGCAGCTGGGGGGGGAGCTGCTCGAGCAGCAGCTCGTAGACAGCCAGGGGGTCGCCGCGGGCGCTGAGCTGCAGCGGAGGGCGGCCGGTGAGCATGAAGTAGAGCAAGCCGCCCGCCGCGAAGATGTCGGTGGCCGGGACGGGGGGCTGGCCTTCGAGCTGCTCGGGCGCTGCGTACTCGGGGGTGCCGATGAAGGTGCCAGCCTGGGTGAGCCCCGCGCCGATGGGGGCGCTGACCTTGGCGATGCCGAAGTCGGCCACCCGCACCCACGGGGTGACGTCCCGGGCGACGGCCGCGGCCAGCAGGACGTTGGCGGGCTTGAGGTCGCGGTGTACCACGTCCGCGGCGTGGGCCATGGACAGGGCCTTGAGCACCTGCCACAGCACCCCACAGGCGGCCGAGGGGGGCAGGGGACCTACCCGCTTCACGTGCTGCTGCAGGGTGCCGCCCGCCTCGAAGAGGGTGACCAGGTAGGGGGGCTGGCCCGCCCGCTGCACGAAGCCGCGGCTGCGCACGATGTGGTCGTGGTCGAGATCCTGGAGTAGCTGGGCCTCGTTGGCCAGCCGGCGCAGGAAGGTCCCGCTGGCGCGCTCCTCGAACAACACCTTGATGGCCAGCTCCGGGGGGACGGGGTGGCCGCCGGCGTCCACGGCGCGGGCCAGGTAGGTCAAGCCGGCGCCGCCCAGGGCCAGCACCCGGTCGATCCGGTAGTGGCGATCGATCAGGTCGCCTGGCCCCAGGATACGCCCCCAGCCCGTGTGCGGGCGGTCGCGCCCACAGCCCATGTTGGGGCAGCGAGGTGGGGACCCCTGGAAGGTGTTCAGGCAGGCGGGGCAGTAGAAGGTGGCCATCGGCGCTGAAGCTCCCCTAGGTCGAGCGTGCCGCGCGCGACCCAGAGGAGGGCTCTATCCCCTCCCGCATGGCCAGGCGCTGGCGCGCAACCGTCACTGCCCGTCCAGCCAAGCCTCGAGGTTCTCGCTGTGTTCCTGCATGCCGGTGATGACCATGTTCATCACGGCGTCCTCGGGCACGCTCTGCTGTTCGTGCACCAGCCAGGTGGTCTGGACGCGGTAGTGACCGCCCTGCCATGGCAGGAACACGTCCAGGTAGAGCTGCTCCTGGATGGCCAGCCAGCTCATGGAGATCTCTGGGGGCCAGGGCAACCAGGCGCGGTGGAGCATGGCCAGGCCAGAGGGGGTCTCCAGCCACAGGTACTGGTTCTGGGTGTGATTGGTGGACTCCACCCCGAGCAACAGGTGGGCCGTGTAGTCCTCGGTGAGCTCCAGGCGCAGGCAGCTGCGGTCCAGGAAGCAGCTCAGGTCGCTGAGGTAGTCCACCTGGTAGTCGCTGTAGTTGTCGGCATGGATCTCTTCCTGGTCCACGGCCACCATGGCGTAGGTGGCGTCCTCGACGCTGTGGGCGCTGATGGTGCCAACCACCACTCCGAACATGTCCTCGTTGCTGCGGTCTTGCGCGTCGAGGGCGTCGATGGTGGCGTCGTCCAGGCCGCCCACCTGGTAGCCTTCGCGGGTCTCGGCTTCGTAGTCCTGCAGCCAGCTCACGAGCCAGCCGAGATCCTCGACCAGCAGCGCGGGGTCGTCGTCCGGGTGGTGGGCGAAGAGCTCCGCCGCCAGCTCCTCCAGGTCGGGCTGGTCCGCGACCTCAGGGACCTCGGGGGGGCCAGGGCATGCCATCAGCAGCAGACATGCCAGGGGGGCGGTGGTGCGGAACATGGGGCTCGCCTCGGTGTGGACGCCCTTGTAACCTCGCACTGCCTGGGTCAGCTCAGTCCGAAGGACAGCAGCAAGCGGTACATGCCGAAGGCCACCAGTCCAGCCAGGCTGGGGGTGGCGATCCAGCCGACGACCACCTCGCCGATCTTGCGCTTCGAGACAGCCTTGATGCCGTGGTACAGGCCGATCCCCATCAGGGCGCCCACGACACCCTGGGATGAGGACACGGGGATGCCCGCCATGGCGAAGGCGTGCAGCCCGAAGGCCAGCGAGGCCTGGACGGCGAAGGCGCCGAGCAGGTCCAGCTGTACGATGCTGCCGCCCACGGTCTTGGCGACGCCCGCCCCGAAGAAGATGGCCCCCGCGGCGATGGAGGCGGAGCCGAGCACCACCAGGAGCCGGTGATCGATCACCTGCTCGTCCATGGCCGTGATGGGGCCGATGGCCATGCCCAGGTGGCCGGCGCCCAGGGAGTAGGCCGAGTAGGCCGAGGCCGCGATGACCGCCCAGCGCAGCGCCGCCGAGATGCGGGGGCCCTTGCCCGTGCGGGCCAGCACGCGGCGCATGCCGGCGTAGATGAGGTAGGTCATCACCGCCGTGAGCACAGGGCAGATGATCCAGCACTCCAGGATGGTGAGTGCCTTGCCCCAGGCTACGTTCAGGTCGCCCGCGACACCAACCCCGGCCACCGCGCCCACGATGGCCTGGGAGGTGGAGACCGGGATCTTGCGGAAGGTGGCGATGGTGACGAACAGGCCGCCGCAGATCATGGCCGTGAGCACGCCCCAGGTGGAGATGCTCTCGGTGACGATACCTTTACCAAGGGTCTTGGTGACCTCGGCACCCTGCAGGACGGCGCCGAGGATGACGAACAAGGCCACCGTGAGGATGGCGGTGCGGTAGCGGATCAAGCCGGCGCCTACCGGCGCTCCGATACAGTTCGCCGCATCGTTTGCGCCGATGTTCGCGCCAACGTAGAGCCCACCTGCGCAGATGAGGATTGCGACCGTCAGAGACATTCTGGGCGTCTATGTTCGCCCGATACACCCGTCAAGACTCGATCATAGCGCGTGCTTGATGGCGATCAGCGAGATGCGATCTCCGACATCTTCGATCTTGTCGCTGACGTGGCAGACCTGGTCCAAGAGCTGCTTGAGCAGCATCTGGTTGGCCAGGGGCAGCTCGAGGTCTCTGAAGATGACGCGGGTGGTGCTGCGCTGCAGCTTGTCGATCTCGCCTTCTTTGTCGTCCAGGAAGTCGGCCTGATCGGAGAGCCCCTGGCCGCCTTCGATCAGGCTCTTGACCATGCCGGGCACGGGCTGCCACTGCTCGCAGGTGAGGGCGGCCACCTGGCCGAGGATCGGGCGGATCTCCTCGGGGATGTCGGGGCGGATCAGGCGGATGGTCTGGGCGACGTCTTCGGCCTTGTTGGCCACCTTGTCGAGGGTCTCGAGCAGGCCGATGTAGTCCTCGCGGTAGGCCGGCAGCAGGGCGCCTCGGAGCATGGTGCGCTCGATCTCCTTGAGCAGATCGTCGGCCTCGCTCTCGGTCTTGCGGACTGTCTTGGAGACCTCCTTGAAGTGCTTGTCCCAGCTGAGGTAGTCGTCGATGAGGTGCTTGTACTCGGCCACGGCGCGGCCGACGACGTCGCAGTACTGGATGATCAGGGCGTGGACCTGCTTGGTCTTGTTGTCTCCGAAGATCATGATCGCCTCGTAGGCTGTGGGCTGTAGGGCCCTCGCGGTGGACCCATGGCCTATTCGCCGTGGGGCCCTGGGACAAGCCGCGGGGCCCCCAGAGGCTCAGGGCTGCAGTCGGGTGGCGATCCAGGGGGCGGGCATGGCGATGCCCAGGGAGCTTCCACGCTCGCCCTGGTCGCGGCCCACGAGCATCCCGGCCACGCGCCCCTGGCCGTCCAGCAGGGGCGCGCCGACCTGGCCGTCCAGCACCACCGTGGCGTCGAAGCGCACGCTGAAGCCGTGCTCCCAGGTGCCGCTCACCTTGCCCGGCAGCAGGCTCTCTTCTTGGTCCTGGTCGCTGCTGGGGGCCACAGGGAGCCACAGCTGCAGGCCGGCCACGATGGGCTCGTCGCGGAGGGTGGTGGGGTGGAGGCTGTGCCCCGGCAGCAGAGCCAGCTCCACCAGATCGTGGGAGGTGTCGGGAGGACCGTCGCTGCTGAACTGCGTGGCGCGGGCGCCCGAGAGCGGCCGCCGCATGGCGCCACGGGCGCGCATGGCACCGCCGAGCAGATCGAAGAACAGGGCGTCGCCCATCAGGGCGGGGAGCATCTGCGGGTTGAGGCCCTTGGACAGGCCGCCGAAGGGGCCGAACAAGCCCGCCGCGGTGAGGATCACAGGCTCGCCTCCCGCCGGGGGCTGCAGCACGAAGGCTCGTCCCACGATGATCTGGTCGTCGTCCACCTGGATCACCGGCCGGAGTACGACTGGAGGGTCCAAGCTGGGCGGCCGGTCGTCCTCGATCTGTACCCCGGCGACGGCGGCGATGGTGGTCGCGGACGGGGCCTGGCGTTGCCACACACGCTGCCCGCTAAGGACGTGGCCGAACACAAGGTCCCGTCCCTCGATCTGACCGTCGGCGACCACCAGGATCTCCATGGTGGACAGCATGGTGGGGCGCTTCCACCAGCGCTGGATCCACGGAGGGCCGGGGTAGGGGAAGGCCAGGTGGTTGCCCAGGTGGACGCCTCGGACGGGATCGACCCTGCCCGACTGGACCCAGGCGAGGGTGCCTTGCCAGGTGCCGTCGTCGGACTCTTCGATGTTCAGGGAGAAGCCTCCCTCGCCCTCGCCCGTGAGCCGGCCTGACCAGCCGCTGGTGGCTGGGGTCCAGCCGGGGTCGATGCGTGGGCTCGAGGGCTGCGCCTCGAGCCAGGCCCGTGCGCCCACGAGGGGGTCGTGGCGCGTCTGCAGCCAAGCCGTGCCCGCGATGAAGGCGATCAACACCACCGCCAGGCCCCAGATGCCGAAGACCGCGCCGTGGAGCCGGGCCAGGGTCCTGGCGATGGCGGAGGGCAGCCCGAGCAGCAGGCCGGGGACGAGCAGAGGCAGGGCCACGATCACCGATCTGGAGGGGCCCGCGAACAGCTCGAGGCCCACCCGCAGGCTCACGCCCGCCAGCCAGAACACCGGCAGCAAGGCGAGGGCGAGCGGTCGCAGCACGACGGGGGGCAGCAGCGGATCGTGGCGCACCAGCAGGCCCAGCGCCAGGCCCGCGGCCATGAGCAGCATGGCCAGCACCGCCAGCTCGTGGAGCCAGGTCACGGGCTGGGACCAGCGGGAGGGGCCGTGGCCGGCGAGCACCCTGACGGGGCGGCGGGCGGCGGCGGGGGCGCCGTCCGGACCGGGTTCGTCGTCGACCTCCACCAGCTCGAGGTGCTCCAGGCCAGGGCCTGCGAGCTTGCCGCCGCAGTAGATGCAGTGGGCCTTGGGGGCCAGCGCGAGGTGTTGGAAGCTGCGGCCGCAGCTGGTGCAGCGTGCCTTGTCTTCGCTCATGGGCCGCTCCGGGCGGAAACGCGACGAGGGATTGTGGCCCTCCTACGCTCCGAGCCAGTCGTCTGCAAGCCGCGGGGACCCCAGGGTCAAGGACACGCGGCGTCTTCGGTCTCCCAGAGATTGTTGTCCTCGTGGCACTCCTGGATGGTCTCGAGGCCGTTGTCGTCGTCCACCAGCACCCTCAGCCGCCCAGTGGGCACGGAGGCGGCCTCGATCTCGAAGACCACGCCGTAGGTCGTCTCGCCGGCGGTCACGATCTGCACGGTGTCCTTGGTCTCGATGAAGGTCGCCTGGCTGCCCTGGAGGCTGTACAGCGAGACGGGGACGCCCGCGGGCAGGTCGTCCACGCCGCCGTTGCCGACTCGCACCACCACCTGAAGTAGGCCCAGATCGCAGTCGTCCAGGCAGATCTCCACATGCTCGGGGAGCGCGTCGCTGAATGCCCCCCCGGTGGAGGAGCTGAGGTCGCCCGAGCGGAAGTTGTTGTAGCTGAGCCAGTTGGTGTCTGGCACGGCCGGGATGGACCCCCGTGTGCCCACATTGGTGATGCTGTAGCTGTGCTGGTTCCACACGGGTCGGCCCGCCATCCAGGAGTCGTCGGCGTCGCCGATGACCCGGACCCCTGTCTCGGAGCCCGAGTAGGCGCCGGAGGCGTAGATGATCTCAGCGTGGCCGTCGTTGTCGACATCGGCGATGGCCGGGAATTCCGAGCAGGTGGCGCTCGAGTGGCGGCTCTCCTGGAGCTTCACCCGGCCTGTCGCGCCGTCGTACACCCAGACGTCGTTCTCGTCGGCGTAGACCACCTCGGCTTGGCCGTCGCCCTCGAAGTCGAACACAGCCGAGCCGGTGAAGCCGGAGGACCAGTCCTGGGTGGTGTTCTGCCACTTGAGGGTGCCGTCATGCTCGATGACCACGTACACACCGTGCCCCGCCACGCCGATCTCCGGCAGCCCATCGCCGTCGAAGTCGGCCACCGTGGGCGGGCCGATGGTGGTGCCGGTGTAGTTGCCGAACCAGATGGTGGAGCCATCGCCGTCCAGCAGGGCCACGTTGCCGGTGTAGGTGGAGACGATCTCGGCGTCGTCGTCACCGTCGAAGTTTGCGACCGCCACGAAGCCGTCCGGGCGGCCGTTGGTCCAGATGGTGCTGCCGTCCTTGCGGTACAGGGCGTTGCCGGTGACGACCTCCTGGATGCCGTCGCGGTCGATGTCCGCGGCTACACCGAAGGCGGCCACGGTGCTGCCCCAGCTGGTGCCGTAGCCGCTGCCCGCGCCGTAGCTGCCCCTGCCCACCAGGCTGCCCGTGCGGCCGTCCAGGAAGATGTTGCCCATGACGACCTCGGGGTAGCCGTCGGCGTCGAGATCGTAGATGCCGACGCCGCCGCAGGTGGGCTGGTTGCCTAGGCCCGAGGGGTTGGAGGTCCAGTAGCGGGAGCCGTCGGCGCGCAGGGCGAAGATGCCGGTGGTGCTGGCGCCCACCACCTCGGGCACGCCGTCGGCGTCGAGGTCGCCGATGGCGGCGGTGGCAGGCTCGGAGCCGCCCATGGGGTAGCTCCAGTGCACGCTGCCGCCGTCGCCAGACAGCGCCCACAGGGTGCCCGCGACGTTGGCCACCACGATGTCCGGGATGTCGTCGTCGTCCACGTCGCCGTCGCCGTCGTCGTCGGTGAGGTTGCCCACCACCGGGGTGGTGTAGGTGTCGCCGGGCGCCGAGGATGCCCACTCGAGCACCGGGGTGAAGGTGCCGGTGGCGGCTTCGATGTAGCAGGCCTCGTCGATGGACACGGAGCCCTGGGAGCGCCCGGGATCCTCGCAGATGTCGTCGGTGGTGGTCTCGCTGTCCCCCGGCTGCCAGGTGGAGTCGTCGAGCTTGTCGTCGACGTCGTCGGTGGGGATGAACTCGTAGTCCTGACAGGCGCCGGCGCAGAGCAGGAAGAGGAGGAGGGCGGAGCGATGCATGTTCACCTCTGGTCAAGCCTTAGTACCCTGATCTTGGTGCGTTGGGGGGACTTCCAGCCCCAGAACCCAGACCGCGACCTCTGGATCACGATCGAGGGCGATCCGCTGGGGCGCGCGACCCGCACCGGCGCTGGCGCGTGTACGGAAGCGACGCTTCGAGGGATGGAACTGTCGCTCGAGGCGAGCTGGCACGCGCCTTGCAAACTCTGCGCACGACACCCACTCGGAGAGTCCCATGCGCCAGCAGATCGCCAGCCTCGTCGCCGTCCTCGCCACCACCGCCTTGCTCGTCGCCGACTCTGCGGGGCCCCAGTGCGCCGAGTACGAGACCTTCACTGGCACCTTCGACTTCGAGACCAGCTGCGCCGGGGGTGCCAGCGGTGATGTTGGCCTGAAGATCGAGCTGGACCACTACTTCGGCGATGCCAGCGCGGACTCGAAGGTCGACTCCGAGTCTGCGACCTTCGAGAACCTGTTTGTGGACTACGATCTCAGCGAGTGCTCCTACGAGGACGTCGCGGGCACGGGGCGGGTGCGGACCGTGGACTTCGAGCTGTGGGTTCAGCCCGCCGACTCCGGCGCGCTGGCCCAGGGCTTCACCTGCCTGGGGCTCGACCCTCATGTGACCACCATCCAGCTGCTGCCCTGTCTTCCGCTGCAGACGGATGAGGATAAGTGCACCGTCACGATGAACGCGCGCTGAGGGCCCTCCCCTCAGGATGATAGAGTGGCGCTCCCGCCACCGGAGCCGCTCCATCACCATGTCCGGCAGCTTGACCATCGTGGGCCTGGGGCCCGCCCGCCCCGAGCACATCACCCGCGAAGCCTTCGAGCTGCTCAGCGCCCCGGCCTCTCGCGGGCGCCGTGCCTACGGCTTGGCCCATGCCCGGGAGCTGTGCGCGTCCATCGCCCCGGATCTCGAGGTCCGATCCCTCGACTACCTCTACCAGCTTCCGGGGGTGGATCGGCCCACGGCCTACGACGATCTGGCGGGCATGCTCGTGCGCCGTGCCTTCGACGATGGCTTCGACGTGCTCTATCTGGTGGCGGGCAGCCCCCTGTTCTACAACGACGCTGTGCTGGTCATCCGCAAGCGCTGCGCCGATCGCGGGCTGCCTCTGCGCCTCGTGCATGGCGTCAGCTTCGTGGACCTGGTGCTCGACCGGGTGTTCTGGACCGGCCACCAAGGCCTGCAGGTGCTCAGCGCCTGGAACCTGGCGCGGGATGGCATGGGCCTGGCCCACGATGTGCCCGCGCTGGTGGTTCAGATCGGGGAGTTCAGCCGCGGGGGAGAAGCGCTGGACACCGCGCAGAGCGTCGACATGCTCTCAGAGCTCCGGGATGCGCTGCTGGCCAGCCTGCCCTCCGAGCACCCGGTCACCATCCTCTACTCCTCGGGCCCTCCGGAATACCGGAGCCTGGCGCGCAGCCTACCCCTGAGTCAGCTCGCCGAGGGTGAGGTTCCGGTCTACGCCAACCTGTGGGTGCCCGCCCGCGAGGGGCCGAATATCGAGCGCCTGCAGGCACCGGAGTCCCACCGATGACCGCCGTCCTGCCCCCCGGGCCCTTCCCGCCGCGCAGCCTCGAAGAGGATGGCGCCGTCGATCTCGCGGTCCGCCTGTGGACCGATCTCTTCCAGCCGGGCTGGCTGGCTGGCGAGGGCAGAGTCCTGCTCGAGCACCGCCTGGCGTCGGCCGTCGACGCTGGCGAGTGGGAGCGCGCCGCGCTGCTGCAGGCCGCGTTCCTGGACAGCTGGCCCCTGGCCGCCGGCGTGGAGTCCGCGGGCCTGGCCTGGCGTGCCCATGCAGACCCCAGAGCGCTGGTGATCATCGCCCGGGCTGCCCTGGTGGTCCAGCTGGCGCGGGGCTGGGGCTCCCTGCCCGGTGCGCCCTGGTGCCTGCCTGACGCGGCGTGGGTCCGTGAACGCCTCGGGGGCGAGCCTTTCGTGGTGCAGGCGCGGGCGCACAATGACGGGTCGGCGGAGCTGGCGCAGCTGCTGGGCTGCGAGCTGCGCGGACAGCCCGGCACACCCGACGGCGTGCTCGACGTGGCCGCGCAAGACCTGGTCTCCCAGCGGGCGCAGCTGGCGGGCTCGCTGTCCCGGGGTGAGCTGCAGGCTGTGCTCGTCCGGGGGGAGCCAACCCCCAGCGCCGCCTCACAGCTCGCCCTCGGGGAGCTCCGCCTCGAGGGCAGCCACCAGCGGGCCGTCGAGCGCTTCGGGCTGTCTGCGCTGGAGCTCGACCCCAGCTCCGCTGGCCAGGACTGGAGCTGGGAAGACGACGGGCTGCTGGACGCGCCTTCGCCGGGCCGGCCGGGTCCGGTGCTGGTGGCGTGCTGCGAGGGGCGCTTCATCCCCGGCCCCCCCAGCGCCCTGCGCGCCGGGCGCCCCCAGCGCGTCGGTGTGTTGCTGTGGGACGCCCCCGTGCGTCCCGTGATGGTGGCCCCCGTAGCGGTGGCGGTGGCCAACGCCCTGGATGGCGTCCGCGACAGCGCGGCGGTGGCCGCATCGCTGGGCGGGCCCTTGGATCAAGTGCAGCTCATCCTGGAAGAGCTGCTGGCCTTGGGAGCCGTCTCTGCCAGCGGGTGAAAGAAGGAGCGGGGTCTGGGCGTAGTGTGGATGGAGCCCGGAACATGGACAACAGCCTCGTCACCGTCGTCACCGTCGTCACCCTGGGCATGGGCCTGGCGGGGCTGCACGGGGGGCTCGGGCTGGACCTGGGCTGGCTCATCCTCAGCCTGCCTGTCGCGGTGGCGCTGGGCGCTGCCTGGCTGCTGATGGGGTGGCTCACCGGGGCCCTGCTCTGCCGCCAGGGTAGCTGGTGGCCCCGGCGTCCGCCTAGCCTGGGTGCTGGTGGGGGCCTGCCGGACCTGGGCTGGCACCTGCGGGATCTGGTGGACTTCCTGAACGCCAACTGGACCCTGGCCGCCCTGGTCGTGGGAGGCTGCTGCCTGACCTTGCCCCTGGCGCCGTTCTGCTTCCTGGCCTGTTGGCGAGGGGTCTGCCGGGCGGGCTGACCCTATGCCGGCTCGGCGGCCCTGCGCTGCAAGACCACCAGGGCCACCGCGGACGCCACCCACAGCAGCAGCAGGGGCAACAGGGAGAGCGCGCCGTGGAGGCCTACCAGCTCGCCCATGTTGACGGCCGCCTTGCCGGCCTCTTCGGCGCTGGTCGGCTGCCAGCTGGGCCACCACAGGAAGATGTTCTGGGACACCCGGCCCATGGCCAGGGCGGGCAGGATGTACTGGCCCAGCAGGGAGTCGACCTGGTAGGGCCCCAGGGGGTTGACCAGGGTGATGATGGTGGCCAGCGCCGTGGAGAGGGCGGCCACGATCAGCGCAGGCCAGCGCAGCACGCCCCGGAACAGCAGCGCCGCGGGCGCCATCAGCAGGGGGACGCCGGCGATCAGGTGCCTGGGCCCGCTGCTGTAGCCGCCGTCCCAGACGGGGTAGCTGGCGTTGAGCGTCAGGAACCAGAGGAACACGGCCCAGGCCGCGAGCAGGGGGAGCCGTGACTCCCGCCGCCGCCAGGCGGGGAAGGCGGCCGCCACGCCCAGGAGGCAGGCGGGGTAGAGCAGGAACAGGCCGCGCTTGGCCCCGAAGGTGATGGCCAGCAGCCGGTCGGGCCTGGGCAGGCTGAACAGGCCCAGGAGCACCGCCTCATCGGTGTGCTGGAACATCTCGGTCTGGTACTTGTAGCCGGTGGTCAGGGGGGAGCCGAAGCAGGCCTGGTGGTAGGTGGCCAGCAGCAGGATCGGCCCCAGGGCGCCCAGGCCGAAGAGCAGCACAGCGCGGATGGATCGCTCCCGCCAGAGCAGCACCAGCCCACTGACCGCCAGGAAGATCACCGCCGGATAGTCGGTGACCATGGCCGCCGCCGCCAGGCAGCCCGCCCAGCCGGGGTGGGCCTTGCGTCCGGCACCTGGGAGCACCAGGGCGATGGAGGCTACACCCAGGACCGCAGCCAGGCTGTGCCCGAGCAACACGGTAGCGAAGGGGAAGGCGATGGTGCCCAGCCCGAAGATCAGGGCCACCAGCGCCTGCTCTCGCAGCCGGGCGCCGTACCAGCGGCGGCTCATGGTGGCCAGCAACCAGGCCAGGATCGCGGTGCCCCAGCCCCCGAGAACCCAGGTGATGAGGTGGCCTTGCAGAGCCCGGCCGCCGGCAGACTCGGGATCGAGCCCCAGCCCGGACTGCACCAGGCGCAGGGTCATGACCAGGGGCACGGCCAGGAAGGAGCTGCCGGGCGCCTTGGTGGAGTACAGGTGCCCCTCGAAGATGGCCACATCGCCGGTGTTGGCGGTGTAGGCGTCGATAGCGACGGTGCCGCGCTCCACCAGGGCCCAGGCGAGGTCCAGCCGGATGGCCTGGTTCCAGCCACCCCCCTGGAGGAAGTAGCCGTAGCTGAGCGCCAGGATCACCGCCACCAGGGCGAGCACCCCGCGGGAACTCGCTGGGGCTTCGTGGCTAATCGTGGCTCTCCGTGAGCTTGCGGCGGGCGTCCTGCAGTAGCGCCTCGAGCTCGGCGACGCGGGCCTCGAGGCGCTCGAGGCGCTGGTGGTCGCGCTGGGCGGAGCGGCGCATGTGGCGGACCAGCGCGGTGCGCGGCGCCCCGATGGCCAGCTGGGTGAGGGCGATGCGAGGCATGGGCTGCCCGTGCAAGCCCGGCTCTTCCTCTTCGTCGATCAGGGTGCTCATGGCGGACTGGGCGTCCGGCTCGGGCTCGGGTGGATCGTCGGATCCGCCGAGATCCGGCAGGGGCGGGGCGTCGAACATGGACGCCGAGGCCAGCAAGGCGCCGCCCACCAAGGCGCGGGCCTCGTCCTCGGTGCCGCCGATGAAGATGGTGTCGCCACCGATGCTGGGGTCGGTGTGCTCGTTGTTGAAGTCGAACAGGGAGACGTCGCCGTCGTCCCAGGAGCGCTCCTTGACCACGGGCGCTTCGGCCTCGCGGTGCGTGGACGGGGACGGCTCGTAGTTGCTGAGCACGTCTCGGATGCGATCGCGCTGGGAACCCTCGTGGAAGCCGGGGTTGGTGGCCATGGCGTCCTGATCGGGATCGGCCATGTCGGGGTCGGACAGCAGGCCGTTGGGCAGGCGCGGAGGGGGCACCAGCAGCCGCATGTCACCCGCGATCCGTGGGGTGAGCTCGACCCAGAGGCCCTGCGGGAGCCGGTCCAGGAACTCCGCGCCCAGGGCGGCGAGGAAGAAACCCTTGCGGACGCGACCGGCCTCGGCCACCAGCAGGAACCGGGAGGCGCGGACCACGTCTGCGTCGAGGCCGTCCTGAAGGCCGCTGGTGGAGGCTGGCGGGTCGAGCAGCACGTCGGGGTGGGCCACGCGCAGCAGCCCCTTGCCGTTGCGCACTTCGAACCTCAGGCTGTATGGCCCGGCTGCGTCCTCGGTGCGCTTGATCCAGAACTGAAAGCTCGACTGCAGAGACAAGTCCACGGGTGCTCCTCGTCGATCCCTTACCTCGAGAGGCACCAACAGGTCCAGTGGCGCTGTGGTCTCTGCGACCATCGGAGCATCATCGGGTGTGCTCGCAGGGTCTCGATGATGCCGGCCAGCGCCTTTCCGGGTACGTTTGCCGGCCCCTGCTGGAGTCGACCATGAAGCGCACCCGGTCCTCGCTCGCCATCACCCTCTCCGCCTGCCTGGCCGGCTGCGTCCTCACCCCCTCGCGGGTGGAGCGGGCGGACATCGACCAGGGCTTGGGCCTGGCGGCCTACAACATCGTGTGCAAGGGCCTCGAGATGGAGGACGCGGACGTCCGCGAGTACGCCACCACCAAGTTCCACAAGATCGAAGAACCCATCGCGGTCGAGTGCGTCTGTGAGCACATCCTCCGCGACGGCGTGTGGGACCAGGCCGTGGCTCGGGGCCTCAAGGGTGCCAAGCGCGACGACATGGTGGGGTGCCTGGCCGACGTGCTGGACAGCCCCTCGGTAGATCGCGAGATCGAGCTGGTCGCTGCGCTCAAGCTCACCGGCGCGCCCCTGGTGCCCGATCGTCTGTACGCCTACGCCCAGCGCGCCAAGGACCCCAAGGCCCGCGCCCTGGCCGTCAGCGGGCTGCTGGGTTCCACCGATCCCGAGCGCCTGGATTTCCTGCTCGACAAGCTCGCCAACGATCCCTCCGCCGAGGTTCGCTCCGCCGCTCTGCAGGCCCTCAAGGGGCAGGAAGACGAGCGGGTCGCCGCAGCCATCCACAGCGCCTACAGCTCCGACGCCGACGGCGAGGTGCGGGTCCAGGCCCTGCGCGTGATCGCCGAGGGCAGGCCCGACAACCGGGACGAGCTGATCTGCACCGCCATCATGGACGATCCGGCCCCCGAGGTGCGCATGGCCGCCATCGGCATGTACAAGGGCACCAAGCGGGACGTGGCCCTGGCCTGCCTGCGCGAGCGCACCTTCACCGATGAGCCCGACAGCAAGGTCCGCGAGAAGCTCCTCGAGATCCTCAAGTCATCGCGCAGCGACGAGGCTGAGGACCTTCTGTGTGAGCTGGTGCCCGTCTGGCTGTCGAAGCACGCCGAAGACGAGATCACCTACAGCGCCGGCACGGACCAGGTGACGGTAAATCCCGGCCTGCAGGTCATGGAGGCCCAGAACGATCGCGACTACGAGCGTAGCCTCGAGTGCGCCCAGCAGGCCTTCGCCCAGCGGGGCAAGATGCACTGCTTCGGTCAGGCCTACCTCACCATGTGGGTGAACACGCTGGGGGGCAAGGCCCACAGGCCTGGCTGCCTCAACGGCGCCGCCGTACAACAGCAGAGCGCGGGCGCTGGCGGCGCTGGCGTGATCTCCTTCGAGTAGCCAACCCTCACCCACGGAGGCGCCATGGGCGCTCTGACCGAAGCCATCAAAGATCCCGCACGCCGTCGCGCCATCATCGACGACGGAATTCGGGTGGTCGACCAAGAGGTAGCCCGCAAGTCCGGGATGAGCGGCTTGGCCGTCAAGGCCGGCTTCAAGGTGGTCAAGGGCGTCAAGCCCGGCATCATCGGCGAGGCTCTCAACATGTTCTTGGACGAGTTCTCGGTCAAGGTCGATCCCTACTACGACCGCTGCATGGCCGAAGGGGGCAGCCCGCGGGCCTACTTCCTCACCCACGCCGACGCCATCGCGGACGACCTGCTGGGGATCGTCGACAAGAAGGCCGAGCGCGCCAAGCACCGCACCCTCAAGAAGGCCTACTTCAAGCTGCGCCCCCAGGGCAAGAAGCACACCATCGAGGCCATGCCCGCCGTGGCCGGCCTGGTGGAGCGCCACGTCAAGAAGTAGCGTGCAGCCGCGTGTCGGCCCGGTCGGCCCGGTCGCTCAACCACGCGGCCAGGTCTGCCTGGCCGTGCCGGCGCGCCTCGATGGCCAGCTGCCGGAAGAGCTTGGTGGTGTCGTAGTCCCGCGGTGATGCGTCACGATTGCGCAGCCTGTCCACCAGGTCCAGGCCAGGCCCCCAGCGGCCTTGGCGCGCCGTGGCGAGGGCCCGGGCGGCGGTGAGCTGGATATCCAGCGCTGGGGCCACGGTCTGCTTTTGGGCGGCGCGGGCTGCTGCTTCACCGGCGCGCAGCGCGGCCTGGGGGTCGCCGGCCTGCAGCTCCACCAGGCAGAGGGTGGATAGCGCGTGGACGGCCTCCATGGGGATGCGGCGCAGCTCGCCCCAGTGGGCCACCGTGGTGAGCAGGCGTCGGGCTTCGTCCAGCTGTTGGAGCTGCCGGTGTACCTCGGCGCGGGCTTGCTGCGCTTCCTGGGACCAGCCGCCCCCCTGGGCGGAGGAGAGGATGGCGCCAGCCTGGTTGAGGTGCCCCAGGGCTCGCGCGTCGAGCCGGCGTTCGGTGAGGATGCAGCCCAGGGCGTGGTGGCAGAGCCCCAGCTCGAGCTCCGAGCTGCAGGAGCCAGCCAGCTCGAGGGCCTGCTCGGCGTTCCGCGAGGCGCCCACCAGCTCACCCTGGAGGCGCTGCGCCAGGGCAACGGTGCGCTGAAGGCGGACGCGGGCCCGCAGGTCGGGTGCCTGATCGAGCAGGGCCAGGGCACGCTGCGCGTAGCTCACGGCCCGCTCCGGCTCGCCGAAGGCCAGGGCCCCGCTGGCGAGCGCCTCGAGGGGGCTCGGCTGCGCCTCGGGCCGCTGAGCTGCGCGCAGCTCGTCCAGCAGGGTCTCGAGCTGACGGCGCGCACGTGCCCAGTCCCCGCGCAGCAGGGACACGCGGCCCAGCACCGCGCCGGCCTGGGCGCGACCTTCGGGGGTGACCGCCGCGTGGAAGCTGCGCTGAGCCAGGGTCTCGGCTCGCTCGAGATCAGGCACCTCGGCCAGGGCGGCGGCGGTGGCGGCCATGGCCTGGGCAGCGCCCGGGTGGTCCTCGGGCAAGCCTGCCTGCTCGAGGGCCTGGATGGCGGCCTCGCCCAGCTGGACTGTGGCCCCGCCGCGACCCTGCTGCCAGGCCCTGACAGCGGCCTGGGCCAGGGGAGCGAAGGCCGCGCGGGCGTCGCCGGCGGCCAGCAGCGCCTCGGCGCGGGGCACCGACACGTCCTCGCCCGAGGCTTCGCCGAAGCGGGCCCAGGCGTCGGCCACCAGGCCGTACAGGCTGCGCAGATCGTCCCGCATGGACGCGGCCTCCCGGAGCACCTCATGGAGCATCTGGTGGTCGAAGCGGCAGCGTCCCTGGCCCAGGTGCACCAGGCCCGATGCGTGCAGCTCGTGTTCGTGCGCTCCGGCCAGGATGGTGAACAGGCCGATGGGCAGGTCGCGGCCGGCCAGCGCCAGCAAGGTGAGGTGCCGCATGAACACCTCGCCGTCCTCGGCGCTGGCGGCGGCGTGGAAGGCTCGATCCAGGAACAGGCTGTGGGCGTCCTCGGGGACCGCGGCCCCTGGGTCCACCCCCGGCGCCAGGGTGTACATCAGGTCGCCGACCTCCTCCAGCATCCCCTGGCTGGCCCAGGTGGTGATGAGCAGGCGGGCCAGCAGGGGGTTGCCCTCACAGCGACTCGCAACCACCTCGCGCAGCTCGGCGGTGAGGTCCAGGGAGCTGGCCAGAAGCTGCTCCATGGCCTGGCGGTCCAGGCGGGGCACGTCGATGCGCTCGGCACCCCGGGAGCACAGCAGCTCCACCCTGCGCCGCAGCTCGAGGCTGGCGTCCATGGCTTCGGAGCGCAGGGTGCAGATCACCAGCACCGGCGCCGGCTGGCCCAGCTCGGCCCGGTTCATCAGCCGCACCGGGATGTCCAGGCCCTCAGCTGGCTCCTCGCTCAGGTGGGCGTCTTCCACCACCAGCACGGTGAGCCCCCGGCGGCAGCGGGTGTTCAACACCCACTGGACGAGCTGGGTGTGCCAGGATGCGTCGGATCCGTCGTGGGCGTGGCCGGGGCTGTGGGCTGCCTTGGCGCCGAGCTCGGCGACCACCGCGGCCGGGAACCCGGGCAGCAAGCGCTCGAACCAGCGCTCCAGGCGCTCGCGGGTCTGCTCCTCGGCTTCGCCCCAGGGACTGATGAGCTGTAGGGAGGCGCCCTGCATGCCGCTGGAGGCCGGGGCTCCCCGCTGGTACCGGACGGGGAGGGCCTCGGCCCAGCCGCCTTCTTCGAGGGCGCGAACGACGGACTCCACCAAGCGCGTCTTGCCCGCTCCGGCTTCCCCGATGATGAGCGCGACGCCCGGCTGGCCGCTCTCGCGGGTGCGCCGAGCCAGGGACCACAGCGCACTGCGCTCCCGCTGGCGGCCCAGGATGGGGATCTCTCGGTGGGCGTACAGCTCGATGGACGCGCGGAGGGAGGCCTCACCACTGGTCTCGTCCGGGGGCTCGACGGGTGGAGGTGGCGGCGCGCGCTCTGTCCAGGGAACCCAGTCCAGCTCCGGAGGCAGGAGCTCGGGAGGGAGCAAGAGCTCGGCAGGGGCCAGATCGGAGAGATCGCCCAGGTCGGTGACCCAGGTGGTGACGGCTCGCGGCAGCAGGGCCTGGGGCAGGGGCGGCAGGGGGCGGCTCGCGGGGCCCAGGGCGTCCAGGGCTCGGCGCACGTCCGCGGCGAGGGTGGGGCGGCACAGGCGCTCGGGGTGCGCCATGCCGAGCAGCAGCTCGGCGAGCCCGTCGGGCACGTCGTACTCACTGACCAGCTGGGCCAGGATGCGGCCCACGGCGAACAGGTCGCTGCGGCGGTCGAGCTCTGCGACCCGTCCCGCTCGCTGCTCGGGCGGCATGAAGGCGGGGGTGCCCATGGCGGGGCGCTTGCCGGTGGTGGGCTCAGCCATCATGCGTGCGATGCCGAGGTCGGCCAGCCAGATGTGGGGCCGCTGGTCCAGGCCCATGTGGAGCAAGGCGTTCTCGGGCTTGAGGTCCAGGTGGATGACCCCTCGCGCGTGCAGGGCCCCCAGGGCCGCTAGCAGCTCGTCCACCAGGGCGTGGGCCTGGGCCCAGGGCAGCCCGCTGGGCAGGTAGCGCGCCAGGGAGCCCAGATCGGCAAGCGCCATGGCCACATAGGGCAGGCCGTCGGGGGTCTGCCCGGCGTCGTGCAGGGGCACAAGGTTGGGGTGATGCAGCCGAGCCTGCAGGGCGATCTCCCGGTGGAAGCGCAGCAGGAAGCCGCGGCGCTTGGCGATGTCCGGCTTGAGCACCTTGATGGCGACCGGCACGTTGAGCACCTGGTCCTGAGCCGCCCAGACCTGTCCCATGCCCCCTTGACCCAGCATGGCCCCGAGCTCGTAGCGCTCGGGGAGGGTGAGGGGGGCTGGGCTGGGACTGGAGGGAGGCATGACGCGCAACCCTTAGCGCGGCCCCAGCACGCGCCACACCTGACGCGGCGGTTGACCTGGATCCTCTGACTCCCGGTCCATGCCCAGGGGCTGGAGCTCGAAGGCGTAGTGCATACGCCGGGCCCGGTCGTGGACCCCCAGGCTGGTCCAGCGGCGGTGCTGGAAGTCCTCGAGCCAGAGCCAGCAGGTGTCCCAGTCACGGACGTCGAAGGGGCCGAGCTCGTCGCTGTCCCGGGCCGGGCTGGTGTTGAGCTCCCGGCAGCCGTCCCTGTCGGCCTGATGGACGGGCTCAGGGTTGACGGCCTCGAGCTCGCGGATGAGGGAAGGAGCCGGGGCGTAGTAGCGCCGGGCCACGTCCAGGCTGTCCAGGGCGAGCAGGCTGACCACCACCGCCAAGCTCAGCCCCGCTGCCATGCAGGGAAGGGCGCGCGCCGCGCCGCGGCGATCCCCGGCCAGCTGCCAGATCCCGTGGATGCCCATGGCCTGTAGCGCGCACAGGGCCACGCCGGGCAGCAGGGCTTGGCGGAACCCGCTGTCGGCGAAGCCCGCCGAGCTGCAATGCCCCACCAGGAACAGCGCGAGCCAGGTCAGCCCGGCCCGTGGGTAGCGGCGGATGCCCAGGGCGGCGAGCAGCAGTGCCAGGGCCAGGGGGGGCGCCGACGAGAAGGGCTGAAGGAAGACCGGCAGGGCCAGGTTGAGGCGCAGGGCGTCGGCCAGCTGGGTGTCCATGCCGCTGGGATAGGCACCCTCGCCCAGCATCGGCCCTGCGAGCGCGGCGAAGACCAGGGCTGTGAGCCCACACCAGGCCAAGCGTTGGGGCCAGCGGCGATGGTGTAGCAGCAGGGCGGCAGGCAGCGCCAGGAGGATGAGCTCGACACGGCCACCGGCCGCGGCGCCCATCAGGACGGCCGCCCCCAAGCAGCTCGCCCAGCCCCTCGCGCTCAGCAGCGCCATCGCCCCCAGCAGCAGCGCGTGGGGCAGCATCACGTTGTAGGCGGAGCTGGACCAGAAGGCGTGGTTGCCGTACAGCGCCACCAGCGCTCCAGCCAGCAGCGCAGGCCCGGCGCCCACCTGGCGGCGCAGCAGCAGCACCAGGGCGGCGATGGACGCCAGCGAGGCGGCCAGCGACAGCGCCACCAGCGCGCCGGGGGCGGTGGTGATGGCCCCCATCGCCCGGTACACCCACCCCAGCAGCGGCACGACCCGGGTGCTCCAGGCACCGTGCCAGTCGCCCTGGAACACCGCCAGATACTCCGCCTCGTGGCCCTCCCATGCATGCCGGGGGAACGCGGGGATGAGCCCGATGCGGACCCACAGCGCGAGCGCGAGCGCGCAGAGCAGGCCCACCCACTGGTACGGCGCGAGGCCTCCCTGGGTGGGACCGCGCGCTGCCATCAGGTGGGGAATGCGGGCGTCAAGCCGAGCAGGGGAACCTCGGGTTCGCCATTCTTGTGGCGCCAGGAAGCATTGACGGGATCCATATCGTAGCTGTCGACGTAGCGCCGCCAGTGGCGCGCTACGTGGGGGACCGCCTCGAGGAGCACCCGGAACTCACCTTCGCTGGTGGCCGGATTGAAGCCCACGCGCACCCAGCCTGGCTTCGACGCCAGGTCGCCCCGATCGAGCTTGTCGCGGATGCTCTGGCTGGTGGACTGGTCGATGCCCAGCAGGTCGTGTCCGTAGGTGCCGGCGCACATGCAGCCGCCCCGGGTCTGGATGCCGTACAGGTCGTTGAGCAGGCGCACGGCCAGGTTGTGGTGGAGCTCGCCGTTGTCCAGGATCAGGGACATCACGCCGATGCGAGGCGCGGCGAGGTCGCCCAGGATCCGGATGGAGGGTTCCTTGCGCCAGGCCTTGATGGCGCGCTCCAGGAAGTGCTGTTCCACGGCGTGGATGCGCTCGACCCCGATCTTCTCTTTGAGGTCGAGCACCAGGCCGGCGCGGATCACCTGGATGATGGGGGGGGTGCCGCCTTCTTCGCGGTGGCGCAGATCGTCGAGGTAGCGGTACTCCCAGGGCGAGGTGTACAGCACCGTGCCGCCCCCCGGCTCCACGGGCGCGTTGCGCTTGAAAAGGGCTCGGTTCACTGCCAACAGGCCGGGACACTGGGGCCCGCCCACGAACTTGTGCATGGAGATGAACACGGCGTCCCTGCGCAGGGCCGGGTCGCCATTGGGGTGGAGGTCGATGGGGAGGTAGGGCGCCGCCGCGGCGTAGTCGAAGAAGGCGTAGCCCCCGTGCTCGTGCATCACGCGCGCGAGGTTGTCGACGTCGGACATGATGCCGGTGACGTTGCTGGCCGCCGAGAAGGTGCCGATCTTGAGCTTGCGATCCCTGTACTTGGGCGACGACAGGATGCGGTCCAGGTCCCGCCAGTCCGGACGTCCCAGGTTGTCGTAGCCGACGTGCTCGGTGTCGGCGATGGTCTCGCGCCAGGTGATGTCGTTGCTGTGGTGCTCCATGCGGCTGCGGATGACCAGAGGGCGCTCGCTGCGGGCCAGGTGCTCCTTGCAGCCCTGCCGGTTGGCGAAGTTGTCGGGGATGCGGATGCCGAGCAGCCCGATGAGCTTGTTGATGGCGCCTGTAGCTCCGGAGCCCGTGAAGATGACCACGTCGTCATCGCTGGCGTTCAGCACCCGCCTGGCCGTGTTGTGGGCCGCTTCGTACCACTGGGTCATGAAGCGGGAGCAGCTGTTGGCCTCGGTGTGGGTGTTGGTCATCATGGGCAACACCTGGTCCCTCAGGAGCTGCTCGATGGGCGCGAAGGGCAGGCCGCTGGCGGTCTGGTCGAAGTAGCGCTTGCGGCGGTTGCCCACCGAGGTGGGGATGGTGGCGTCGCGGCCGATGACGCCGGCCCGCAGCCAGCGCAAGACCGGGTCGTTGCGGATGTCCAGGCCGTCGTGCGCAGGCTGGGAACGCTGGGTCATGTCTCGGTCCTCGGGAGAGAGAGTGTGCCGTCGCGTGCCGCGTGGCGTTTCAGCTTCTATCCCGTCTACACCGGCCTAGGAATGCGCCAGCGCACCATGTGGAGCGCTGCCTGAGAGGTCCTGGGGACGAGCCCACTCAGGCGAATCATGAGACAAAATGTAACGTCGCCTCGGCGCTCGCCCCGACCCTGCCGAGTCGGTGCGGGGGAGAGGCATCGGGGGCGCTATGACGCCTGGAGTCCCTGGAGGAAGCCGTGGAGCACGTGGGCGAAGGCTTCGGGCTGATCGATGAAGGGCCAGTGCCCCGAGGGCGTGACCGTGCTGCGGGGCACGCCCGCGGCTTGCAGGGCCTCGACCGAGCGGGGGCTGGCGCCGCCGGGCTCCCCGGCCATGTACCGGCTGGGCACGGGCACCGCGGCCAGCCTTCGGGCGAGCGAGCCTGCGGCTGACAGCGCCACCAGATCGCGGGAGTGCTGGTGGAACACGCGGGGGTCGGCCAGGCGCAGGCTGGCGTAGTACCCGCGGTGCGCGGGGTCATCCAGGCCGTCCCGGTAGATCTCGTCGCGCATGTGGTCGAAGCCGGAGCGCACGAAGTCGTCCAGATCCCAGCGCGCGGCCGCGCCGCTGTAGCGGCAGTCGTCCAGGGTGATGTTGCCGTCGATGTTCAGCAGGGCGCGCACGCAGCTGGGATGCCGGTCGGCCATGAGCAGCCCGAGCACGCCGCCCATGCTGTGGCCCACCACCACCGCCGGCTGTTCGCTGCGGGAGCTGATCCAGCCCGCGAGCCGGCTGGCCAGATCCGGCAGGGCGATGGGGCGGCTGGGCCACGCCGAGCGGCCGTAGCCGGGCAGGTCCGGGATCACATGGCGCCAGCCAGCGAGGGAGGGGTGCTGCACGACGCGCTCGAAGCAGAGGCCCGACTCACCCAAGCCGTGAAGCCAGAGGATCGGGCCTTCCAGGTCCTGACCGCCCAGGGTGCGCAGGAACATGCCCTGCTCGATCTGATGCACGATGGAAAACATGGGGGCCTCCTGGGCCCCCACTATCGTCCTCGAAGCGGGAAGTCTAAGGTGCCACGTCGTAGGTGAAGGACGGGGACACCCCGCTGCCCCCGGTGACGCTGCTGTAGGTCCAGGAGGCCGTGGTGCCGGCCATTCCGCCCAGGATGGCGGAGTAGTTGGCGCTGGCGTCATTGCTGTAGCCGCCGCACACGCTGGCGCTGTTGCCCGTGGCGTCGTTGTACTTGCCCCCGAGGACCGCAGCGTAGGCGCCACCGGCGTTGTTGTAGAAGCCGCCCACCACCACGGCGCCGGTGTAGGTGGCCGTGTTGTTGAAGCCGCCGACCACCACGGTGTTGAGGTAGGAGGCCTCGTTGGCGTCGCCGCCCAGCACCACGGCGTCGTCGCTGCTGGCGATGTTGTCGCTGCCGCCCACCACCACCGTCCCCTGGCCGCTGGCTCGGTTGTCCCTGCCGCCCAGGACGGAGGCGTAGGCCTCGGAGCTGGTGTTCTCGTAGCCCGCGACGATAGAGGCGTAGCCGGTGTAGGTGTGGTGATCACCCATGATCAGGTTGTGGGCGCCGTCGCGCGATCCCGCGATCAGGGTGCTGGGCTGGGTGTTGTAGCCGATGATCAGGTTGCCAAGGCCGGTGGCGGTGTCGTCGGTGGACCCGGCACCGCTGACGATCTGCAGGTTGGTGCCGCTGATCACCAGGTCGCCGCTGCTGTCGACGCTCAGGTAGTCCAGGGGCTCGAGCACGGCGTCCAGATCGTCGAAGGCGTCGCCCAGATCCGTGATCACACCATCGAGGCTGTCGACGCTGCCGGACAGGGACGCCAGGTCCGCGTCCAGATCGTCGGTGGCGTCCCAGAGCTGGTCGATGCCGTCCGCCAGGGTGGCGCTGCCGCCCTCGAGGCCGGTCAGGCGGAGATCCATGGAGGCGATGGCCTGGCCGTTGGCCTCCACCTGGGTGACCCCGCTCGCGAGCTGCTGCTCCAGGCCGCCCAGGCCGTCGCCCAGGGCCTGGATGTCGGACTCGCTCACGCTCACGCGGCCGGTGAGCCCCTGGATGGAGGAGAGGTTCTGGCTGACGCTCTCCTCGAGCTCGGTGAGGTCCACGCCGCCGCTGAGGGCCTGGACCTCCTGCTGCAGGGAGGTGATGGCGGCCTGATGGGAGGCGTCGAGCTCGTCGATGCGCTCGGACAGTGCGGCCAGCTCGTCGGAGATGGCGGCGAAGTCGGCGCTGGCGTCAGGAGCCTCGCTGGCACTGCAGGCGCTGCCGAGGGCGACGAGGGCGAAGGTGATGAAGCGTACGGACATGGGTTCTCCCGGTGGGTCTGTGTCGAGGGTGTGGGCCGTCATGGCCGTCGACAGCCATCGCAAGGGTCGTGCCGTCGGGTCCCGGGAACCCGGGCGCGGGGAGGAGATGCCTGGATGTGTCGCCTGGTGTCGGCGAAAAGACAGGAATAAAGGGAGTCAGACGATCATGGATGCGATCGGCTCGCGGCTCCGCTGGGCCCTGCATGCGCCTCGGGGGGTGTCGAAGATCGTCGAAGACCGTCAAACTCTCGACACCCTGGTTCGACGATCGCCAGGCCTGGGTCTGGGCGGGGGCTCCAGCCTGATCCCCGGCCGCCGGGCTATGCTCTCGGGGACAACTGGAGCATGCCATGAGCTACGATCTCGTCCCGATCTCCGCCCCACGCACTGCCGGGCTCGCCCTGCGCGCACTCGTCGTGCTGCTCGAGCACTCCTCGCCCCGCTCCCTGCTCGCGCGCACCTTGCTGCAGAGCGCTGGTGTGTCCGAGCTGCGGGCCTCCAGCGCTGGAGCCTACAGCTCCATGTTCATTCCCCCGCTGGAGGTTGCCCCTCGCAGGCAGCCTGTCGCCAGCGAGCAGCTCTCGGTGGACGCGTTCCTCGACGCCTGCGCCGGTGCCGACAGGAGCGAGCGCGGCGGCTTCACCTTTCGCGGCGCCGCTGACCTGACCCGGGCCTACGGGGACGGAACCACCACCCCGACCGCGGTGGCCGAGCGGGTCCTCGCCGCGGTGGCTGAGAGCGAGCAGGGCGAAGCGCCGCTGCGGGTCTTCATCGCGCAGCAGGCCCAGGACGTCTTGGCCCAGGCCGCGGCCAGCACCGAGCGCTGGGCCCGTGGAGAGCCCCTCGGCGCCTTGGACGGGGTGCCCGTGGCGGTCAAGGACGAGCTGGACCAGGCCGGCTACCCCACCACCCTGGGCACGGTGATCCACGGATCCGAACCAGCGACCGCCGCCGCCAGCTGTGTCGCCGGCCTGCGCGCGGCCGGGGCGGTGCTGCTGGGCAAGACCAACATGCACGAGATCGGCATGGGCGTGACCGGACTGAACCCTCACTACGGGGCCTGCCGCAACCCCTACGATCCGGCCTGCGTCACCGGCGGCTCATCCTCGGGGCCGGCCGCAGCGGTGGCGGCGGGCCTGTGCCCCATCTCGGTGGGTGCCGACGGCGGTGGCTCCATCCGCATCCCCGCGGCCATGTGCGGCGTGGTCGGTCTCAAGGCCACCTTCGGTCGGGTGAGCGAGCACGGCGTCGCCCCTGTCTGCTTCTCCGTGGCTCACGCGGGGCCGTTCGGCGCGACCGTGGCGGACTGCGCCTTGGGCTACGCCTTGATGGCCGGGGCTGATCCCCACGACGCCATCAGCCAGCGCCAGCCCCAGGTCCAGCTGCCGGACCTGGCGGACGGCGACCTCAGCGGTGTGCGCGTGGGCATCTACGCGCCCTGGTTCGATGACGCCGAGCCCCAGGTGGTCGCCGCCTGCAGGGCCTCTGTGGAGCAGCTCGCCGCCGCCGGCGCCGAATTGGTGGACATCACCATCCCGGAGCTGGCCCCCATCCGGGCCGCCCACTTGATCTCCATCGTCGGTGAGATGGCCGGCGCTCAGATCGCCGAGCTGGCCACAGAGCGCAGCCGCTACGGCCTGGACACCCGCCTGAACATGGCCCTGGCCGGGGCGCTCACCGCTCAGGACTTCGTGCATGCTCAGCGCCACCGCAGCCGCCTGGCCGAACACTGGAAGGTGGTGCTGGCCCAGGTGGACATCATCGCCACCCCCAGCGCCGGCTGCACGGCGCCGGCCTACCCCGCCGACGCGCTGCCCCATGGGGAGTCCAACCTGCCGCTCACCCTGACCATCATGCGCTACGCTCAGGCCGCCAACCTCTTCGGCTTGCCCGGCATCTCGGTGCCCTGCGGCTACGACGATCGGGGCCTGCCCATCGGCCTGCAGCTCATGGGTCGCGCCTGGGAAGAGGCGCTGCTGCTGCGCATGGCCGCGGTGGTGGAGCGCTGGGCCGAGCCCCGTCGCCCCAAGGCCTGGTGGGACCTGCTCGGCTAACGCTGAGCGTGGTAGCCTGACGGTATGAAGCGGCGAACCAGGGTCATGATCGTGGCACCTGCGGTGTGGCAGCACTGAGGGCCCCACCCCCCTCCATCAGTACTCGTCGTACTTCTCCATCCTGCCCTTGACCTTCTCCACCGGGTACTTGGCCTCGTTCGCGGCCAGCTTGGCCTCGACGGCTGCGGCCAGATCCACCCCCGCAGCCTCCGCCAGGTTGAGCAGGCAGATGGCCACGTCGGCCAGCTCCTGGGGCACCTTCTCGTCGCGGCTGGCCACTCGGGGCTGGGGGCCCTGGTCCTCGCACCACAGGTACAGAGCGAGCAGCTCTCCGGCCTCGGCGCTCAGGGCCATCGCCAGGTTGCGGGGGCAGTGGTACTGGCCCCAGTCACGGGCCTGGTTGAAGGCCCGCAGGCGTTCGCGGAGCTGGGCGATTGTGGTCTGTTCGTCGGTCATGGCACGTCTCTTAGCGGGTGAGGGTGCGGATCGTGTCTTCGCGGTGTAGCTTGTGCAGCCTCGGCCCGCCCCTTCGCCGGCCGCTCGCGCCCTCCGCATCGATGAACCCGCTGGAGTCGCCATGATCCGCTCCTTCGCCTCCTGCTTCTCGGCCGTTGTGCTCCTCGGCGGCTGCGCTCCCTTCGAGCTCGACGCCTTCATCGACTTGGACGTGAACACCCTGGCCCACCTCGAGTGGACCACCAGCACCGCTGCGCTCTCATGGGTCGAGTACGGGTTCGATCGGGACTACGGAATGGTCACCCCCGTCGACCAGGCGGGCGTCGACCACAGCTTCGCGCTGCTGGGTACTCCGCCTCTGACCGAGGTCTTCTACCGGGCCGTCTCCGAGATCGACGGCGCCGAGCGTGAGGTGCGTGGGAGCATCCAGACCGGCGGAGTGCCTTCGGATCTTCCGGACTTCGTCGTCAACACCTACGATCGTGCCCGCACCAGCGACGACCTCTACATCCTGGGCACCTCCTTCGGCACGATCCCCTGTGTCTACCTGATCGACCGCGAGGGCAACTGGCTCTGGTACAAGCGGGTCAACCCCCTCAAGAACCCCATCGAGATCAACTTCGAGCGGGGCAGCAACAACATCTTGTTCAACAGCTTCCTCATCGACCACGGCGAAGACGACAGCAACGTCACCCGGGTCTCCATCGACGGCAGGGTCGACGAGGACATCGACACGCCCTTCGGCCACCACGCCTTCACCGAGCTGCCCGATGGCTCTATCGCCTACCTGGCCATCGACGTGCGGGACTACGATCTCGGCGGAGAAGGCACGATGGTGCCCGTGGTCGGCGACTCCATCGACATCGTGCCCCCCGGTGGCGGCGCACCCGGCAGCTTCTGGAGTGTGTGGGACGACGCGTTCGCGCACGACCCGGCATGGCACGACCGCTGGGACTCCGGCTTCTATCCCCAGGGCGGCGACTGGACCCACGCCAACTCGCTGCACTACTACGACGACAGCAACACCTTCCTGATCTCCTTCCGCAACCTGGACATGATCGCCGAGATCGACGCCGACACCGGCGCAGTGCTGCGAGAGTTCGGCGGGACCGCCGGCTACCAGCTCACCGAGGGCAGCCGCAGCTTCAACTACCAGCACGACGTCAGCTGGACCGCTGACGGCACCCTGCTGTTCATCACCACCGACGAAACCACCTTCGAGACCACGGCGGTGGAGTACGAGGTGGACGACGACGCTCAGACCCTGAACGAGGTCTGGAGCCACGGCGACGGCGAGGGCATCCACGTGCTGGTCCAGGGTACGGCTCGGGACCTGGACAACGGCAACCGCCTGGTGAACTTCGGCTCCAGCGGCCTCGTGCGCGAGGTCACTCCCCAGGGCGAGGTGGTCTGGGAGCTCGAGGCCCGCGCCGGGGCAGCCTTCGGCAACACCGTGCCCTTCGCGGATCTGTGGGAGCCTGGCACCGCCGAGTAGCGCGACGATCTATTCGTCGAAGCGGAAGTCCAGCGGCTTGGCGATGGCGTTCTTGGTGTCCACGTCCAGCTCGAGCACGAGCTGGGCCAGGGCCTCGTCGCGGGTGAGCAGGCCCTGGCGGATCATCTTCGAGCACTCGACGTGGTAGTGGCTGTAGCCGAAGTGCTCGATGGAGCGCTGGGCGGAGATGAAGTTCAGCGCGCAGTTGGTGGAGCCCTTGGGGTAGGAGAACTCGGGCGCCTTCCAGTCCAGCTCGCGCTGGATGAGGTCCACATAGGTCTGGGTGTCCTGGGGCAGGAACCAGTGGGGGGAGAGCACCTGTGTCTTGAAGCGCTTGCGGGCACGCTTGAGCACCGCTTCCATGCTGCGCGGGAAGTCGCCGTACTTGGGGTCGCCCTCGAGGGTGTCCAGGAACGCGTGGGTGGCCTTGCCCATGGCCTGGAACTCGGGAGCGCTGATGTTGCAGGCGCACTTGGACATCATCTCGGCGTCGCTGGACTGGCCCTTGGTCCAGCCTGCGATGATGATGGGGATCTCGAAGCGCGCCGCCAGCTCGAAGGTGAGGTCCATGTACCAGATGGAGCAGAGGTGACAGAGCACGGCCTGCGATCCGGACTTCAGGATCCGCTCGAACATGTCGTGCATGAAGGTTGAGCGGTAGCTGATGAAGTCGATATCCAGGATCTCCACCGCCCGCTCCACGTTGGCCTTGGCCTCGGCGGTCTCGAAGCCGTGGTCGAACATGAAGGCCAGCACCCGGCGCTTGTAGCGACGGGTCATGTAGTACAGGGCCGAGGTGGAGTCCTTGCCACCGCTGCACATCACCAGGACGTCGTACTTGGCTTTGCCCGGGTGTTTCTGCAGCAGGCGGGTGAAGTCGGTCTCGAGGGGGGGGCGGCTGGTGCGCGCGCTCTGCTGCAGGCTGTCGTGCTGGCGGCAGAGGTTGCAGACGCCCTGGGCGTCCAGGGTGATCCAGGGTTCGGCGCGTGGCATGACGCAGCGGGCGCACATGGGACGTTCGACGGGGGTCATTCGCCACCTCGCGCAGCGATGATGCGCCAGCCTGGGCCCTGCCGCTCGAGCAGCGCGATGGTGTGACCTTCGATCTCCAACGACTCGGGCACATTGGCGTGGGGCTCGCCGTCGTCGATGAGCAGCTCGAGGGCCTGGCCGGGATCGAGCAGCTCGAGGGCCATCAGCGCCCGCGCCGTGTTCTGGGGGCACGGGATGCCCGTGAGATCGAGGGTTTCCATGGGTGGGTGGCTCATGTGGTGCCTGGTGTGGCGCGCAGCAACGCATGGAGTGTATCGAGCAGCGCGTCGATCTGCTCGGGGGTGGTGGTGTAGCCGTGGCTGATGCGCAGTGTGGCCAGCGCGTCGGCCGGCTCGAGGCCCACCGCCAGCAGGGCCGGGCTGGGGGTGGTGGCCGTGGCGTGGCAGGCGGAGCCCGTGGAGACCTCGAAGCCCGCCCGGTTGAGCTGCTGGAACAGGCGCTTGGCGTCGCTTCCAGGGAAGGTGACGCTGACGATGTGGGGCAGGCCATTGCCGCGGGGCCCGTTGATGTGCGCCGTGGGAAATCGACGGTCGAGCCCTGCCAGCAGCTGGGCGTGGCGAGCCTGCAGCGCGGCCCGACGGGCTGGGCCGAAGCTGGCGGCGGCCACTCCGAAGCCTGCGATGCCGGCGGTGTTCGAGGTGCCCGAGCGCAGCCCACGCTCCTGGCCGCCGCCGTGTGCCGTGGCTTCGAGGGTGATCCCAGGAGCCAGCCAGAGCGCGCCCACGCCCTGGGGGCCGTGGATCTTGTGGGCGTTGATGCTGACGAGGTCCACGGGGAGGGTGGCCAGCTCCACCGGGAGCTTGGTGAAGCTCTGGCAGGCGTCGGTGTGGAGCGGCGCTCCTGCGCGGCGGCAGATCTCGCCCAGGACGGCCAGATCCTGCACGGTGCCCAGCTCGTTGCTCCCGTGGATGATGCTCACCAGCAGGGTGTCGGGGCGCAGGGCCTGGCGCAGGCTGTCAGGCTGGACCTGGCCTTGGCGGTCTACCGGCAGGATGGTGAGATCGAACCCCCGCGCCTGGAGCCAGCGCATGGGCGCCAGCACCGAGGGGTGCTCGATGGCGGTGCAGATCAGGTGCCCACCCGAGCGCCCGGTGGCGGCGATCGTGCCCTTGATGGCGAGGTTGTTGGCCTCGGTCCCACCCGAGGTGAAGACGATCTGCTCCGGCTTGGCGCCCAGCCGCTGGGCCACCTGGGACCGCGCTGTCTCTACCGCGCGTGCCGCCCGGACACCCGAGCGGTGCAGGGAGGATGCGTTGGCGGTCGCGGAGGACCACAGCGCCGCCATGGCCTCGATGACCTCGGGGGCCACGGGGGTGGTGGCGGCGTGATCCAGGTAGGTGGGCGGTGCGCTGGGCATGGCTTCTGGAACCTCGGCTCGAACGGACTAGCGCGGCGCGGCCGGCGCCTAGGCGCCTCCGGGACGCTCGAAGAGCAGCGCATGCTCCTGGCGGGCCGGGCGGGTGGCTGGCAAGCCCTTGCTGGCCCTGGCGAGCGCCCGCAGACCCACCGCCTGGGCCGCCTCGACGGTCGGCTCGGCCGCGCCGATGACCTTGGGGCCCACCTGGCCGTCGCCGATGACCACCACCAGGCGTCCTCCGGGCTGCAGGATCTGGCGTGCGGACTTCATCCAGCGCTCGGTGTCGCGTCGCCACAGCCGGCGGGCCTCGTGGGCGTCGCCCTTGAAGGCACGCCGGGAGCCCAGCTCGCGGCGAGTCTGAGACTCCACGTGGAGGCCTAGCCAGACGTGGCGCAGGTGCTGCATGGGCAGGTAGTCGTAGACGCCGGGGTAGGGCGGCGAGGTGATGATTCCTGCCGCTGGGTTGTGCAGCTGCAGATCCCGGGCGTCGCGCTCGGCGATGTCGGCCGAGACGGCGCCGGGGGGCAGGGCCTCGCGGAACTCGGTGAGGCGGCGGGCCAGCTCCCGGGCTTTCTTGTGGAAGAGCACCGCGGTGGTGCCCACGGGCCGGTGGTGCCCGACCCGGCGTGCGCGGGTGTCGCTCTGGCGCATACTGGCTTTGATGACGATGGCCGACAGGCACCCCTCGAGCAGCCAGCGGATGTCCTGGGGCGACTTGGCCACGCTGTAGCGCAGGGACTCGAGCTCGTGGAGCACGTGGGGCTCGTACCAGCGCTCGAGGGCGGCCATGCGCTCGGCGTCGGGGAGCTTGGTGGCGGTGCGCGCGGTGGCGGTGGCCTTGCGGGCCGCCGACCGGAAGGAGGTCAAGAGCTCCTCGGAGGCTACGGCCGTGCGCAGGCGCGCCACACGCACGGCGATGGGGGAGAGATCCCGTCCCAGGGCGGGACGGCCGGCCAGCATGGCCTCGACCAGCACGGTGCCGCCGCCGCAGAACGGGTCGACCACGGGGCCAGGGGGCACCAGGGAGAGCAGCCCTGCGGCCGCGTCCGGGTGCAGGCCAGCGGGCCAGGTGTGGAAGCCGTGGGTGTAGCGCTGGGCGTCTGCGCCGGTGGGGGTGCGGTCGGGCTCGTCCTCTTCGGTCGGCGCCTCGGAGCGCAGCCCGCAGGCCAGGGCCCCGCGCAGGATCTCGTCCATGGGGTTCTTCGCGCGGCTGCTCTTTTTACTGGCCATGGTTCACCCCTGGTAGGCTTCGTCTTGCTCGATGGATGACAGCACCCAGTCGTGCGCGCCAGAGGCGATCTTGGCGTCGCAGTAGCCGCACACGCCGGTCTGGGAGAGTCTGTCCAGCGGTGCGCCGCAGGCGGGACAGTGCTGCAGGTCGCCCCGACGGGCGGATGCCTTACCCGCGGTGCGGATGAAGGTCCAGTACTCGGTGAAGGTTCGCGCCTTGGACTTGTGGCCGCCGACCACCGCGCCGGACTTGTCGACGGTGTAGTCGATCATCCGGGCCTTGACGCGCACCGTGGCGGCCTCGTAGAAGGCGTCGGCGGTGAGCTTGGCCAGGGTGACGTCCAGCACCTCGACCTGCTCCAGCACGTTGCGGAGCCCGAAGCGGCGATAGCGGTCCATCCAGTACCGATGGCTCTGGTAGAGGTGGTCGGTCTGCAAGGCCCGCGCCTGCTCCCATCGACCCGCGGTCCATGCCCGCTGCAGCTGGGTGAAGGTGTCGCGCACCTGCTGGCGGAAGGCGGGCAGCTGGAAGTCTGGGTAGCGGGTCTGGAACGCCCGCAGCTGGGGCCCCAGCATGGGGTCGAAGACGGTGGGCAGGCGTGTGCCGGCTTCCTCGCCAGCGCCCAGGGACAGGGGCGGCGGCTTGACCGGCTCCTGATGGATCAGGGAGGCCTCGGTGACCTGCCACAGGGCCTGGCCTGCGCCGATGGGGGTGTCGCAGTGCACGCAGCTGCCGTTGGGACGGGTCTCGGCCGGGTTGCCGCAGCTGGGGCATGCCATGGCCACCAGCTGGGCAGGGCTGGGCGAGAGGCTGCCCAGCTGCTTGCGGAAGGTCCAGCGCTCGGTCACCAGCAGCTGCTGGCTCTTGCCCGCGCGCTGCTCGGTGAGGTTTGTCTCGTAGTGGACCTCCACCACCAGGTGCTGGCCACGCAGGTTCGCGCTGGTGATCCGGGTGGCGCCGAAGACGATGTCGCTGACCCCTTCCAGGCCCTGGGAGCGCTGCCGGAGGCCCGCCAGCGCGGGCTGGGCGAGGTAGGCGGCCAGGGCGTCGAGCTCACCGTGACGCTCGCGATGGCAGCGGGCGTAGACCACCTGGGCGAAGTCCAGGAAGGCGGGGACGCTGAAGTTGGCGTCCATGCCCTGGAGCGCCCGGAGGTTCACGGCGGGCTCGCGGGAGCGCTGGGACCCCGAGCTGGGGCCAGGCCGGGTGGCGGGACGGTAGCTACCGCCGCCCACGCCGCTCCAGCGCTTACCCATGCGCGCCTTGACGATGAGCACGATCACCACGACCATGGTGAGGGGTATTCCGATGACCGGGTGCTCGAGGCACAGCCAGATCAGGAAGAAGATCAGGTCGCCCTCGCCGCCGCTGCTGGAGCCGCCGCCACCGCTCGAGCGGCTCGAGCCGCCATAGGACTGCCCGCCGCCGACCCGGGCCCAGGCCTGGGTGGGCTCCACCAACAGGGCCAGCAGCGCGGCCAGGCCGAGGCCGATCAGGGCCGCAGGGATCAGCAGGCGCAGGGGGCGGGGCAGGACCGTCCGCAGCCAAGCGTGGGCCAGCAGGAGCCCGCTCATGACCGCACCACGGGGGCGTTGGGGATCTCGTTGGGGTTGTCGTCGCTGGCAGGCAGGTGTTCGGCCAGGATGGCACCCACCTGCCCCAGCAGGAGCTCGAGCTGATCCAGGCGCTGCAGGGACAGATCCAGACCGTTCCACGCCGAGCCGGCCACCTTGCCGTCCAAGCCCAGGTCTCGCACCAGCGCGGCGCGGCCCTCGAGCTCGCTCACATAGACCAGGACGCCCGTGCGCTCCCGGGTGCCGTGCACCGCTTCTTCGACGAAGGTGGCGCGGGCGGCCTCGAGCACCTGCGCCTCCCGGCGGGTGCGGCGGGTCAGCGCCCGGATCGACGCGGGGAAGCGGCCCGAGAGCCACCACGACAGCGCCCCCAGCGCCAGCATGAACAGGGGGAGGTTCAGCGGGTGGACGTCGAAGGGGCTGTAGACCACCGCGAACAGGGTGGTCATGGCCACGACGCCAGCGGTGGCCAGGCGGACGTCTTGGTAGCTGCCCGAGGCGCGGGCGACCACCACCACGATCTCGGCCTGGGTGCCGCGCTCGAGCTCGCCCACCAGCGCTTCGATGCGCGGGCCGAAGTCCGGATGGTCGATGATCACGAGGGTCCTCCAGGGGAACCGAGCCGCAGGGTTCTCAGGATGTAGTCCGCGGCTGTGTGCTTGTCTGGTAGGAAGGCTCGAGGACCATCAGGCGCATGGCGATGTCGCGCTGGAAGCCAGCCCGTTCGTAGCAGCCCACCGCCGGGGTGTTGGCCTCGTTGAGGTGGAGGGTGACGCACGGGTGCGTCGCGAGCAGGTCGATCAGCACGCCCCGCATGGCCCGACCGCACAGGCCCTGCTGGCGCAGGCTGGGCAGGACGTAGGTGCCCCCGAGCATGGCGCCTTGGGAGCAGGCGCTGCCCAGATCGATCTTGAAGATCAGGCGGCCGTCGTGCTCGACCACCCAGGTGCGGCCTTCGCGGATCCGTCGGGAGACCGCGGCCAGGTGCCCGCGCGGGTTGTGGACCGCCGGATCGAAGCCCAGATCCTCGAGCATCATGCGGGAGGAGAAGGCTGCCAGATCCCGGAGGTCATCCTCGCTCGCCTTGCGCAGGCCTGGGATCACCGGGCCTGGCGAGACCTCGCGGGCCACGTAGAGCCGCTGATCGTAGTGGGTGCGCACGACCTCGCTGCGGTCCCCCGCTCTGAACAGGGCGTCGCAGTCCGCGCGCGGTCCGATGAGCAGCTGGGTGGTGTGGATCTGGGCGATGTGGCGGCCCAGCACGGCGGCATGCTCGATCCAGGGGCACCAGGGCACCACCAGGCCTGTGGGGCTGACGTAGACGGTGGCCGCCAGCTCCCGACGGGGCGTGCCCGGGCGGGTGAGCTGTTCTTCCCAGAGGCCGTAGAAGGTCCCGCGCGGGCTCTCACCCACCACCGCCTCCTGCTCGATCAAGCTGAGGAGGAAGAGGTTGGGGAGCGGGTCCTGAAGCAGGAGGGCCTGCAGTGCGGGGCGCTCGGGGGGGAGGACAGGGCGTACGAGCATGCGGCCTTGGAGGAGCGCGGCGTGGCTGCCAAGCCTAACCAGAAAAGGCCTCGCGCTCCCGTGGCCGATGGGCTTCATCCTGGATGCCCTGGGCCGTGACCTGGGGAGCAGGCTGTGGCTGGCTGGTGGGCGGATCGCTCCCTTTCGGGATCAGGGCACAGGCTCCAGCTGCTCGAGCAGACGCCAGGCTTCGTTGCTGGGCTCGGGCGCGATGATCACCGAGCGCTCCAGCATGGCTCGCGCGGCGTCGATGTCGCCACGCTCCATGTGGATGCGGGCCAGGCCGTTGTACTTGCCGTGCTCGAGGTGGGGCACGAGCTCGGCGGCGGTGGACAGCATGCCGTAGGCGTCCTGGTGTCGTCCCTGGCTGAGGTAGAGCATCCCCAGCCCCTCGAAGGGGCAGGTCACGGGCAGCTCGTCCTTGGGATCGGCCATGCTGCCGTCGGCACGCCACCGCGGCGGCTCCTGGCCTGCCCTGTCCACTCTGCCTTTCCATCCCCAGCAGGTGGGCTGGCCGCCCTGGGTGACGCCGCAGCTGTGGTAGAAGCCCACCGCCAGGGCGCGAAAGGCCACCCCGGGTGGGCGCGCTTGGAAGGCGGCATCGTGGCCCCAGCAGATCACACCGCCGGCTTCATGCAGCGCGCAGCTGTGCTGCCCGCCTGCCCCCAGCGCCAGGTAGCGTCCCGGGGGCGCGGTCAGCAGGCCGCCCACCCAGCCACCCTGGTGGGGCGGGGAGTGGGGGATGCCCTGGGCGTCCAGGGTGGCGCCCTGTCCCTCGGGGCGGCCCTCGGCTCCCCAGCAGCGGATGGCCCCGCCGGTGTCGAGCCCGCAGCTGTGGTGCTGGCCCAGGGCCAGGCTCGTGAAGGAGACCCCCGCGGGAGCCGTCCCGTCGGGGGCCTGCTGGCCCCAGCAGCTGACCTGGCCCGCGGCGTCCAGGGCGCAGCTGTGGTGGTAGCCAGCGTAGACCGATGCGAAGCGGCCGTCGGGCGGCTGAGCCTGGCCGTCGGCGTCCCAGCCCCAGCAGGCGACGGTGCCGTCGGCCCGCAGGCCGCAGCTGTGGGCGAAGCCCGCGCTGATCTGCTCCATGGGCCCCGGGGGGGGCTGGGTGGAGCCGTCGGTGTCGCGACCCCAGCAGCTCACACCGCCCTGCGCGTCCAGGGCGCAGGCATGCTCGCCTCCGACGGCCAGGGATCGCCAGGCTCCGGAAGGGGGATCGCAGCGTCCGTGCTCTTCTAGCCCCCAGCAGCGCAGCTCCCCCGCGACGGTCAGGGCACAGGCGTGCTCGACCCCGAGCCCTAGCTGGTGCAGCTCGGCATTCCTGGGCGGGTCCTCGTACCACCAGGGCAGGGACCGGGAGTGCTGCTCGGGCGCGGGCGAGGGGGGAGGGGGGATGGCCGCGAATCGATCTTGGGCCAGGCTGGGCTCGGCGGATGGAGGGACCTGGCAGCCCGCCTGGGCCAGCCCGAGCGCGAGCGCCGTGACCGCAGAGACAGCGAGGGTCGTCGGGTGGAAGCGAGGGGGACGCATGCCTGCATGCTAACGCCTGAGCGCTGCCCATCGGCCGGTTCCGCGATACGCAGGCTGCTCAAGCTGGAGGCCCCATGAAGATCCACTCCGTGTCCATGATCCACCACCCCCGCGAGCTCGTGTTCAGCGCGTACCGGGACCGGCTCGCCGAGATCGCGGCCTACATCCCCGACGTGCGCGAGATCAGCGTCCAGAAGCGCGAAGATGCCGATGGCGTCGTCACCCTGCACAATGTCTGGAAGGCCCAGCGCGAGGTGCCCACGGCGCTCAAGGTCGTGCTCAAGCCCGAGTCCCTCGAGTGGGACGACTACGCCACCTGGAACCCCACCACCTTCGTCTGCGAGTGGGAGATCAAGACCCGCGTGTTCCGCGAGAAGGTCAGCTGCCGGGGGCGCAACACCTTCACCGTCGAAGGTGAGCGCACAAAGGTCTTGCTCACCGGTGACCTCGAGATCGACATGGCCTCGGTGCCGGGCGTGCCGCGGCTGTTGGCCCGCCGCATCGGCCCCCAGGTCGAGAAGTTCATCGTGTCCTTGATCACGCCCAACCTCGAGCAGGTCAACAAGTCCCTCGAGCGGTTCCTCGACGACCAGGGCTGATGCCCCGTCTTCGCACCTCTCTCGGGTGGGTCGCGCTGGCGACCTGCGCGCTGCTCGCGGTCTCCCCGGCCCCGCTGCGGGCCGAGCCCCAGGACAAGCTGCCGGCCACGGCCACGGCCCAGGCTCCGGCCTGGCAGGTGGAGCCCTACTGGCGGCCCGTGGCTGGGCTGAGCAGCTTCACCACCAGCGGCGGCACCTGGCTGGCCGTGCGCATGGGCGCCACCGCGGGTGTCCACTACTGGAAGGCGCCGCTGCTGGGGCGCACCCGAGCCCTGGCCACGTGGACCACGGGCAGCCAGAGTGCGTCGGGCCTCGAGGCGCGCCTGGGCACCTTCATGGGCCCCCACAAGGAGTACTGGGGCGTCGAAGCCGGGGTCGATCTGTTCTGGGACCGCTTCAGCGCGGCCGGGGTCGATCTGCTCCCGGCCTCCGCCGGGATCGACCTTCCCCTCAACCTTCACCTGGGCCCCCAGCAGATCTATGGCCTGGTCGGCATCACGCCGGCCCTGCTCTTCGCCCAGGAGCGCCGGGTGGACTGGTCCAGCACCGACGCCTTCGGCTTCGGCCACGAGTTCGGGCTGCAGGCTGGAGCGGGTGCCCACGTCGGCCGCCTCGGTGCGGCCCTGGTGTACTCCCGTCGCGTGGTGGTCAACGGCGTCTACAGCGGCTGGAGCCTCTCGCTCTCCCTCTGAGGAGTGTGCTGTGCAAGGATTCTTCGAAGCCCAGAGCGTGGCTGTGGTCGGTGTCTCGGACCGCCCCGACAACCTCGGGCGTTCTATCGTCATCAACCTGTCGACCTTCCGCTTCGCCGGTGGGATCCACCTGGTCGGCCCCCGCGGCGGTAGCTTCATGGGCATGCCCATCCACGGCTCAGTGGCCGAGCTCCCTGCCGGCGTGGATCTGGCGGTGATGCTCGCCCCCGCGCGGGCGGTCCCGGGCCTGGTGGAAGACTGCGGCCGGGCAGGGATCCGACGGGTGATCATCGAGTCTGCGGGCTTCGGGGAGAAGGGCGGGGATGGCGACGCCCTGCAGGGCCAGCTGCGTGATGCCGCCAAGCGCTGGGGCATCCGCTTCATCGGGCCCAACTGCCTGGGGGTGATGAGCATCCCCAACGGGCTGGTGGTGCCCTTCGCACCTCTGCCTGACATCTACCGCCAGGGAGGCGTCTCGGTGGTCTCCCAGAGTGGGGGGGTGGGCATCGCCTACCTGTCGCTGCTGGCCCACGAGGGGCTGGGCGTGGCCCGCTTCGCCAGCATCGGGAACAAGCTGGACGTCGATGAGTGCGACCTGCTCGAGTACCTCATCGACGACCCCCTCACCGACATCGTGGTCATGTACCTCGAGGGTGTGGGCGACGGGCGCCGCCTGCTGCGGCTGCTCCGCAGCACCTCCAAGCCGGTGCTGGTCCAGAAGGCCAACCGCGGGGCGCTGTCCCGGGACATCGCCTCGTCCCACACCGCCTCCTTGGCCGGAGATGACGCGGTGGTCGAGGCCGCCCTGGACCAGGGAGGCGCGGTGCGCTTTCACGACGGGCACAGCCTGGCCAACGCCGTGCGGGCGCTGTCCCTGCCGGCCATGCGCGGTGATCGCCTGGCGGTGATCTCACGGTCCGGCGGGCATGCGGTGCAGGTCGCCGATTCCTGCGAGGAGCACGGCTTCGCCCTGGCGGCGTTCGGGCCCGAGCTGTTCGAGCTCATCGGGCAGCGCTGCCGCGCGGGGGTGGTGCGCTTGACCAACCCCCTCGACCTGGGCGATGTCTTCGACTTCGACACCTACGTGGATCTGGTCAGCGCCGCCCTCGAGCAGCCCGAGGTCGACGGCGTGGTCTTCCTGCACACCTACACCGGGCCCAGCGAGCAGCAGCAGTCCCAGCGGCTCATCGCGCGGCTGTCCGAGCTGGGCCGGTCCGCCCGTAAGCCGGTGGCGGTGGTGGTGGTCACCGACCCCGAGGAGCAGGCCTCCCTGCGTCGCGCCAACGGGTATCCGCTGTTCGCCGAGCCCACCGACGCCATCCAGGCCCTGGCCTTGCTGCGCGACCAGACCCGGCGCGAGGCGCTCGCTCCGTCGCAGGGGCCGGTGGTGGAGCTGGACCACGGGGCGGTGCGGGGCGCAATGGCCCGCGCGGGGGAGCGCGGCGCCGCGGTGGACGTGGCCCTCGAGCTGGTGCGCGCCGCCGGCATCCCCACGGCCCCTGGCCGGCTGGTGAGGAGCGGCTCTGAGGCGCGCCTGGCTGTGCGAGAGCTCGGCCTGCCAGCGGCGGCCAAGCTGTCCTCTCCGGCGCTCTCCCACAAGAGCGATCTGGGGGGCGTGAGGCTCGGCCTGGGCACGCTGGCCGAGGTCGAGCGCCAGGTCCGTGAGCTGCTCGAGCTGCTCCGGCAGCGTGCGCCCGACGACCCGCAGGCGGGCGTGTTGATCCAGCCCATGGCGGGCAAGGGGCTCGACCTCATCATCGGCGCCCGCTGCGACCCTCAGTTCGGCCCTGTGGTGGTGGCCGGCTTCGGGGGGGTGCTGGTGGAGATCATGGGTCAGGTCGCCCTTCGGGTCGCCCCCATCGATCTCGAGCAGGCGCGCGCCATGTTGCGCGGGTTGCCTGGCAGCGCGCTGTTCGACGGCGTCCGCGGTGGTGGGCCCCTGGACCTCGACGCCGCGGCCCAGGCCATCGTGCGTGTGGGTGCGCTGCTCGAGGCGGCCCCGGAGATCGCCGAGCTGGACATCAACCCGTTCCGCATCTTCCCCGTAGGCCAAGGCGGGCTGGCGCTGGATGCCCGGGTCTTCACCCGAGCGCTGTCCGACTCGTCCGACTCGTCCGACTCGTCCGACTCGTCCGACTAGCCCTGCTGGTGGGCCCAGGCGGCCAGCAGCCGGGCCGTGGCGCCCACGAAGAGCGGGCACGGATCCTGCGCCGACGGTTGGCCCGCGGCGTCCAGGAAGTGGCGGCCCAGCCGATCGTGCCAGGTGCGGTAGCGGGCCTTCTCGCGCGGGTCCAGGGCGCCGTCTGCCATGCGGCTGCCCAGGGCGAGCTCCCGGCGTCGGCGCGGGTCCCAGGGGAAGACGTGCAGGTCAGCGGGCCGCAGGCCGCCGCAGCGCATGGAGCGTGGCAGCTGGTCGGTGGGCTCGAGGGGGGGCGCTGCTGGGCCGAAGAGGCGCTGGATGGCGGAGCAGCGGAGCATGGCCACCGGCATCCGCACCAGCTCGAGGCTGCCGTCGTCGCGCTCCAGCACCTCCCCGTCCAGGATGGTGTCCTCGTCGTCCATCGCGAAGCTCAGGATGTCCACCACGTCGATGCCCAGCTCCAGGGGGACGGGGGCCAGCAGCAGGTTGCGGCGCCACTGGGCGCCCTCCTCACTCAGCACCAGCAGGTCGCTGGAGGTGGTGTGGACGTCGCAGGGGATGGCTCGGCCGAGCCAGCCGTGGCCGGGAAGGCTGGCAGGGGCCCCGGGCACGATGGGCAGCTGGTCGTGGAGAGCGCGGAGCGCCAAGGTCTGAAGGCTGGCCTGGATGGCCTCATCCAGGGCGAGGCGAGGGGCGCGGCCGGGGAGCAGCAGCGGGCGCAGGACGCAGGGCCGGCCATGCTCGGGCGTCCCCGCCAGCACGATGAGCTCCTCGAGCAGCTCCCTCCTGCCCCACGCCGCGGGATCGGTCGGATCATCTCTCCGCCCCGAGGCTCCCAGCGGCAGGTTCCAGCCCACCGGCGGGATGTCGCGGAAGAGCAGGGGCACCCAGTCGTCTCCCCGCCAGCGCACCGTCGCCAGGGCACCGGCTCCCCCCCAGCGCAGTGGAGGGCAGGGAAGCTCGGGCGGTGGGACCGGCTCGCCCCGCACCAGGCTGGCCTCGAAGTAGGCGTCCCAGGCCATGCCCGCCTCGAGCCCCGCGCGGGACCCCAGCTTCTCGGTCCACAGGGCAGTCTTGGCCTGGGTGGTCACCACGATCTGGTCGACACCGCGCCGATCCACCACCACAGTGGTGCGGCCCTGGTGATGCTGGACCAGGACCGGCTCGGTGAGCACCTCCTGGAAGATGGTCTCCCCAGGATGGGAGAGCGCGCTGAGCTTGTCGCGGCCGATGGGCCCTGGTCGGATGTTGCCTTGGCTGCCGCCGCGGGGTGGGGGCCAGGGGCTGGGGCCAGGGCTGCGGGGGCTGTGGAGCACGCCCTGCGCCAGCAGCCCGGCCAGTGTGGCGGTGACGGCTGCGAGCGTCCCCGCGTAGGCCCCGGGCTCGGTGCAGCCGTGGATGCTGGCATGGGCGAGCTGAGCCACCAGTGACGGTGGAGGCATGGTGGTGTCCGTGGTGACCGCCATCACGGCAGGCCAGCCGCGGGCGGCCACGCGCTCGAGCGCTCCCAGCGTGGCGGGCGCCTCGGCCGAGGCTGCCGAGAGCAGCAGCACCAGCGCGTCACAGCTGTCCAGCGCCGCCTCGAGCACGAAGGAAGCAGGGCTGCCGGGTGGGGTAGGCCAGGGCAGCAAGACCCGATGGCCGGCGCGCTGCATCTCGTCTGTCAGCCGACGAGCCAGCCGGGCGTCGAGGCGTGCGCGGTCGGCCGAGGCTTCATCGCCTACGCCGCCGTGCAGCACCAGCACCTTGCGCGCCGAGCAGACGCGCTCGGCCAGCGCGATGTCCTTGGCGTGGTGGGCGCGCAGGCTGCGCAGGCTGCGGAAGAACCCCGGCCCCAGCTGCGCCTGCGCCACCAGGCCCTGGATGACTCCGCGATGCAGCCCAGAGGCGCCGGCCCCCGGGGCGGGCAGGTGGGCGCTCAGGTCTCCCAGGTACAGCTCGGTGCTGCAGAGGGTACGAAGCTCGTTTTCATCGAACAGCGCCGCGAGCAGCGCCTCCAGGGTGGGCCAGGGGGACATGAACGCCTCGTGGTGTGGGCTACACGCATCCTACCGCGGCGCGGCGTCGTCGAAATAATCGCCGGCCCCTTCGCGTAGACCATGCGCAACTCACCCAGGAGTTCAGCATGGAACAGGTCCTTCAGCACTTCTCGGTCCCTCAGCGCTTCATCGAGCGGATGGACGTGCGGGCCCGCATCAAGCGGCTGCCCCTGCCGGTGCAGGCCTTCGTCAACTTCAACCTCGCTCAGCTGCTCGCCTTGAGCATCGCCATCCCGGACTTCATCCCCCTGGTGGACGAGGTGGCGGCGGGCTGGTTGTTCTACATGGGCATCACGGCCACGGCCCAGAGCGTCCGCGAGCGCTACGGCGACCGCTTCCAGGCCTGGCGCCAGCGCCGCTTCGAGTCGCGTCAGACCGCCGGCGCGTTGCCTGACCTCGAGCAGGCCGAGCTCGAGCAGCTTGACCCCAGCATCATCGAGCTGACCCTCAGGGAGATCGAGGACCTGGACCCCAAGGTGCTCCAGGCGGCCATCGCGGATCTACGCCGCACCTGAAGCATCGCGCTTCCCAGCAGGGCGGCCGCTGCGCCCTGCTCTGATGGGATGGGCGGGCGGAATCGGGACACCCGCGCTGTAGTCCCGATTCCACCCGCACCCCGGACCTCCTCCCATCGTAGTTCATGGAGTGGGCACCCAACACACTCACATGAGGAGGTGGGTCCGGGTTGCACCCAAAGTCAACGCGCTCCCTTGTGTACGAGGTTCACGTTCGCTCCCGAAAGAGCACTTCTCAAAAGAGATCTTCGTCGTAGTACATGGTGTCGCGGAGCTCGACGAAGCGTTCCAGGCGCGCCTTGGCTGTGTCGCCCAGCTCCACGAACTGGACGCCGATGCCGGGGGGGCCTTCGATGTCGTCCAGGTCCTCACGGAGCCAGCGCACGACCGCTGTGGTTCGGATGGGCGGGCCGCCGTCGGGGATGGAGAACTCCAGGTCCAGGACCGTCCCCTTGGCCAGCAGCTGGGGGGTCGCGACGAACACGCCGCCCTCGCTGATGTTGTTGGTGATCCCGGCGTAGAGGTTGCTCTCGCTCTCGAGGTGCACCTCGGCGGCGACGGCGACGCGGCGGTGCTTTCGCACCTTGTCCGTGTCGAAGGTGGGGGCGCTCGCGACCGATTCCCAGTGGGTCGAGATGTCGGCAGCGGGAAGTCCCATCAGCGCCTCCGTTTCTGCTGGGGGTCGCTGCGCCGTGGATGGCGCGGGGGGGAGACGACCGCCAGCTTCTACACCACTCATCGGTGGTCCCCCGGGGCTGTTTAGGCGTGGAGCACAACTTTTCCGAGTCTGTTTCGAGCCCGGGTATCGAGCATCTGCGCACCTGAGCCGCAGAACTTCGCTTCAGGTCTGCGGGCGATGGTCCGAAGACGTGGTTTGCCGTACCTTGCTGGCACAGACATCGGGGACTACGCTCCCCACGACTCCTTCGTGGGAAGCGCATGCGGCAGATCACACCCCCCGTCGAGGACTTCCTGATCCGCGACGAGCCGTTCTACCTCCCGGTGTCCGGCGAGGTCGAGCTGTTCGAGCAGGCCTGGCGCAGCCAGCTCCCGGCGCTGCTCAAGGGCCCCACGGGCAGTGGAAAGACCCGCTTCGTGTCCCACATGGCCCATCGGCTGGGTCGCCCCCTGGTCACCGTGGCCTGCCACGAGGACCTCACCGCATCGGATCTGGTGGGCAGGTTCTTGATCCTGGGTGACGAGACGGTCTGGGTGGACGGCCCGCTCACCGCGGCGGTGCGCCACGGCGCCATCGTCTACCTCGACGAGGTGGTCGAGGCCCGCAAGGACACCATGGTGGTGATCCACCCCCTCACCGACGACCGCCGTCTCCTGCCCATCGACAAGCTCGCCTCCATGCTCCGGGCCCCGCCCGAGTTCATGCTGGTGGTGAGCTACAACCCCGGGTACCAGAGCGTGCTCAAGGAGCTCAAGCCTTCCACTCGCCAGCGCTTCGTGTCCCTGGACTTCGACTTTCCCCCCGCCGCGCTGGAGCGTGAGGTGGTGGGCCGTGAGGCGGGCATCGAGCCGGCCCTGGCCCAGGCCCTGGTGGCCATCGCCGGCAAGGTGCGCAACCTGACCGACCGGGGCCTGGACGAGGGCGTCTCCACCCGCCTGGTGATCTACGCGGGCAAGCTCGTGGCCGCGGGGGCCTCGCCCCGCACGGCCTGCGAGGCGGCCTTCACCCGCACCCTCACCGACGATCCCGACCTGCGCCGATCCATCGCCGAGATCGTCGCGGACTTCTTCTAAGCGCGGGGCCGGCTCCTTGGCTGGCGACCGCCGCGATCACGCCTTCCCGCGGCAGCGGAGCGGCGGCGCCCTGCGCCGCCTGGGCAGGCGGGTGCTGGGGCCCCTGGGGCAGGTGGGTCGCTCCCTCGAGCCCGCGCTGCGCCTGCTCGAGGCCGATGCTCCCACCGCCCGCAGCTGGTTGCGCCATGTCGGGGCGGTGCAGGAGGCTCTGGGAGGCGACCTTGCGCGCGCCTACGGTGATGTCCTGTTCCTCGCCGCCGAGCGGGACGCCCAGGTCGCGCGGCAGCTGGCCGAGCTGCTCCCGGACCAATTGGCGCGGGTGGCCCCCGAGCTTCGGCGTCGCTTCCTGGTGGCGGTGGACTGGACCCTGCACGAGCGCCCCGAGGCGGCCTTGCCGGTGGCCCAGAACCTGGCTCCTGTCCTGGGCGAGCTGGACGACCACGCCTTGCGCGCCTTCATCACCCAGGCGGCGTCCCTGGCACAGCAGAGCCCCCAGAAAGCAGCCAGCTTCCTGCGGGGCGAGTCGGACCAGGGCGCCCAGGCCATCCAGGCCCTGGATCGGGGGCTGGCCCTGGCCGAGGTTCAGCGCGTGCTGGCGCTGTACGCCGCGGCCCACTGCGGCCAGCTGGTCACGGTCGAGGCCTCTGCGCAGGGTGGGGCGGATCCAGGCTTCCACCCGCTGCGGGCCGCGGCGCGGGGCCAGGCCTATACTGACGGCCACAGCATCAAGCTGCCCCTGCGGGTGGACCAGCACGACCCAGGGCGAGACTTCCTGGTGTATCGAGTGCTCACCGCCCTGTGTGCTGGCTACCTCGAGCTGGGCAGCCTCGATCTCGATCTGGCCTCGCTGGGGGGCAGCTGGCCTGCGCGCCGCGAGGGGGAGCTGGATCTGCAACGCTTCCTGCGAGGGCTGGGAAACCGCAGCCTGGCGGGCGACCTGTTCCAGATCCTCGAAGACGTCCGCGTCGAGGCCGGCCTGCGCCATCGGTATCCGGGCCTCGGGAGGGACTTCGACCTGCTCGTGCAGGCGCTTCCCAGGCCTGAGCCGCCCCTAGAGACCCTGGCCCCGGTGGAGCAGCTCGTGGCCCTGGCCGCCTACTTTGCCTGGTGCGGCGAGCTCCCACCTCTGGCCCAGCAGCGGGCCGAGCCCGGGGCATGGGCGGTCTTCCAGAGCCTGACAGGTGCCTTCGAGGATCTGCGGCTGTCCGAGGCGACCGTGCAGCACACGGCGCTGGCGCTGCAGCGCGCCTGGCCCGCCGCCGTCGCGCTCATGGCCAGCCCAGCCCAGGCGGGGCGAGCGCCCGGCAGGGCCTCCGGGCGGGGCCACTCTGGCGGCCGCACCGAGCAGCACGGGGACGCCGCTGGAGTGCAGGGCGCCTACGCTGGGGACGGGGGGCTGGCCGGCGGGGGCGGTGGCTGGAAGGATCTGCTGGGTAGGGCCAGCGGCGGCATGCTGCGCCCGGAGCGCCGGGACGCCGCGGCTCAGGTCCTGGACGAGCAGGCCCTGGCGGCCCACGAACAGGCCAGGGAGCGGGGCGATCCAAGCACCCTGGCCGCCGTGCGCGAACAGCTGCGGCGCCGGCAGCGCAGCGACTATGCAGAGGCCGACGCCTGGTTGAGCGCCAAGCAGGGGCCCGACGGTGGCCTGGTCGACGTGCGCCCCCAGGCCCATGCGCCCCTGCCGCTCACCCTACGGGACGACGTGGACATGGAGGCCATCGTCCCAGGCCGGGGTGACACCTACCCCGAGTGGGACATGGGCATCGGCGACTACCGGCCTTCGTGGGTGCTGGTGCGCGAGCTGCCCCTGCGCCAGGGCAGCGCCGACTTCGTCGAGGGGGTGATGGCGGCCTATCGTCCCCAGATCCGGTCCCTGCGGCGTCAGTTCGAGGCCCTGCGGCCCTCCGAGCTGGAGCTGGTGCGGGGCCTGCCCCACGGCGACACCCTGGACCTGGACCGGGTGGTGGAGGCCATCACCGTGCGCCGGGCGGGCGGGAGCCCCTCGGATCGCCTGTACCTGCGCCACGAGCGCAGCCGCCGGGACGTGGCGGTCGCCTTCCTGCTCGACATGTCCTCCTCCACCAACGAGGTGGTGTCGGGGGGCGGCAAGCGCATCATCGAGGTCGAGAAGGAAGCCCTGGTGCTCATCGCCGAGGCCGTGGACGCCATCGGCGACCGCTTCGCGGTCTGGGGGTTCTCGGGCTACGGCCGCGATCAGGTGGCGTTCTACGTAGCCAAGGGGTTCGACCAGCCCTACGACCAAGCGGCGCGCGAGCGCATCGGCGCCATGTCGTGGAAGATGGAGAACCGCGACGGCGCCGCCATCCGGCATGCCACTCGCCTGCTGCTGAAAGAGCCAGCCCGCGTCCGGCTGCTGATCCTGCTGTCGGACGGCAAGCCCCTGGACTGCGGCTGCGACCAGTACGCCGACCGCTACGCTCAGGAAGACACCCGCAAGGCGCTGGTCGAGGCGCGGCAGGCCGGGCTGCATCCGTTCTGCATCACCGTCGACCCCCACAGCCGCGACTACCTGCAGCAGATGTACGGTCGCGGGGCCTACACCATCATCGACCGCGTGGAGTCCCTGCCCCTGCGCATCCCCGGGATCTACCGCCGGCTCACGCGCTGACGTGCAGGGCGCGCTAAGCTCTCCCGGAGCCTGCACCCAGGGCGTCATGCGTTCCTTGCTGCCCACACTGCTGTTCCTGGCCGGCTGCCCGCCGGACCCGGTGCCTGAGGACAGCCAGCCCCCGCGGCACGACACGGGCGGCGTCGCCCAGCCCGCCCTGCCGTGCTCCACCCTCTGGTACCCGGATCAGGACGAGGATGGCTTCGGGGCGGCCCAGCCGGCCATGCCGGGCTGCTCCGGTCCCTACGGCTGGGTGCAGCTGTCCGGCGACTGCGACGACGGCGATCCCCAACGCCACCCCGCCGCCGCCGAGCGCTGCAACGGGCTGGACGATGACTGCGACGGCGAGCCCGACGAGGACTTCGACGAGCCCCAGGCCAGCTGGTACCCCGACCTGGACGGCGACGGCTGGGGCGCCGCTGACCAAGAGCAGCTGCTCTGTGGGGGCGAAGAGGGCCTGGTGCGGCTGGGCGAGGACTGCGACGACGACCGCGCCAGGGTCAACCCGGCGGCTCGCGAGCCCTGCAACGGGTTGGACGACGACTGTGACGGCCAGGTGGACGAGGGCTGCGCCGGCCACTGCCGCGACGGCGTCAAGGGCGGCTCCCACGAAGCCTGCGACCGCGACGACGACCGGGCCTGTCCCGGTGCCTGCTCGGACCACTGCGCCTGTCCATCCGCCGAGCCAGGTCTGCTGCGGGTCCACATGGTGGACGTGGGGCAGGGCGACTCCCTGGTGGTGATCTCCCCCGACGGGTTCGTCATGCTGGTGGACGCCGGCTCCAGCAGCGCCTGCGACGACCTGGAGTGGTACCTGGACAGCCAAGGCATCGACGCCATCGACTACACCCTGGTGAGCCACCAGCACAGCGACCACCTGGGCAGCATGGACACCATGTTGGTGGAGCACCCCGAGGTGGTGGTCTCCTTCGACAACGGCGGCGACTTCTCCACGGGCTCGGATCTCGACTACCGCCGCGCCGCGGTGGGGCGACGGTCCGGGCTGCGGGTGGATGGCGAGATCGACATGGGGCCCCAGCTCAGCGTCCAGGTGCTCCACGCCGATCAGGGCGCGGGCAACGAGAACGACAACTCCGTGGTGTTGCTGCTGCGCCACGGCGACGTGGGCCTGCTCCTGGGGGGTGACTGCGAGGCCACCTGCGAGCGCGAGCTGGATCCCGGCGCGGTCGATGTCTACAAGGTGCATCACCACGGCGCCTCGGACTCCAGCAGCCAGGCCTTCCTCGAGGCGCTCCAGCCCCAGGTGGCCCTGATCTCGGCGGGCCTTGGCAACAGCTATGGCCACCCCGACAGCAGCACCCTCCGCAGCCTCGACGACATCGGCGCCCAGGTGTGGCGCACCGACCTGGATGGCAGCGTGCTCATCGAGTCGGACGGTATAAGCTTCGATGTGGGAGGGATGAGCTTCGTCCCGGCCCCGCCCCCGCACATGGAGTGACCCATGGCTCGTTTGCTGCTCGCGGCCGTCGTCCTCGCCCCTCTCCTGGTGGCCTGCGATCCTCCGGACTCCTCGAAGCCGCGGGACAGCGGTGGCGACACGGATGCCGACACAGACACCGATGGTGACACGGACACCGACGCCGACGCCGATACAGACGCAGACACCGACACGGGGCCGGCGTGGTATCGCGACGCTGACGGCGACGGTTACGGCGATCCCGACGACACCACCCACGCCGCCAGCTGCCCCGATGGCTATGTCGACAACGCCGACGACTGCGCCGACGGCGACGCCACCGCCTACCCCGGCTCCCACGCCACCGAGCTGCCCGGCGATGGCGTGGACCAGGACTGCGACGGGCTGGATGCCTGCCGTGACCTCAACTGTGACGGCTGGCCCGACATCGTGTTCGCCCAGACCGATCTGGACGGCGACTACAGCACGGACTCGGCCATCTACCTGGGCTCGGCCAGCGGCTACTCCAGCGCCTCCACCTGGACGGTCCCTACGGTGGGCGCCATGGGGGCCGACGCGGGCGACTTCGACCTCGACGGCTACATCGACCTGGTGTTCGCCTCGGTCCAGGACGGCAGCGACGACCGCAACATCGACTCCTATGTTTACTACGGATCGGCCGACGGCTTCTCCGCCGAGCGCCGCACCGCGCTCCCCACCATCGGCTGTGCCGACCCCACCGCCGCCGACCTGGACCAGGACGGATGGATCGACCTGGTGTTCTCCAACCGCTTCAGCGGAGGCACCCCCAGCGTCGAGACCTACAGCAACGACTCCTATGTCTACTGGGGCAGCGCCGAGGGCTACTCCGTGGACCGGCGCCTGGGCCTGCCCACCATCGGCGCCGCCCGCAGCCGCGTGGCCGACATCAACCAGGACGGCCGCAACGACCTTGTGTTCGCCAACGGCGTCACCGAGTTCTTCTTCGTGAACCAGAGCTATGTGTACTGGGGCACGGACACCGGGTGGGGCGAGCACAGCCGCACCGAGCTCACCACCGTGTTCCCCGAGGGCCTCGCCGTGGGCGACATGAACGCCGATGGCAACCCGGATGTGTTCTTCACCTCATGGATGTGCCTGCTCTACTGCGGCGACGCCAGCAACATCTACTGGGGCGACCTGGCGGGCAACCTGGGGGACGACCTCTTCCAGCTCCCCGAGGCCACCGGCGGCACCGACGCACAGCTCGCTGATCTCAACGACGACGGCTGGCAGGACATCGTCCTGTCCAACGGCGGCGTGGAGTGGGACACCTCCTTCGCAGATACATCCTATGTGTATTGGGGCTCGGGCAGCGGCTACAGCGAGGAGCGCCGCACCCTGCTGACCACCAGCGCGGCGTCCGAGGCCGGGCTGCGCGACCTGGACGGCGATGGCTGGCTGGACATCGTCTTCGCCAGCCACTACGAGCCCACCGGCGGCGGCCCAGAGGTCAGCCAGATCTACTGGGGCTCCGCCTCGGGCTTCGACAGCTCCAACCTCACCGAGCTGCCTACCACCCACGCCGCGGGCTTGGTGGTCGTGGGCAGTGTCTACCCATAGGGGGCGTGGTCCGTTAGCCATGGCCTTCGCGCGAAAGGCGGTGGAACCGTGAACGCACCGATCCCCATGTTGGCCTTGTGTCTGCTCGCACTTGCGGCATGCGACGGCTCGTCCCAGGCCCCCGCTGGCGACGGCCCGGGCCTGGCTGTGTCTCCTGTGGGCGGGTCGCGGCGCCCCAATGTGTTGCTGGTCACCCTCGACACCCTGCGCGCCGATGTGTTGGGCTGTTACGGGCGCACCAAGGCCGACACCCCCAACCTGGACGCCCTGGCGGCGTCGGGGGCTCGCTTCAGCCGCGCCTACACGGTCACGCCCCTGACCATCCCCGCCCACTCGTCCATGTTCACGGGCATGCTGCCCCCACGCCACGGAGTGCGCGACAACGGTGACATGTTCCTGGACGAGGGTGCCACCACCCTGGCGGAGCTGATGCAGGGGCAGGGCTACGCCACCATGGCCAGCGTGGGGGCTGAGGTCACCTCCCACCACTGGGGCTTCGCCCAGGGCTTCGACGCCTTCTACGACGACATGGGTGACTCGCGCGAAGAGCAGTCCAACCGCTGGCGGGTGGAGCGGCGCGGCGACGAGGTGTTGGCGGACGCCTATGGCTGGCTCGACCTTCACGCGGTGGGTTCCGATCCCTTCTTCGGGTGGATCCACCTGTTCGATCCCCACGCCCCCTACCGAGCGCCGCAGCCCTTCGCTGGGGCCCACTTGGCCCGGCCCTACCTGGCCGAGGTGGCCTATACGGACCACCTGGTGGGTGAGCTGGTGGCCAAGCTCGACGCCCTGGGGCGCCTGGATGACACATGGCTGGTGATCACCGGCGATCACGGCGAGGGCTTGGGTTCCCACGGCGAGCAGATGCACGGTGTGTTGCTCTACGACGCCACCACCCACATCCCCATGATCATCCGTCCGCCGGGGGGGCTGGACGGGGGCCTCACGGTGGACCAGCCGGTGTCGCTGGTGGATCTGCTGCCCACCATCCTGGACATCGTGGGCCTCGAGTCTCCGGCAGGGGTCGATGGCATCAGCTTGTTGCCCAGGCTGCAGGGCGAGCAGGACGGCATCCCTGCGGACCGTGAGGTCTACGTGGAGAGCCTGTTCGCCTTCCGGCACTATGGCTGGGCCCCGCAGCGGGCGTTGGTGAACGCAGAGCACAAGCTCATCGACTCCACCACCCCCGAGCTGTACGCCCGGGGTGACCGTGGTGAGCGCGACGACATCAGCGGGCAACAGGTCGAGACCGTCAACCTGATGCTGGCCCAGGTACAGGCCCTGGCCGATGGGCTCGAGCCCTCCAGCGAGACCGCCGCTCGCGTGGACGCCAGCCCCGAGCGCCTCGCCCAGCTCGAGGCCCTCGGCTACATCACGGGCGTTGCCGAGGTGGAGGTGGCGCCTGGCGAGCTGCTGCCGGATCCGGTGCAGCGCCTGCCGGTGCTCAAGGAGGTCGAGCAGGGGCGCATGCAGATGCAGAGCGGTCAGCTGGTCGAGGCCCGGGCCACCCTCGAGGCTATCATCGAGCGCGAGCCAGGCCTGGTGGATCCCCGGGTGATGCTGGTCAACCTGCTGCGAGCCATGGGCGACAAGGACGCCGCCCTGCAGGCGGCGCTGGTGCTGGACCAGAAACAGCCGGGCTCACTGTCGAAGGGCCTGGTGGGTATGATCCTGCTGCAGCTCGGCGACGCGGAGCAGGCCGTCGAGCTGCTGTCCCAGTCCCTGGACCTGGACCCCTACCTCGGGAGCACCTGGGAGCCCTACCTGCACGCGCTGTTGATCATCGGCGACATGGACCGCCTCGAGCTCGAGTCCGCCCGCGCCCGCCGGCTGCTGCCCGATCTGGTGGTAGCCCGCTCCGCCCAGGGCATCCTCATGGTGACCCGGGGCGACAACAGCGGCGGCGAGGCCGTCCTGCGGGCCGTGCTCAGCGAGGAACCCGGCCTGGCCTTCGCCAACCAGTACCTGGGCATGGCCCTGCGCCTCCAGGGAGAGACCACGCAGGCCGAGAGCTTCCTCGCCGAGGAGGTCCGGCTCTACGACTCCATCCCTGCCAGGGTGCAGCTGGTGGAGATGTACGCCGACCAGCTGCGCTACGACGAGCAGCTCGAGCAGCTCCAGGTCATCGCCGAGCGCGAGCCCCCCAACTTCATGACCTACCACTCCATCGGCCAGGCCCTGTTCAACCTGCAGCGCTACCCCGAGGCCCAGACCGCGGTGGACACCTGCCGTGAGCTGGCTCCCGAGTACCCGGCCTGCGCCATGCTGGGGGCCAATGTGTTGAAGAAGCTCGGAGACGACGCTGGGGCCCAGGCCGCCTACGAGCAGGCCGTGGAGCTTGGGGACAGGGCCAAGGCGCGCAAGCGTGGCGAGCTCTGACGGCGACGCGATCCCCAGACGCACAACGGCCGCGGAGGGGCCGAAGCCCACACCGCGGCCGCGGAAGGGAAGGGCTTAGGGGGTGATGGCGCCCATGCCCTGGATCTCGTAGCTGTACTCGGCGCCGGAGACGTCGTAGCGATCTACGTCGTCCGCGATCTGGGTGAGGACGGCGGGGGCGCCATCGACCAGGACCTTGAGCTCGTAGCCCGAGACGGAGCCGTTGCAGGAGTTGTAGGACGCGATCACGATCTGGTGGGTACCCGCGACGGTGACCTCGTGGTCCATGGCCGGGCACTGGTAGGCGACGGGCGGGTAGGTGCAGTCGAAGCTGTCGTCGTTGTACGAGACGGCGCAGCCATCGGGATCGTTGAGCCAGCCCAGGGGATCGAAGGCGGTGGCGTCGTTGGCGGTGTCGATGGAGATCTCGACGGTCTCGCCCACGGCCAGGTCCACGCCCCAGACGTCGAGCAGCTGCCCATCGCAGTCCACCTCACCGGTGGAGCCGGCGGTGTCGACCAGGGTGGTGAAGTCGTCGTAGTACAGGTAGGCGCCGCAGTCGTCGAGGTAGTTGTACTCGTAGGTGGCGTCGTAGCCGGTGTAGGACCAGTCCCACTCGACGTCGTCGCCGGTGCGGGTGAAGGCGCCGTTGGCGCTGCCGTCGTAGGACAGCATGAAGAAGTACGGACCCGGGTAGTAGCCGTAGCCGTAGGCGCTGTAGTCGACGCTGAAGCCGGTGAGCATGGCGTTGTTGTAGCTGCCGTAGTAGCCCGCGTAGCTGTCCATGTGCGCCATCATCATGTTGGTGTAGACGCCGGAGTCGATGTAGGACAGGTAGGGGTGCAGGTAGCAGTCAGCGGTGCCGTTGTCTTCGGTGACCGTGGGGTCCATGGCGAAGGCAAAGTCGCAGCCGGCGCAGGCGCCGGTGTACTTGGTGCCGACCAGGTCGATGGCCGCGTCACAGATGGTCTCGCCGCCGTAGGAGTAGACGTAGGTCAGGTCGCCGGCGAAGGAGGCGGGCCAGTCCGGGTTGGTGTCCGTGTCGGCGTCAGTGTCGGAATCGGTGTCGGTGTCGGTGTCGGTGTCGGTGTCGCCTTCGGGGGCGGTGTCGTCTTCCTTGGGGGGGCAGCCCATGAGGCCGATACCGAGCAGGGTCAGGGGGATTAGGACTCGCAGCGACATGTGTTCTCCTCGTGCTTGCGGGGGGGGTGGGGTGTGTTGCGGCGGCATTTTAACTCGAAGACGTGCGCCGTTGACGATTTTTTGATGCGCTGGTGCGGTGGGTACCTGCGCTCACTCAGCGGGCGTCAGGTACTCCTCGACGAAGTAGCGCGGGGTGAGGGGCTCTCCCGTGGCGCCTTCGACCAGCTGCGCCCAGTGGATCGAGGCGCCGGGGGCGAAGATCCGCTCCTGCAGCCAGGCCCCGACGGCCGGGTCGTCGCAGGTGTCGATCTGCGTGAAGTGCTGCCCATCGTAGAGATCTCGGCCCATGGACGCCAGCAGCTGCGAGGCCAGCATCTCGCCCATCAGGTAGTTGTGGTAGTAGGCCGGCGCCGTGACGATGTGGATCTTGGTGGCCCAGTCGGCGGCCTCGCGATCCGGGGGCCGCTGCAGCAGCTGATGCTGCTCCACCAGGTCCCACCAGAGCGTGTTCAGATCCTGATCGGGATCTGCATACAGGCCGCGCTCGAAGTCCACCATCACCAGCGACCAGCGGGCGAAGATCACCTGCAGCAGGCGCTGGGTCTGGCGCAGATCGGCGCTGGCGGGCGCGATCTCCTCGGGGGTGAGATCGGTGGCGCAGGCGATCCATCGCGGGTCCTTGGACAGGCGCCCGAACAACAGCGCGATGGCCTCGGTGGTGAAGGAGTGCGCGGCGCCCCGCAGCACCCAGGGCAGCTCGGGGTCGATGTACTGGTCGTAGACCGCGTGGCCCAGCTCGTGGAGCATGGTGCTCATCCAGTAGTCGTCGTCCTCGAGGTTGCAGAACACCCGCACGTCGCCTTCGCGATCGATGTCGGTGCAGTAGGCCGAGGGCTGCTTGCCGTCCCGGGGGTAGAGGTCCGAGCGCTCGATGATCTGGGTGACCTCCAGGCCGATGCCCTGGAAGTAGGTCGTGTTGACCGCCTCGACGCTGCGGCCCCGGTAGAATGCGTCCAGATCGCGATCGCTGATGCGGGGGGCTTCCTGGAAGAACGGATCTGCATAGTGCCAGGGCATCAGGGCCTCGGGAGCCACGCCGTGGCGCGCGGCCAGCACCGCATCCAGCTCGGTCTTGAGCTGCTCGAAGGGGACCTGGGAGCGGGTGGCCATGTCGTCGAACAGGGCCTGGACGGTGGCGGGGTCTTGCTCGCCCAGGGTGAGCTGCATCTGGTAGAAGTCGGGGTAGCCCGCCTGCACCGCGGCCTGGTTGCGCAGCTTGACCAGCTGCACCAGCTTGTCGGCCACCAGGGGGCCCACCTGCTTGCTGGCCTCCCAGGCCTTGCGCCGCAGCTCGGGGTCGGTGCTGGTGAGCATGATCTCGTAGATGGCGTTGGCGTCGACAGGCTCGCCGTCGATGGTGCCCCGGTGGGTGCTGTAGACCTCCTCGACCTCGACCCCCAGGGTGACCATCTGCGCCATCAGGGCGGCGTCGATCTGGTTGGGGGCGTAGCTGCCGTGGATGCGCTGCAGCTGGCGGAGCAGCAGCGGATCGCCCTCGAGCACGGCGGGGTCGGTGATCCATGTGCCGAGCCGCTCGAAGTCGCCTGGATCGGCATGCAGCTGGCGAAGCTGGAGATCCAGCTCGCCGGCCTTGGTGTAGGACTCCGCGTCGCCGGAGGTGGTGGCGTCCCAGTAGGCCAGGTTCAGCTCACGGGCCACGGGCGCGACGCGCGCCTCGTAGGCTCCGGCGAAGGCTGCGGCTTGCTCGATGGTGGACACGGGGGACTCCTGGACCTGGGGCTCGGGGGCGGCCCCCTTGGGGCAGCCGACCATGAGGGTGAGGGACAGGGTGGAGGCGACGACGCTGGCGATGCGGTGCATGGGGCTCGGGGGGCTCGAGGTTGGCGCCCTGTATCTAGCGCGGATCGAGGATGAGGACCCCTCGGTTTTCGGCCTCGTGGGGTCCGGGTCCAGGGGGTGGCCGCGGTCGCATTGTGGCGAGGCGTGGCATGCAGGGTGCGCTGAACGATATGCTGCGTGGGCATGACGTCGAACCGCGATCCTATCGATGCTGGTGCGGCGGCCGAGGATGCTGGACAGCCCCTCGAGCCCAAGCTCACCGTTACCGAGTCCGCCCCCGCTGGCTCGGGCGGCAGCACCTCCCTGCTGAGCGCGCCGCCTCCCCCGGCGCCGCCGCAGGATCTGGGGCCCGAGCAGCTCGAGCTGTACATTCGATCCGCCATGCACCAGGATCGCAGCCCTGGCGTGCTGGTGGTCGTCCGCCATCCTCTGCGCATGTACAAGGTCCCACGAGGGCTCTTCGAGGCCATCGAGTCGGCCGGCTGGGAGGTCCGGCGGGTGGACACCCATCCCGATCGGGTGCAGTCCGTCACCAACATCCGCGACGTGCTGCTCGAGGCTGCCAGCCTCGGCAAGCCCCTGGACCTCATGGTCATCAGCGGGGACGGCACCCTGGACCACCACGTGCTGGTGGCTGCATTCTGGGCCTTCTTTCCCGACATGGTCAGCCAGAGTCCCGGCTCCATCGACACGACGGCGGTCACCGGCGCAGACCTGGCCTCCATCCCCAGCCGGCTTCGGGACGCCTTTCTGGATCCACTGCCTACGGCCAAGGATCTCGAGCCCACCCCCGAGACCATCAAGGAGCTGTGGCTGCTGCGCAGCGATCTCGAGCCCCTGCTGCGCCGGGGGAGGTCGCCCGAACGCATCGAGCGCCGCGCCCGGCGACCCCGCAGTGACTCCCTTCTCCGTGTCGCGGTGCTGGCTACGCTGCTGCCCCATCGGGTGGTGCTGCGCGCGCCGGGCTTCGACATCTCCGGGCTCGCCGAAGCCTCGCAGGAGCGCGCCTTCCAGGGGCTCTACCCCTACATTCGCGCAATATGCTGCTACCCGGCGGGAACAGCGGCCGACAACGCGGTCTTCTCGGGGGTGCCCGGCTGGGTCTACGCCCAGTTCTCGGGTGTGCTCACCCGCTTCGGCTGGCTCGATGGTGTCCGCCGCCAGGCCGAACGCCGGGTCGTCCAGCGCTTCATGCAGTACTTCACCAAGCGCTCGGTGGTGGTGCCCGCGCGTATCTCCCTGGTGGGGTTCGACGGCGGGTGGCAGGCCATCAGCAGCCACGCCGCTGGAGGCCCTGGAGCGGGAAAGTTCTTCACCGCCGATCTGACCTCGAAGACCAAGGGCATGCTGGGCTACCTGATCCGGGTACCGCGTGTGCTCTTCATGGAAGGCGTGCTTGGAAACACCGTCGTCAGAGTGGTCTCTCGCTACTCCGACGGTCGCCTCAAGTCCTACACCGAGGCCCAGCTGGCCGAGGGCCTGTACACCAACCGTGCCTTCATCGCAGGCGTCGGCTCCATCCCCACCACCGGCGCCGTCAGCCTCGCCGGCCAGAGCTCCCTGGCCCTGCTGCCCCCCATCTGGATCCGCGCTCGCGCTGGCAACCCCACGGGCTTCAACCTCCGGGGCTTTGGAGTGTTCTGGGAGGCTGTCGCCAAGGGCGTGGTCGCCCGCACGCTGAACCTGCTGGGGCTCGGCGTTGGCAAGCTGGCGGGGGGCGGTCGTTTCACCATGCTGCTGCCCGAGAGCCAGGTAGCCATCAAGGAAGGCGAAGAGATCGAGATCGACTACCTGACCATGGGCGGTCGCCCCCGGGGTGTGCCGGTTCAGGTCTCCGGCGACCCCTTCCAGGCTTGGAAGATGCAGATTCGATCTGCCTGGTCGCCCATCCCCCTGCTGGGTGAGTCGCGTTCTTTGTTGTTGGCGTCCACCCGGGCCGCCATGGCCGATCTGCGCTTGCGCCAGAGCTACGACCTGCGGGTCGAGTACATCGGCGGCGTGCATTACTTCTGGCACCACCTGGGCGAAGACTGGAGCGAAGCCTTCGGTGCGCGCACCGGCCTGTTGAAGCCCCCCCTGTGGTTGCCCCTGCCCTTGGCCATGGTGCAGCGGCGCCTGGTTGGCGCCTGGGGCCAGGCCGGCGCGGGCGAGTTCGTGGACACCAGCCAGGCCGGCGTCTCCCTTGGGCGCCGCGGGCGCTATGCCCACAACAACGACCAGAGCGCCCACCTGGTGGTGCTGCGGGAGCCGCGTTCGTCCCTGCTGGTGCGCCAGATCCGCCGGACTCCGGGCGAAGGTATGGTCTATGAGAGCCGCGCTCGCTACCGGCGGGTGGGTGCCACCTACATCATCTTCGAGGGCAGCACCGTGGCCTGGCAGGGCGAGCAGCCCCCCACCATCGTCCAGGAGGATCACTGGTTCCGCTCGGCCCAGGACTTCCAGCAGGCCGCGCCGGCCTTCTTCCCCCTGCGCCAGGCTTCCCCGGACGCGCCCGGCCTGCTGGGCGGCTGGGACGACGACGACACCGAGATCCTGCCGATCTTCGATCACCGCGAGCGCCAGGACGTGCGCAAGTCCAAGCGTCGGCGCTGATCCGCTAGAGCCACCTGCGGGTCCAGGCTCCGGGGCGGGCGCCGGGGATGGGCTGCCCAGCCCGGAGGGACTCCAGGAGCGCGCGCGCCTGGTCCGGCTCATAGGGGCGCCAGCACAGGTCCACCCGGAAGCGCCGGCCGCCTGCGTCGCGCAGCGCCTCGAGCTGGGCGGACAGACTCAGGGGGATGCCGTCCACGAGCACCGCGCTGCGCCCCTGGCGGGCGCGGTGGTAGGGGTGCCCCAGCTCGTCGGCGATGGTTTGGTCTGGCGCCAGGCCTGGCAGGGCGGGGGGCAGGGCCGCGCGGAACACGGCCACGTCCGCGTACAGCACCACCGCGGCGTCCCCGTCCGCGCTCAGCATGGCCTGGACGCTGGGGCGATCCAGCTCGAGGGGCAGGGTGATGCCCGCCAGGCCCAGGCGGTCCCGCTGCGCTCGCAGGGCCAGGGGATTGCAGGCGTAGAGCAGGTCGTCTCCCCAGCGCCGCTCCTGGGCCAGCTCGCCCACCAGCGGCAGGTGGCCAAGGTTCGCCAGCACCCAGCGCCGCACGCCCGCCTCGCGAGCCCGCAGGATCTGGGCGGCGATGGCGTCGCGGTCACCGCCCCGCAGCACCGCCGGCAGGACGCAGGCCAGGCGCAGAGGGCTCAGGCTGGCGAGGGCCCGCTCGAGGCGCTCTGGCTGGCTTGGGTCGAGCACCAGCTCCAGCTCACCGAAGCCCACCTGAGGCCCGATGGCCAGCAAGCTGGGCCGGTCGCTGCGCAGGGACCAGGTCTCCTCGATGGAGGGCTCGGGTTGGGAGCTGCCGCTGGCCGAGCTTGCACCAGCTGCCTCTGCCTGCGGGTAGCGCCGGCCCAGCCTTTGGAGCTCGAGGGCGAGCTCCAGGCGCCGCAGGATGTCCCGGCGCACGCGCACCAGTGCCTTGCGAGGGGTGAGCAGGGGCTCCCGCTGAGTCAGGGTGCAGCGCACAGGGCCCAGGGTGAAGCTGTCCCCCGGAGCGCTCATCACCGCGGTGATGCTGGGGGCGCGCAGGGCGTCCACGGGCTCCGGGCCCAGCGTGTAGCTGTCCCGGATCTCGACGCCACCGGCCCGGGCGGTGATCTCGAGGCCGCCGGAGCTGGTGGTGACGGCCAACTCCACCTCGGGTCCCGCGTAGCCAGGAGGCAGCAGGCTGGGGACCTTCACCCCGAAGCGCGCCACCGCGCTGCGGCTGTGGGCCAGCCGTAGCTCCTGGCCTTCCCCCGCCTCGAAGCGCAGCGGGGCGGGGATGAGCGCCACCTGACCCGGATCGGCCCGCTCCAGGTCACGACCCTCAGCGTCCTTCATCCAGGCCAGATCGAGGTGTCGCAGGCGTCCGCCCTCATCGGCGATCAGCAGGCGGTCACCGCGGGAGAAGGAGACCTCGACAAGGGCTTCCAGCTCCTGGGCCCCCACGCGCAGGATGCGTCCGACACGAGGCCCCAGGTGGCCCTGCATCACGGGCTGGACCCGCACTGGAGGGTGGGGGAGATCCCCCTGGCTGTGGGCGCGGGCACCCACCAGGTAGCCGGTGGAGGCCCGCCGTGAGAACAGGCTGCGCAGGTCCCGCTCGGCGTCCTGTCGCTGCCAGCCCTGGGGCGGTTCGAGCCCGGCGGCCAGGTCGATGGCGCCCCGGTAGGCGTGGCAGGCAGCGGCCACATAGGCCGGGGAGCGCAGGCGTCCCTCGAGCTTGAGGGCGGCCACGCCGGCCTGGGCGAGCTGCGGGATGAGGTCGAGGGTCATCAGGTCCCGGAGGCTGAAGGGCAGCCCGAGATCGGCGTCGTCGCTGTGAAAGGTGCGCCGGCAGGGCTGGGTGCAGCGGCCCCGGTTGCCGCTGAAGCTGCGGGAGTTGGCGATGGCGAGGCTGGGCTCCACGGTGTCGCCGCCCGCGGAGCGGCCTCGGCTGGATCGGCCCCGCCTGCGCTCCTCGGCCATGGCCGAAGCCAGGCACAGGCCAGAGTAGGCGTAGCAGAGGGAGCCGTGGGCGAAGACCTCGAGCTCGACCCCGGGCTGCCGCCGGTGGATGGTCTGGATCTCCTGCAGGGACAGCTCCCTGGCCAGCACCACCCGGCTGAGCCCAAGCCGGGCCGCGGTGGCGGCACCGTCGGCGTCGTGGATGGCCAGCTGTGTGCTGCCGTGCAGCCTGAGGCCCGGGACCGTGCCCCTGGCCAGCTCGAGCAGGCCCAGGTCCTGCAGCACCACGGCGTCCACTCCTGCATCCTCGCAGGCCAGCAGCAGCTGGGCGGCCAAGCCCAGCTCGTCGCTCCGCACCAGGGTGTTGAGGGTGACCAGCACCTCGCAGCCCGCCTCGTGGGCCAGCGCCACGGCGCCCGCCAGCTGCTCGAGGGCGAAGTTGGTGGCGTGGGCGCGCGCGCTCAGGTGGCGCAGGCCCAGGTAGACCGCGTCGGCGCCGTGGTCCAGAGCCGCCCGCAGGGCGCCGGGGCTGCCCGCGGGGGCCACCAGGAGCGGCGTGGAGGGAGCCATCCTAGAAGTAGAGCTTGATCTGGGCGAAGGCCACGGTGGGGATCATGCCGAACTCGGATCCCACGTCGGTTCGTTCGGCCATGACGTCCTCGAGGGCCTGGGCGGCTTCGTCCTCGTCGGTGATCCAGGTGCCGTCTTCCCGCTGCATGTCCGCGAGCCCGATGGCGACGTCATGGGGGCGCTCCCCGGCCCCGAAGAAGGCGCCCACGGACAGCTCGGCGTTCTCGGCGGCGGACCATGCCAGCGAGGGGCCGATCATGGCGCTGGGGTCCCCGAGGTTGACGACGCCGAAGGCCGAGGCGCTAAGCAAGGGCGTGATCTGGTAGCCGACGGTCAGGGCGGCGTAGTAACGACCGGCGGTCCAGACCTCGCCGTTGGCGAAGCGCTCGGTGGAGTAGACCGCCAGGTACTCGCTGGCATCGGCACCGCCGAAGCTCTGCCAGTACAGCTCCCCCATCAGGCTGACGTCCTCGAAGGGCATCCAGTTGGCCCCCAGGGCAGCGCGCACGAAGGGGTCCTCGCTCTCGGGCAGGGTCACGGTGGCCTCACCCTGGATTCCCACCGCGCCCATGGAGCTGGCCACGTCGACGCCGAACACAGGCTCGGCGCGGTTCGCGGCGGCCATGATCCCCACGTCGGTGATGCCGAAGGTCCAGCCGCCGTGCATGGCCAACACGGTCCCGTCCAGGCTCCAGTCGCCGGCGTAGGCCGCCACGGCGGTGACGCTGCCGGCCATGCCGAAGTAGGCGTCGACCCGGGCGGCGTCCACGCCGGGCCGGTACTCGGTGTCGATGTCGGTGGGGGAGAAGGGCGCCACCAGATCCATGGGGGTGAAGATCCACGACGATCCGAAGCTCACCGGCTGTCGACCCAGGGTGATGTCCAGGTGAGGGATGCTGATCTTGGCTGCCAGGCGATCCATCCGGCCCTCGACCATGTAGTTGGGTGCGTCCACCGGCTCCCAGCTCATGTCCACGACCTGGGCGTAGCCTCCGCCCCCACTGCCCAGGCTGATGGCGCCGGCCTCGAGGGCTTGGGAGTAGTAGCTGGCCGCGCTGCGGGCGTGGGCGGTGAGCGAGAACGCGTCGCCGACCTCGAGCACCGCCTTGATCCGGCCGTCCAGGGCGCCCTGGGCCATGGGGTCCTCGGGCATCAGCGGCGTGGGCTCCATGCCGAAGGCCTGGAGATCCTCGTCGGGCACCAGGGACCACTCGTAGGGGAAGGCGGTGAAGGTGAAGCTCTTGACGTCGCCTGCGAGATCGAGGGACCAGCTCTCGGCCTCGACCACGGGGGCGGCCAGGGCCTTGGGGGCCATGGACAGGGCGGCGATGACGATCAGGGGGAGGGTCATAGGGACCTCCTGCGCTCTTCCCAGCGCGCGAGCAGGGCGGGGATCTCTTCCTCGAGGAAGGCGTAGAGCTCGTGCACCTCGCGGAGCCGTGCGGTCCGGTCGGGAGCATGCTCCTCCATGTGCTCGAGGGCCCGGCACAGGGCCGAGCTGAACTGGGACAGGGCGTCCAGATCGCGCTGGATGAGCTGAGAGAAGTCTCCGGCGCGGACGCGGTAGTAGGACTTGTGGTCCCGAGGCTGCGCCACCCGCTCCACGAGGCCCAGCTCCATGAGGTCGCGGGAGGTGGTGCTGACGCTGGCCTTGCTGGCCTGCAGCGCCCTGACCAGCTGGGCTGCGGACTGGGCCGGCGGATCGCACACCAGCAGGTGCGCGAGCATGCGCCCCATCATGCGAGGCTTGCCGATGGCCGCGAAGAGCAGGCCGAGCTCTTCGATGAAGTGGCGCTCGTCGTAGCGGTCACCCAGGGGCATTTGGGTCTCCGACGGGGGAGGGGATGCAGATGTGACTGGTCAGTCATATCACCCCTGTCCACACTTGGCAGATCTTCCGCAATCGCAGGTAGCTGTGCAGGGGGCGTGCAGAGCCTGTGCCGATGGCAAAACGGGCCGAGGAGAAGGAGTTCCGGACCGGGCGTCCTGCGCCTGGACCCTGCGGGAGGCGTCGGCGGCCTGGCACCGGTCTTGCGAAGGAGCCCGGGCAGCGCCCACTGGCGTCTTCCATTCATCGAACGAAGGAGCAGCGAGCATGAAGGCCGTACCGAGAATCCTTGCCCTGATCTTCATCTTCATGGTGACCACCGTCGGGTGGATCGCCTTTGGCGGCGTCATGCAGGGGCGCTCATCGGGCCAGCGCACCGATCTGTACGGCGACGTGGCCGAGCTGTGGGGCGAGCCGCTGACCCAGCGCGCGCCCAGCCTGCGCTTCCAGTGGACCACCGTCGAGGAGAAGCGCGAGACCACCACCGACGCCATGGGCAGGGTGGTGGTCAAGACTTACGAGGTGGAGCACAACCACGACAAGCAGGTCTACCCAGCGTCCACGAACATGGACGTGACCATCGGCCTGGATCAGCGCCGCAAGGGCTTGCTGTGGTTCAGCCTGTACGACGTGGACATGCACGGTGTCTGGACCTACGTCCATCAGGAGTCCGTGGCCGGTTGGGTGACCATCGGCTTCGACTTCCCCAGCGCACAGGGCGTCTACGACGGCTTCGAGGTGCTGGTGGACGGCGAGCCCCACACGGGCAACGTGGCCCCGGGCAGCGGGCAGGTGCAGGTGCCGGTCTTTGTGCAGCCCGGCCAGGCCATGAACTTCGCCATCGGCTACCACAGCCGCGGCCTGGACGAGTGGCGCTACCTGCCCACCGAGACCGTGGGTGAGGTCAAGGACTTCCGCCTGACCATGACCACCGACTTTGCCCAGATCGACTACCCAGGCTTCACCATGTCGCCCTCGTCACGGGAGCGCTTGGGTGGGGGCTGGAAGCTGGACTGGGACTTCGCGGGCCTGGTGACCGGGCACGGCATCGGCATGGTCATGCCGCAGAACGTGCAGCCGGGCGTGCTGGCGTCACACATGAGCTTCTCGGCGCCCATCTCCCTGGGCTTCTTCATGGTGTGGATCTTCATCATCGGCGTGCTCAAGAAGGTGGAGGTACACCCGGTGAACCACCTGTTCCTGGCGGCCGCGTTCTTCGCGTTCCACTTGCTCTTCGGCTACACCGTGGACCACCTGCCCGTGGAGTGGGCCTTCGGCCTGAGCGCCGCGGCGAGCGTGCTGCTGGTGGTCAGCTACCTGCGCCTGGTGGTGGGCTCCCGCTTCGCCTTCGTGGAGGCGGGGTTGGCCCAGCTGCTGTACTTGGTGGGCTTCTCTCTGGCCCACTTCTGGGAGGGCTACACCGGGCTGACGGTGACGGTGCTGGGGGTCGTGACCCTGTTCGGCCTCATGCAGCTGACCGGTCGCATCAAGTGGTCGGAGGTGCTGGCGGGCAAGGCCGAGCTGGACGAGTAGCCTCGCCGCGAGCCTCACCGGGACCCTGCGGGGCCCCGCTTTGCGTGCGCTACCAGCCGCGCACGGGCTCCCACTGCGCTGCCACAAGATCGCCGCGTAGGGCGTGGTAGACGGGGTGGCAGGCGGCGGCCAGGCAGCTGTGGTTCGGCACGATGCGCAGGCGGGAGCCGACGGGGAACTCACCAGGCCGTAGCCCTCCGCGCACCTGGACCTTGCCGTGCTCCTGGGACAGAGCGGCCAGGCGGAGCCGCGGGTAGGGCTGGGACAGGTCCTGGTTGAACAGCCGCCCGTAGCCGCAGTCGGGGGCCACATGGCGCGGCCCCGGGTCGGCCGAGAGGGCCAGCGCTCCGGCGTCGAGCACCAGGCTCCCGGTGGCGGGGTAGCGCCCGATCACCTGGGCCAGCACGGTGAAGGCGCAGTCGTCCAGGGAACAGGAGCCGATGGCCGCCTGGAACGCATCGAAGAAGGCGTAGTTGCCGGGACGGATCTCGTCGATGCCAGGCAGCCCGGTGGCCTGCATCACGGTGGGGGTGGAGCCGACACTGAGGATCGGGCGAGGCAGCCCCGCGGCGGTGATGCGCTGGGCCAGCCTGAGCACGGCGGCTCCCTCGCGCAGTCCCACCTCGGCTACAGCGGAGGGGCCGAGGCAGCTGTAGGCGTGGCCCGCGTGAGTCACCAGGCCTTCGAGCTGTAGCCGGGGGTGGGCGTGGATGCGCCTGGCCAGGTCGAGGGCCTCGTCACTGTCGGGGTCCACCCCCGCACGGTGGTAGCCGCAGTCCACCTTGATGTACACCGCGGCGTCCGTGCCGTGGAGCGCCGCGCTCGAGCCGAGCTCGTCGGCGGTGGGGGCGCAGTCCAGCAGCAGCCCCAGCCGATCCAGGCCGCCTGCGATGGTCAGGGCCTCCTGTACCCGTCCATGGGGCAAGGGCAGCGCCCACAGGATGTCTCGGAAGCCCGCCGCGGCGAAGGCGCGGGCCTCGGTCAGGGTGGAGACGGTGAGGGGGCCGGCCGCGCCGTCGTGCTGGATGCGGGCGATGGCGGGGACCTTGTGGGTCTTGACGTGGGGGCGCAGCCCTACGCCCAGGGTCCGCGCCCGCCGCCGCATCATGGCCGCGTTGCGCTCGAGGCGTTCCAGGTCCACAAGGGCGCAGGGCGTAGGGAGCCCGCGCAGGGCGGACATCAGGCGATGGCCCGCTGCAGCTCGACCAAGAAGGCCTCGAGGTCCGCGCCCTTGGTGTCGTCTTCCTTGCGCTCGAGCCATGAGATGCAGTCGCCGTGGCGGATCTCGATCTGGGTGCGGTCGGGCTTGCGAACCAGGCGCACCCGATCGATGGCGCGCAGGGGGATCAGGGACTCGCTGAAGCCGTCGGACGCCGCGCGCACATCCAGCAGGGCCCCGGGCCCATCTCCGACGAGCACCGCCACATGCAGCTCACAGGCCCGGTCGCCCGGGGCGCCGGGGGCCGGGTAGGAGCAGAAGCGGAAGAACAGGAAGGGCGCGGGCTTCCAAGCCGCCAGGCGGTCGCTGACCTCCCGGAGGACTTCCTCTGGGCAGCTGCCGCCCAGCTCGGCCTGCAGGACTTCGAAGACATGGTAGCGCGAGGTCATGGCGGCTCCCCGGTGGAGTAGAGGGCTGGGGCTTATCCTCGCTGGATTCACCGGATCAAGCGCGCGAACACCTCGGGCAGCCGCCGGGGCAGCTCCTCGACCCGGCGCAGGGCCAGGAAGCGGCCGGGGCCGAAGACCTTGGCCAGGTAGTCCGGGGCGTCGTGGCCGGCGTCCAGGCTGATGCAGAAGCAGTGGACTCCGAGCTTCGCGGCCTCCTGGACGGCCATCGCGGCGTCGCGCAGGCCGTAGGAGCCCCGGTAGGGCTCCCGGTCCTCGGGCCGGCCGTCGGAGAGCACCAGCAGGATGCGGCGGCCCTGGGGCTGCTTGTCCAGCAGCATGGCGCCGTGGCGCAGGAAGGCCCCCATGCGGGTGGCGCCGCTGGGCTGCAGGTTGGCCATGCGCTTGAAGGTGAGCTCGTCGTAGCCTTCCTCGAAGGCCTTGATGCGCTCGAACCAGCAGCGCTCGGGCCCGTCGTTGTGGAAGCCGTAGAAGGCGTGTGGGAAGCGCAGGGTGCGCAGGCCCTCGGCGAACAGCACCAGCGCTTCCTGCTCGAGGTGCACCACGTGGCCCTGGGTCGAGCCGCTCAGATCCACCAGAGTGAGGATGGCCACCTGCTGGCGCTGGCGTTGGTAGCGCTTGAAGATGCGGGGGTCGGGGTCCTGACCCGCGGCCATGTCGCAGACAGCGGTGATGGCCCGGTCGATGTCGAGCTCGGGGCCGTCCAGCTGCCCGTGCAGCCAGCGCTCCTCGAGGCGCAGGATCTCGAACTGCCGGCGGATCTCGCCGATCTGCCGCCGGTTGGCGGCCACCAGCTTGTCGTAGCTGGCGATGGGACCCGTGGGCGCCGGTCGCTCGATGACCCTGGTGGCGCCGACCCGGTAGACGCCGGCTGGCTCATCCCACTCGTCGTGGGGCGTGCCCTCTTCGGCCTGGGGCAGCGCGGCGTCGGCCGCGGCCAGCAGATCCTCGACCGGGGTGTCGGGGCTCCAGCGAGGCGCGCCGTCGGCCCGCGCTCGGTGCTTGTCCTGGTGTTCATCGCGCAGCGTGCCGTAGGCGGGCGCCTTGCGCAGCTCATCCGAGTCTCCGGGCCCCTGCATGACCCGACCGAGGCGCTGCTTGAGGCGGGAACGCAGCCCGCCCCGCCGGGGCTCTGGCGCCGTGACGGCTCCCTGGCCGCCGCGGGCTTGGGCCTCCCGGAGCTGGCGCAGGGGCGTCGGGCCTTCCCGCCATGCGTTCTCGGCCTGCAGGTCCCGGGCGCCGTGGGCCAGGATCCATTCGGGCCTGAGGATGCCGACGAAGTAGGGCAGGGGAGGCGGCCCCAGGCGCTTGTTGCGGAAGTCCTGGCGCAGCTTGCTGGCCTGCCCCAGCAGGACGGCGCGGGCGGCGGCTTGCTCCTGGAGGCTGGGCGGATCGCCGCGCCGGGCGGTCTCGGAGCCACGGCCCAAGGCTCGCACGGCGGCCACAGCGGCGCGGGCGGACTTGCCATCGGCTCCGGGGTGGCCCCAGCTGGAGAAGGTGGTCAGGCCGTCGTACAGGGGCACGAAGCTGGTGGGCATGCCCTCGCGAGGCACCTCCGTGAGGTTGATGCGCATCACGCCGGCCTTGTCCATCAGGCGCAGCCCTGCGAAGTCCTGGGCCAGGCCAGGGAAGGCGGCTGCCCAGCGGTCGAGCACGTAGTGGCAGGCCAGCAGGTGGTAGCAGGAGCGCAGCACCCAGTCCCGGTAGAGGTCCGAGAGCAGCCGCTCCCCCTCGAGCAGGCCGAAGCGCAACAGCCCCAGCTGCACCAGGCCCATGGCCCGGAACAGGGCGTGATCGCCGGGCTCGGCGGGCGCGGGGACAGCCCTGGGCAGGAACAGGATGCGACCGTCGGTGGCCGGCGGATCGCTGGCGGCGATCTCCACCGGCATGGCCGAGATCATGCGCAGGTAGGCGGTCAGCGCCCGCTGCAGCTCGGGCAGGGTGGTGCCGTTGTCCTGGCCGCTCACCAGCTGCCGGCGCGGAGACTCGAACAGGAAGGCCGCCAGCAGGGCGCGCTCGAACTCCTCGTCCTCGTCCGCTCCGATGTCCGTTGGACGTACGCCGTACTCCCGGGCCGTCTCCTGGAAGGCCTTCTCGGGATCCGGGGGCCAGGTGGGTGCGCCCATGGGTGGAGGCTAAGAGCCCAGGACCGAGCGCACCAGCTCTTGCAGGGCGCTGGCCAGCTCGGCGTCGTCGGTCAGGGAGTGTACGATGGTGGCCTCGCAGGCCTCGGGCAGGCTCATGCCGGCCTGCACCAGGGAGGCAGCGTAGACCAGCAGGCGCGTGCTGGCGCCCTCCTTGAGCCCGTGGGAGCGCAGGTTGCGGCTGGCCTGGCCCATGCGCACCAGGGTGGCGGCCAGGGTGGCGTCGCAGCCGGTCTCCTGCATCAGGATCTCGGCCTCGACCTCGGGGGTGGGGTAGTCGAAGGCGATGGAGACAAAGCGCTGCCGGGTGCTCTCCTTGAGCTCGCGGGTGACGCTCTGGTACCCCGGGTTGTAGGAGATCACGATCAGGAAGTCATCGGGGCAGGCCAGCTCCACGCCCAGGCGCTCCAGGGGCAGGATGCGGCGATCATCGGTCAGCGGATGGATGACCGTGAGCACGTCCGCCCGGGCCTCGACCACCTCGTCCAGGTAGCAGATGGCGCCCTCGCGGATGGCCCGGGTGAGCGGCCCGTCGCGCCACACGGTGGAGCCCCCCTCCAGCACGTAGCGGCCGGTGAGATCGGCGGCGCTCAGATCCTCCTGGCAGGCCACTGTGATCAGCGGCCGGCCCAGCTGCTCGGCCATGTGCCGGACGAAGCGGGTCTTGCCGCAGCCGGTGGGGCCCTTGAGCAGCAGCGGGAGCTGGTGGGCCGCGGCGGTTCGGAACAGGGGGATCTCGTTGGAGATGGGGCGGTAGTAGACCATGGGAGGGCCCTCCGCGGGCAACGTAGATGGATGGAGGGCCGACGTCAAAGGGGTGGACACCGCCCGTCAGGGCTCGAACACCTCGCGCTGCCAGTCGGGGGACAGCTGCACAGGCACCGGCTCGCTGAAGCCGGGGTAGGCCGGGTGGCCGCGCACGCCCCAGGCCCACCCCATGAGCAGGGCGACCTGCAGGGCCAGCAGTGTCCGCCAGCCCGGTCGCCAGCGCTCCAGGGCCAGGGCCGCGCTGGCCAGCAGGACCAGCCAGGCGCCCTCGAAGAGGAACTCGGGCCGCGCGATGCGCCAGAAGCCTGGCACGAGCTTCCAGGCGGCCATGAACACCGGGTTGGGGAGCCCCGAGCCTTGCTCGCCCAGCAGCATGGGGCCTGTGGAGAGTAGCCCCAGCACCAACACCACCGCGGCGCCATAGCGGGCCTCGGGGCGCTCGCGCTGCAGCCACAGGCCCACGGCACCCAGCAGCATCAGGGGCAGGTTGAGCGCCCGCCACAGCTCGAGGTGATACCAGCGCGGCGGCCACAGGGTCAGCACGTCCAGGGCCGCGCGCTCCCACAGAAAGCGCTGCGGGTCGGTCAGGGCGCCGGCGTCTCGAAGCAGCAGGGACTGGAACAGGATCAGGGGCGCCAGCGCCAGGCAGCACGCGGCCGTGGTGAGCAGCGCCCGCCGACTGCGCGCCCCCAGCAGCCACAGGCCCAGCAGCGCCAGGTTCACCAGCGCCAGGTACCAGTTGAAGACGGCGCAGCCCAGCATCACCAGCGCAGCCAGCGCCACCTGGCCGCCGCCCCGTAGCCGCGCCCTGTTTATGGCCCACAGGAACAGTGGGATGCCGAACACGGCGGACTTTTCGATGGTGTACCAGGTGACGTCCCGGAACACGTGCAGGCCCATGGCGAAGGGCATCGCGGCGAGCATGGCCGTCCAGGGCCTCGCGCCGAGGTTCCGCAGCAGCAGCCAGCCACAGACCCAGGCCAGCCAGATCTGGAGCAGGGCCTGGGCGTGGAAGGCGCCGTGGGTGGAGAAGACCAGATCCAGCAGGGCCGTGAGCCAGAGGTGACCTACGTGGACGCCGATCAAGGCCAGGGAGGGATCGTCCAGGGCCCCTGTGGAGAAGGGCCGCAGGTGGACCCCGTCGAGGTAGAAGAGGAAGCTGCCGGCCTTGTCCACCGTGGGCCAGGCGCCCCACACCGCGCGCTCCACCAGGGCCGCAGACGGGGCGGTCAGGAGGGCGACCTGAGCCCCTATGATCAGCAGCCAGCCCGGGGTCTCGTGCCGACGGCGCAGCCAAAGCCCCAGCCCCAGCAGGGCGAACCCCAGCAGCGCGCAGGCCGCCCAGGCCCAGGGGAGATCGAGGGGGCCCGATAGGAGCTCGACCTGTCTGGTGCTGGGTGGTGGACCGTACAAGGCGGGCGAGCCCCTGAGGTGGTGGGGAAGAAACGAGCTATCACCGTCTTCGCGCGCTGAAGGCTAACGGCTCCAACCACCATGCACAGCACCACCCGTAGACTGCTCGACTGGTACCAGACCCACGGCCGGGATCTGCCCTGGCGCCGTGATCCGACGCCGTACCACACCTGGCTGTCGGAGATCATGCTCCAGCAGACCCGGGTCGAGACGGTCATCCCCTACTACGAGCGCTTCCTGGTGCGCTTCCCCACGGTGGAGCAACTCGCCGCCGCGCCGCTGGACGAGGTGCTCGGGCTGTGGGCGGGGCTGGGCTACTACCGCCGGGCCCGCAACCTGCACGCGGCGGCGGCCCAGGTGGCGGCCCTGGGCGCCTTCCCCGCCAGCGAGGCGGGGCTTCGCGCGCTGGCTGGGGTGGGGGACTACACGGCGGCGGCCATCGCGTCCATCGCCTTCGGCTGCGACGCGGTCGCGGTGGACGGCAACCTCCGGCGCGTGGTCGCGCGGCTGGCCGCCATCGAGCTGAGTGTCCAGGCGGGGCCGGGGGCCGCCAGGGTCCGGCGATGGCTCGAGGACAAGCTGCCGAGCGGCAGGGCAGGGGACTTCAACCAGGCCCTGATGGACATCGGCGCGACGGTGTGCTCACCCCGTGCGCCGCGCTGCTCGGCCTGCCCCCTCGCGAGTGATTGCCAGGCTCATGGCCAGGGCCTCGCGGAGCTGCTGCCGGTGACCGCGCCCCGAGCAGCTCCCCGACCCGTCCAGGCGGTGGCGCTGCTGGTGGTCCGCGATGGCGCGCTGCTGTTGAGCCAGCGTCCGGCTCAGGGCCTGCTCGCGGGCCTGTGGGGGCCACCGGATCGGGTGGTCGCGGAGGGGGAGACGACGCAGGCGGCGCTGGACGCGCTCAAGGCCGGCATTCCGGGGCTCGCGGGGGGGGCGGTGGAGCCAGCGGGGCAGGTGGAGCACGTCTTCTCGCACCAGCGCTGGTGCGTGCAGGTCTCCATCCTGACTGCGCAGGAAGCGTGGTCCGAGCCTCCTGCGTGTCGCTGGTGGCGGCCTGCACAGGCCGACGGTCCCCCCCTCTCCCGGCTGGCCGAGAAGCTGCTGGAGCGGAACTTCTAGATCACGCTGTCGCCCAGCAGCGCACGCAGCTGATCGCTGCAAGAGGCCAGGGCGTCGGCGTCGTGGCTCTCGAGGATCAGCAGCACCCGCCAAGGCGAACGCGGATCGGTGCGGGGGTAGGATCCGATGCGCACTGACGGGGCGCTCGCCGCGAGCTGGGCCAGCTGGATGGCGAACTGGGCCTCGTGCAGGGTGGTGTGGATCATGCTTTGGGCAGGGAGTTGACCGCTGAAGCGATGGGCCACCGCCTGCAGCTTGCTGCGGAACAGGCTGGGCAGCCCTGGGAGCACCACCACGTTGGCCACGACCACCACGGGGTATTCGATCTCACCGTCCCACCACAGCTCGGCCCCTGAAGGCACGTCGGTCATGCGCAGCGCGTCGGGGGTGAGTCGGTCCCCCAGGCGTCGCTCGAGCACGTCCACCAGCTCCGGCTGGCGCGCGATGGGGCGGCCCAGGCCGCGGGCCACGGCCCCGAAGGTCACGTCGTCGTGGGTGGGTCCGACCCCCCCGGAGGTGAACACCCAGTCGTGGCTCGGGGCGAGCCTGGCGATGGCCTCGGCGATCTCCCGCTCGTCGTCGGGGAGGTAGTGCATGTGGCGCAGAGCCAGGCCGCGGGCCTGGAGCCAGGAGATCAGCCAGGGACCGTTGAGGTCGGCGAACCTTCCGCCGAGGATCTCCTCTCCGATGATCAGGGCGGCCGCAGTGGTCATGCCTTCTCCATGCTCGCTGCCTATCGCTGGCGCAGCCGCTTGCAAAGGACGTGTCATCTCGCGGTGCATCGTCTACAATGGGGCTGTGTGTGACTGCGGTTCTACGGAACCCTCCCCGGTTGACAGGTGTCGGGAGGAGCGTGGAAATCCCCAGGCCAAGGCAGGTCTCCCAGCGCCGCGTCTCCATGGCGCGACGGGCCGCCGAGTTGCGCCATGGGTGACCTGGCCGTCAGCGTGAGCCTGCACGGGGCCCCGGTCGCCGACAGCGTCCTGCGGGTGCGGCACATCGTCCGCATCGGCGAGTCCCCCTCGGCGGCGGTGTCCTTCCCTGGAGCCGACATCGCGGTGGTGAGGGTGGGCCCGGACCTGGCCGTCCGTGGGCGCCGGCTGGCGGAGGGCCAGGGCATCGGCGTGTCCCTGGGGCCGGTCAGGGTGTGGCTCGAGCACACCCAACGGCGCAGGCTCTCCCACCCCTGGCGTGAGCACCTGGACCTGCGCTTCCTGGCCACGGCCCTGCTGGTCACCGTCAGCGGGTTGTGGCTCGAGACCCTCGACGCTGCGGTCCAGGCGCGGGGGCTGGATGGCTTCATGTCCCGCCAGGTGGCCCAGCTGCAGCTGCGGGGCGTCGTCCCCACCCTGGCTCCGCAGGACCACGCTGGGCCGTCGGGCGGCCGCACCGCCGCGGTGAGCTCTTCGGTGGACGAAGACCCCCAGGACCAGGCGCGGGCGCTCCGGGAGGGGCCGGAGGCCATCGCGGACGACGGGCGATCCGGAGTGGCCTACTACCGCTGGTACCGCGGGGTGGTGCCCGACGAGGGCGACTCCGCGGCCTTGGCGCGGGACCGCCTCACCCGCGCCCCGGCCGATCAAGGCGCCCACGACATCCTGGCGCGATCAGCCTACGCCGCGGATCGCTTCGAGCTCGCGGCGGCCCACTTCCGCTGGCTGGTGGACCGGGACGCCCAGGGGCTCGGCGGTGGCCACCAGGAGCTGCTCTGGCGGCTGGCCCGCACCGAGTGCAGGCTGGGCCGTCACGCGTCCGAGGCGGCCATCTACCAGCAGATCCTCGATCGCGACCCGGCCGATCCCATGGCCCTGGGCGGCCAGGCCACGGTGATGGCGCGCATGGGCCGCTTCGACGAAGCCGCCGTGCTGCTCTCCCAGGCCTCGGCGGCGGCGCCTCGGCTGCCTTACCTCGGTGTGTACGCGGCCGTGGTCGCGGCTGAGCAGGGGCTCGATCAGCGCGCGGTGGAGCTGCTCGAGGGCGTGGTCGAGCAGCGAGAGCAGCTGGCGCCCGAGTACCAGGTCGAGCTCCGGCGCGACATCGCCCTGGATCCTGCCTTCGCCTCGGTGCGGTCCACCGACCGCCTGCGCGTCATGCTGGCCCGGCACCTGGGCGCCGCGGCGCCTCGTCCCCGCCGCTGATCCCCGCCCCAGCGCGGCGTTTGGTCCCGGTGGATCGTTGCACTCACCGCTCACCACGGTAAGGTTCCGGATCCGAACCCTGGAGAGACCATGGCCGGACCCATCGCGGTCTACGCTGGCAGCTTCGATCCCATCACCCATGGTCACCTGGACATCATCCGCCGTGGGGCCGGGATCTTCGAGCGTGTGGTCGTCGGGGTAGGCGACAACTCCGCGAAGCGCTACCTGCTGGACAAGGACCAGCGCGTGGACGTCGTCCGAGAGGTCACCCTCGACCTCCCCAATGTCGAGGTGGACAGCTTCGATGGCCTGCTGGTGGACTTCTGCCGCAGCATCGGCGCCGAGGTCATCATCCGCGGCCTGCGGGCTGTCACCGACTTCGAGTTCGAGTTCCAGATCGGGCTGGCGAACAGGGACATGGCGCCCAACATCGAGACCGTGTTTCTGCTGCCCGCGCCTCGCTACATCTTCATCTCCAGCTCGCTGATCAAAGAGATCTTCGTCAACGGCGGGGATGTCACGCCCTATGTGCCCGCCGCCACGGTGGTCGCGCTCTGCAGGGCCCGCGCTGCGGAACAGGGGTGAGCGTGAGGGGGCTGCGGGCTGCGCTCGCCGCGGGCCTCCTCGGCGTGCTGGTGGCCCATGGCACGGCGTCCGCTGCCGCCCAGGCCGGCACCGCGCCGGAGCTGGTGCAGGCCTGGTTGCTGCTGGGGCAGCGCGAGCGCGCGCTGCAGGAAGCGCGCGCCCTGGTCCACGCGGAAGGCTCCGACTGGAGGGCCCACGCGGCGTACATCCAGGCGGCCACCACCAGCCACCTGCGCTGGGCGGTGGTGGATGAGTACCGCTGGCTGGCGGCCCAGCAGCCTCTGCGTCCCGAGATGAAGCTGCTGGCCGCTTGGGCGGCTACGCTGCAGGCCAGCGGGAGCGATCTGGATCGGGCCCTCGCGGATCTCGAGATCGCAGCCCGCGATCAGGGGCCCGCCGGGCTCCAGGTGTGGGCCATGGGCTTGATGCAGGCCGGGGATTACGAGCGCGCCGCTTCGGTGCTGCTGGGGGCTCGGAGCCCAGCGGGGGTCCGCCTGCGCGTGGAGGCCTTGGTGGGCGCTGGTGAGCACGGCGAGGCCGCGCAGCTCGTCCGGGCCTCCCTGCTCCAGCATCCACGCCACCCCGAGGTCGCCGCTGCGCTGTGGGCGCGAGGCGTCCCCGCCAAGCCGGTCCGCAGGGCTCGCAACGCTGCGGTCAGGGCGGCCAACGACCTGCTCGATCAGCAGGATCCCCTGCTGCTCTTCGCTGCGTGGGAGGTCCTGGCCCGGGCCAAGGAGTCCGACAAGGCCGCGCAGGCGGCCGAAGGCATCGCCGCGGCGGTGCCCGGGCTCGCGCTGCCGGCTCGGCTGCCCTATGGCCAGCTGATGCTCCAGCACCTGGGCGAAGGCCTGGCGCGCACGGGCCAAGAATCCAGCTCGGCCGATCTCACGGCTTCGGAGCAATCCGCGGTGGCCTCGGTCAGGGCGCGCACTCTGCGCGAGGATGGGCTGGTCGACCAGGCCCGCCGCGCCTATCGCGACGCCATCGCGCTGGACGGCGGTGATCCCGAGCTGCTCCTCGAGGCGGCGGCGCTGCACCTGGACGTGCAGCCGCAGCAGTCCCTCGAGTGGGTCGGCCAGGCGCTGCTGATGCTGGCCAGTGAGCCCGGCCTCGGCAGCGGCCAGCGCCGCGCCACCATCGCCCAGGGCCTCGAGCTGCAGGCCCGCTCCCTGCGCACCCTGGAGCGCCACGACCAGGCGCTGGGCTACCAGCTGGTGGCCTCCCTGTTGCTCCCCACCCCCCAGGGGCTTGTGGAGCTGGCCGCCATGCAGGAGCAGCAAGGCGGGCCCGAGGCGGCCCTCGAGAGCTTGGCGTTGGCTGCGGCCCTGGGCTCGCAGTCCGCCCGTGCGCAGATGGAGCGGCTCTATGACGGTCCGGCGTCGGTGGACGCACTGGTGGGCGCCGTGGCCGCAGACCTGGATCGCTGGACCCAGGTGAGCTCCGCCTCCGCCGTGTCCCCCGGTCCCACCCGTGCGCTGGCCGGCCGGACGCTATCCACAGAAGCGGGCGATCTGTCCTTCGACGCGCTCGAGGGGCAGGTCGTGGTGCTCGTGTTTTGGGCCAGCTGGTGCGCACCCTGCGCCCAGGAGCTGCCCCTGGTGGCCCAGCTGCAGGCGCGGTGGCTCGCACAGGACCTGCCGGTGCGGGTCGTGGCCATCTCGGTCGATGAGCAGCAGGCGGACTACCGCCGTGGAATCAAGCGCTTTTCCGAGCTCGACATTACCTTCGCATGGGCCCCCGAGATCGCCCGGGATCTCGAGGTCCACGCTGTGCCTGCTACCTGGCTGCTGGATAGTCAGGGGCTGGCGGCCGGGAAGCTGCAGGGCTTCCACGAAGGGCATGCCGAGCGCCTCGACGCGTTGGTACGGAGCTTGCTGGAGCCGTGATCCCAGCCAGGATCTCGACAAGGAGTTCACATGTGCGGAATCATCGGCTACGTCGGCTACCGTAGGGCCAGCCCGGTCCTCCTCGATGGCCTCCGACGCCTGGAATATCGAGGCTACGACTCCGCGGGGCTGGCGGTCCTGGAGGACCAGGATCTCACCCTGTACCGACGGGTGGGGCGCGTGGCCGAGCTGGCCGGGGCCGTTCCGGAGAAACAAGAGGGCCATGTGGGCGTGGGGCACACCCGCTGGGCCACCCACGGCGGCGTCACGAAGGAGAACGCTCACCCCCACCTCGACGGCACCGGCCGCATCGCGGTGGTCCACAACGGGATCATCGAGAACGCCTCCGAGCTGCGCGGGCGGCTCGAGCGGGACGGGGTCGTCTTCCACTCCGAGACCGACACCGAGGTCCTCCCGCACCTGATCCGTGCTTTCTACAAGGGCGATCCGGTCGCTGCCGTCCGCCAGGCGCTCCTGCGCGTCAACGGCACCTACGGCATCGCCGTGGTCTTCGTGGACCACCCCGACATGATCGTGGCTGCCCGCAACGGCTCCCCCATGGTCATTGGCCTGGGCGACGACGAGACCCTCATCGCCAGCGACACTCAGGCGCTGGTTCGCTACACCCGCCGGGTCATCTACCTGGGCGACGGCGAGATCGCGCGGATCGACGCCGATGGCGTGCAGACCGTGCTGCTGTCGGGGGCCAGCACCGCCAAGGAGGTCGAGCAGATCGATCACGAGTGGGGGGTGTCCGAGAAGGGCGACTTCGACCACTTCATGCAGAAGGAGATCCACGAGCAGCCCGAGAGCATCCGGCGCTGCACCCGGGGACGGGTCGTGCTCGAGCAGGGCAACGCCAAGCTGGGTGGCCTCGACCTGAGCCCGCGGGATCTGCTGGGCATCAGCGCTGTGGAGATGCTCGCCTGCGGCACCAGCTACCACGCGGCCCTGGTGGGCTGCATGGCGGTGGAGAGGTTGGCCCGGGTGCCCGCTGTCGCTCACATCGCCAGCGAGTACCGCCACCGCAACCCCCTGCTGCAGCGAGACGCCATCTTCTTCGCCGTCAGCCAGTCAGGCGAGACCGCCGACACCCTGGGGGCGGTGCGCGAAGTGCAGCTCAAGGGCGGCGAGGTGCTGGGTATCGTCAACGTGGTCGGGTCCAGCATCGCCAGAGCCTGTGGGCGGGGCACCTACGTGCACTCGGGGCCCGAGCTGGCGGTGGCCAGCACCAAGGCCTTCACCAGCCAGGTCACCGCGCTGCTGACCTTCTCCCTGCTGCTGGCGCGCACCCGGCAGATCTCCCGCAATGTGGGCAAGGACATGGCCGAGGACCTGCTCGGAGTGCCCGAGATGGTGTCCCGCTATCTGGCCAACCAGGGGCCCATCGTCGAGGCCGCCCACGCCATCAAGGATGCGCGCTACGCCCTGTTCATGGGCCGCGGCTTCTCCTGGCCCGTGGCCATGGAGGGCGCGCTGAAGCTCAAGGAGGTCGCCTACGTACCCTGCGAAGCCTACCCGGCGGGAGAGATGAAGCACGGCCCCATCGCCATGCTGGAGCAGGACACGCCGGTGGTGGTGGTGATGCCCAACGATCACGTCCGGGAGAAGACCCTGAGCAATGTCCAGGAGGTCAAGGCCCGGGGCGCCAGGGTGATCATGATCCACAGCGAGGGTGACACCGAGGCCGCGGAGCAGAGCGATCTCTCCATCGCCGTGCCGCGCGTCCACGACCTCATCAGCCCGCTGGTCACCGTCATCCCCCTGCAGCTGCTGGCCTACCACGTGGGCGTGCTCCGGGGCTGCGACATCGACAAGCCGCGCAACCTGGCCAAGAGCGTGACCGTGGAATGAGCGGCCCGCCGGCCGTCACCTGAAGACTGTTTGTAAGGAAGCGCCGGGGCACGTTGCCCGATCGGGTCGATGGTGGCAAGCTCGGCAACGGAGTCCACCATGAAGCACCTCGCCCTCCTGCTGCTGTCACTGCTCACCCTGCTGGCCCTCCAAGCCTGCGGCATCGACCCCGACAAGGTCGCGACCCATGAGATCTACGCCGACGACGGCCAGGTGATCACCGCGCCGCGCTCCCTGACCTTCGCGGTGGTGGGCAACACCTTTGGCACCTTGGGAGCCGAAGAGGACAAGGACCAGGCCGCCCAGGGCCGCAGCTCGGCCTCCGACAAGCTCATCGACGACCTCGCCGCGCAGCTGCGCCATGAGCGCTACTCCTTCCTGGTGCTGATGGGGGACCTCGTCGGGTCTTCCAGCGGCAAGGCCTGGGAGGCTTTCGACCTGGCCATGCGCAACCTGCTCAAGGGCGGCACCGAGCCCGAGAGCCCCCGCATCCGCATGCCGGTGGTGCCGGTGGTGGGTGAGCGGGAGTTCCGGGGTGATCGGTTCCTGCAGGGCTTCGGCGCCGCCTTCCCGGAGGTCGGCAGCAACATCGGCTACAACCGCGTGGCCGGCTGGTACGCCTTCGACTGCAAGGTGCGCGACGCCACCTGGCGCTTCCTGGTGCTGGACTCCAACAAGAAGGCCCTGGGGCCTCGCTGGAAGGAGCAGCTCTACTGGATTCCCCGGGCTGTCGAGAACGGCGAGTACGACCACCTCGTGGTCTTCATGCACCACCCGCTCCTCACCCTGGTCCCCGAGGGCCAGGCCAACCACGACGGTGCCCCCGCAGAGCTGCTCGAGATCGTCGAGGACAGCATCGGGCTGATGAAGCTCCGCGCGGTGTTCATGGCCGACCCCGGCACCAGCGAGGCCTACATGGTGGGGGGGCGCTTCGGCACCTTGCACGTGAACGCCGGCGGTGGTGGGGGTGTGTCCGATGACCTCCAGCGCTGGGGCCACGTGCGAGCCGCGGGCGTAGAGGCCACGCAGCTCGAGCCCATCTTCGACATGACCCTGCTCAACACCTTCAACGAGCAGGCCAAGGCTCACGCGTTCCCGGAAGTGATCCTCGACGCGGCCCGCGCCGAGCGCAGCTACGAGGGCTTCCCGGGGGTCTACGATTCCCGCTGGTTCCCGCTGCACGGCTACTGGTGGGTGGAGATCAAGGGCCACGACATGGACGTGATCTACCGGATCTTCGATGGCTACCAGGCCACCTTCACTGACGTCTACCGGATCCGGTTCACCAACGACGACGGCTGGCGCACGGGCTCATAGCCCTCCTTCTCCCCGCCGTTCGTATCCCTCCTGGCGGCTGGGCCCTCGTCCATGCTATCGAGTTTCCACCCCGTCCACGGAGTGTGTACATGTTGATTCTCGCCCTCTTCGCCTCGCTCATGTCCGGCTGCGGTCAGCTCGAAGACGTCAAGGACGCCTTCGAGGGCCTGACGGATCCTCTGGTGGTCGAGGCTGTGCTCATCGGTGCCGTTGAGCCCGAGTCCGAGCTCATCGACCTGAGCGAGACCGACTTCGCGGATGGGACCACCATCAAGGTGTTCGTGGCCGACGCCACCAGCATCGACGACCTCGAGTCCGGCGCCCTCGACGGTGCCACGGTCGACCTCAAGTCCCCGTCCTTGGGCACCCTGCCCCTCGATGCGGTGGTCGGAGGGCTGTACACCGCCAACGGCCAGGACGGCCTCGAGTACTTCGCCAACGAAGAGTACGTCATCAGCATCACCAACGGCGACACCCTCCACAAGGTGGCGGTCAGCGCGCCCCACCCCGTGGACATCGACGTGCCCGAGCAGCACTCTGCGGGCGCCAACCTGCTCATCGACCTCACCGAGTTCGACTACGACGCGGTGCTGGTGGCGGTGCTCGACGTGACCTCCGGTGAGATCACCTACTCGAACGAGCCCGACGGGATCCAGGAGATGTACGACTTCACCCACACCGGCTCGAACGTGAAGCGCCACGAGATCCCCGGCTCCGCCTTCGCCACCCAGTCCATCTACGCCGTGGGCGTCGCGGGCATGCGCAACGCCACCGCCGATGACTACGACGACATGAACACCGGGCTGTCCTCCTACATGGTCGGTCAGATGCGCTTCTTCCCCGTCCAGGTCATGTAGGAGCCGCGGCTGCGGTCGGCTAGTCGATCTCGATGAGGTAGGGCGACATCGCCACCACGCTGGCGTCGGTGCCCAGCACCCGGGCCATGGTCTCGAGGGTCTGCAGCGCGCCCTCGCCGCCCAGCAAGCGGGCCAGCTCGAGGCTGGGGTTGCTGGCGCTTGGGCCGATGCGCGCGTTCTGGAGATCGTCCATCAGCTCTTCGACGAAGGTGCGCTGTCGCGGCAGCCGCAGGATGCCGGTCTCCTCTTCGACGCCAGCCAGCCCGCGGGCGTGCTCGATGGCCACGTCCAGGCCGCCCAGATCGTCCACCAGGCCCCGCTCGAGGGCCTGGGCGCCGGTCCACACCCGGCCCTGGGCCACAGCGTGCATGGCGTCGACGTTCATGCCGCGTCCTTCGGCCGCGCGACCGATGAAGAGCGTGTAGAAGGTGTCCAGGTAGGCCTCGAAGCGGGCCCGACCTTGCTCGGAGAAGTCGGAGGTGCCGGAGAAGATGTCGGCCAGCTCGCCCCGCTTGTAGCCGTGCAGGTGGAAGCCGAGCTTCTCGTACAGGCCGCGCACGTTCATCTTGCCACCGAACACCCCGATGGAGCCGGTGAGGGTGCCTGGCTGGGCCACGATGTGGTCGCAGCCCATGGCGATGTAGTAGCCACCGCTGGCGGCGTAGTCGCCCATGGAGACCACCACGGGCTTGACCTCGCGCACGGCCTGGACGGCATGCCAGATGTTGTCGGAGGCCAGGCCGCTGCCCCCCGGGGAGTTGACCCGGAGCACCACCGCCACCACGTCGTCGTCGTCGCGGGCCTCCTCGAGGTCGGCGATGAGGCCGATGTCGCCGACGTAGCGACCGCCGAACATACCGGCGCCGCTCTCGCCGGAGACGATGGAGCCCTCGGCGTGGATGACCGCGATCTGGGGGTCCTGGCGGTTGCCGCGCCGCACGCGGGGCAAGTAGCTGTCGAGCTCGATGCTGGCGTCATCGTCGGGGCGGAGCTCGCCGGCGTAGGCCACGCCGTCGATCAGGCCGGCCTCCTGGGCCGCCGCGGGGGTGAGAGGGAGCGAGTCCACCGCCGTGCGCACCTGGGGCTCCTCGAGGCCACGACCCCGGGCCGCCAAGGTGACGAACTGGCCGTAGAGGCTGTCGAGCATGGCGTTGTTGGCTTCCATGGCCGCTTCGGAAGGGCCGGTGCGCTCGAAGGGCTCCACCGCGGTCTTGAAGTCGCCGACGTGGGCGAAGTTGGGCTTGACGCCGACCATCTCGAGGGTGTCGGCGTAGTAGGTGTGCTCCACCGCCAGGCCGTTCACCAGCACGATGCCCGCCGGCGCCAGGTAGATCTCACCGCAAGCCGAGGCCAGCAGGAACTCCTTGTTGCCCAGCTGATCGGCCTGCACCTTGCAGGGCTTGCCCGACTCGCGGAAGGCGTAGAGCGCATCGGCCAGCTCCTGGACCCCCGCGAGGCCGAGCCCGATGGGCTGCAGCTCGATGTAGATTCCGTCGATGTCTTCGTCCTCGGCTGCGGCGCGGATGACCTGAGTGAGCTCGGTGAGCAGGGGAGGGAAGTCGGCTTCGTCCAGGATGAAGGCGCCCTGGCTGGGGGCATCCGGGAGCTCGCCCTCGAGCTCGAGCACCAGGGTGCGCGGGCCGCTGGTGGGCAGGCCGCCGTCGTAGGACACGATGAGCAGCACGGCGATGGCCATGGCGATGGCCAGGAGGAAGCCCAGGATGGAGGTCCAGAGCAGCAGGCGAGTACTCTTCTTCATGGCCATCGAGGCTCCCAGCGACCGGGTGCAGGTCGCGTCCGTGTCGTGCTCATGGACCTATTCACCGCTTGCCCCTGGGTCCAGTTCGTGTCAGCCTGCCCTGCACCCTGCGGTACCGCTTCCGCACCCTGGAGGTCCCATGGGCACCCTCTCCCACGGCTCGATGCTGTTGGCGCTCTGCGCCTTCTTGCCAGCCGCCTGTGACCGAGAGCCAGCGGGTCGCACCGACCTTCCCGGAGAGGGCTTTCAACGGGATGGCGACGTGCGCGTCACCGCTCCCGCCAACGGCGACACGGTGGCGTCTCCCTTCGTCCTCGCCTTCACCGCCGGCGACGACGTGAGCCAGGTCAGCCTCGAGGCCGATGGCGCGGTGGTGATCGCTGCCAAGGCCGTGATCCGCCTGGACGGCGAGTTGCAGGTGAGCCTGGACGACGGGCGCCACCGCCTGGCCTTGGTGGGTGCCGACGGCCAGGGCACAGAGCTGTCGCGGCACGAGCTCACCGTGCGGGTCGCGGGCGAGGACAGCTCCTGGGTCACCATCGTCAGCCCTGCGGACGGCGCCGAGGTGGACAACCCGGTGCGCTTCGTGGTGGACGCGTCCAGCGACGTCGATGCCATCTCCCTGTTCGCCGACGACTGGGAGATCGGCGCCACCCAGCCGGGCGGTATGGTCAGCTACGAGTTCGAGGGCACCGGCTACGAGCGGGAGATCCAGGCCAGGGCCTTCGACGGGGACAGCCTGGTGGCCACCGACCAGGTGAGCATCACCGTGCAAGAGGGCACCGAGCCCATCGACTCGGACTTCAACGCGGTGACCATGAGCCTGCTCGAGGGCTACCCCACCGACGGCACCCACGACTACCTCTGGGACGGCAGCTACGCGGGCACCACCCGCGACATCTACTACCTCGACACCCTGGTGGCCGAGGGGCGGGCCGATCAGTCCTGCTACTGTGTGGGCATCACCTGGGAGCTCTACATGAGGGCCTACCAGCAGATCGAAGCCAGCAGCGGCGGGGACGGCAGCCTCAACGAGATGGACGTCTCGGAGCTGTACGACTTCCGCACCGACTGGTATGTGCGCGACCTCTGGGGTGCCGGCGCTGCGGACGCCGTGGAGCTCTGGGGCCTGGGTGAGGAGGTCACCGACCTCGCGGATCTGCAGCCGGGGGACTTCGTTCAGTTCTGGCGCAACTCGGGCAGCGGGCACTCGGTGATCTTCATCGACTGGGAGACCGACGGCGATGGCGCCATCACCGGCATGTACTACTGGTCATGTCAGGGCAGCACCGACGGCCTGGGGTACCTGAGTGAGTACTTCGGCACAGGGGGCTCATCCATCGACCCCTCCTACCTCTTCGCGGCTCGGGCCTGGATGCCTCTGGACTGGCTGCCCTGGTAGCGAGGGGGCGTTCGGTCACCAGGCCCGTCTGCGGTGGGTGTCCAGCCAGGTTGCCACCGCGGGGCCTGTCGCCGTGCTCGCCACGCGCCCCTGGACGAGATCCAGGTGGCCGCAGGGTTCGGCCAGCACCAAGCTGCGCTTGCCGCTGTCGCCCATGTAGTCCAGCACGCGCAGGGCGGCCTCGGGCTCGCACACGGCGTCGCCGGTCGAGGCCACCACCAGCAGGGGCAGGGAGTGCCCCCGCAGGGCCTCGAGGTAGTCGATGCGGTCGTCCTTGTCGCAGAGCACCCCGGTGGAGACCCAGCGCGTCACCTGGCGCACCAGGCCGCCCCTGAGGTCCTCTACGCCATGGTTCAGCATGCCTCGGAGCACTGGGCCGTTGATGCCGCCCGTGCTGGCGTGGTTCCCGAACCCGGCATCGCTGCGGGCGCTGGGCGAGAGCAGGCGCATGAGCTGCCGCGTGGGCAGCCCGAGCCCTCCAGGCAGCAGGCGCGACACCATGCCGGCCGCCCTGGCGGCGCCGCCAGGGCTGGGGAAGCGGACCGCCGAGCCCAGGCAGGCTGCGGCGAAGACCGGGGCGTAGGGGTCTTGGGCCAGGTGGATGTACAGCAGCTGCCCGCCGAAGCCATGGCCCACGAAGCCGACCTGGCGGTGCCCCGTGCGGTCCAGCACGGTCTGGATGGCGGCAGGGAGGTCCTGGGCGGCGATGGTGTCCGCGTCGAAGCTGGCCGGTCGTCGGGGCGGGAACGCCGACGCGTCGCCCCGGTGCTCGAGCAGGTAGACGTCGAAGCCCCAGGCGTGCAGCAGGCCCAGCAACCCTTCGCGGGAGTAGTCGAGGCTCAAGCGGTTGAGCCCCAGCCCGTGGACCAGCATCACCGGCTCACCTGGCGCGCCGGGTGGGGGCGGGCAGCGGAACAGGAAGCACTGCCAGCCGTCGTCGGTGGTGTAGGGGATGCGCTCAACAGCGCTGGGCTTGGGCTCCTCGACGAAGCGCTCCCGCCGGTCGGGGCCCAGGCAGCTGTGGGCCACCGTGAGCGCCAGCTTCAGGTACCGGGCCCTCAGGGGAGGGGCAGGTCGCGCGGGCAGGTGACCGCGCCGGACATCGGGAAGCTGGAGGTCCGGGGTACCCATGGAGCAGGGGGGCGAGGGGAGGGGGCCGGAGGAGGACAGAAGGACTGGGGGTGACAGCGGGGAGTCATCCGTGCGGCCAGCTTCACCCAAGCAGGCCGTGGAACGAGCGGCAGCGCCAACAGAAGAGGGCTCGAACATCAGCTCAGAGAACGGCGGCCAGTCCAGTCTGTCCAACCTCCGGGGGGAGAGGGGCGGAGCCAAGCTCGGCTGAGCCAGGCACCATTCGAAAGCAGTCTCACCAAAAGCCCTGTGAATATCAAGGCCTTGGAGGAAACATTCGATGTAGATTCACGGTAAGGCCTTGACTTGTCAACGTTTTTTAGCGGCCATTTTTTTCGTGCCCTGCAGGTCCCGTGGTGGGCCCCCCGACCGGGCGGCGCATCTCGGGCTCGCGCTCTGTCCGAGCCCAAAAAAAGGGGGGCCCTGTGGGGCCCCTCCATGTCTCGACGGGTGCTGCCGAGCAGCACCGTTGGACATCAGAAGTTGTGGAACTCCTCGACCTTGGCCTGTGCCACCAGGTCCTCGATCCACGTGTTCAGGAACTCCATGCGACGCATGGCCTCGATCTGCGGAGCGAGGGTGGGGAGCTCGGTCTCGAGCCGCGCCGCGTCGGGCTCGCTGCGGGACGCGACCTTGATCACCAGCCAGGCCCCGGGCACGTCGATGACCGCGCCGAGCACCTGGCCGCTCTGGGCATCCTCGAGCAGCTCGCGGAGATCGTCGAGGGGACCGAAGCTGCCCACGCTGGGGTTGGCCAGGGTGACGGAACCCACGTGCTCCAGGCGGAGCTCCTGCATGGCCAGCAGCTCCAAGGGGGGCTCGCCGGTCTGGGTCCAGGCGGTGTGGAGCTTGGCGGCGAAGGCCTCGGCCAGCACCGGGGACTGCTGCTCCTGCATGAGGATCTGCGCGATCTCGGCCCGAGCGTCCTTCTCTTCGGTGGTCTCCTCGGGGAGCACCTCTTCGACCATCATCAGGTGCAGGCCCCGCGCGGTGCGCGTGGGAGCCCGCAGGCCCGGCTCGGTCAGGGGGCTGTCGGGACCGCCGAAGATGGCGTTGCCCAGGCCGGAGTCGAGCTGGTCGTAGCGAACCTCGCCCAGCAGGCCGCCGCTCTCGGCGCTGAGGTCCTCGCTGTACTTGCGGGCCATCATGGCGAAGTCGGCGCCAGCGTCGAGCTCGGCGCGGATGGCGGCCATGCGCTCGCTGGTGATCGGGTCTTCGCTGTTGTCCTCGCCCGCCGCCAGCAGGATCATGCGGACCTTCGCCCGGGTGGGCTTGTGGAAGCGAGACTCGAAGTGCTCGTCGTACCAGGCGCGGACTTCGGGCCGATTCTCGGCGATGTAGGTCTCGATCTCGGCCTCCGTGGGCTTGACGTCGTCGTAGAACGACAGCGAGCGCACGGTGATCATGTCGAGCTCGAAGGAGGTCATCTCGGCGAACCAGCGCTCGCGGATGTCGTCCTCGTCCACGGTGGTGGCCTGCATGGCCACGTCCCGCAGTCGGGTCAGGATCAGCTCGTTGCGGATGTCTGCTTCGAACTGGGAGCGGGTGGTGCCGTAGCGCTTGAGGTGCCGCGTGAAGAGCTCAGTGGAGTACTCGCCGGCCTCGTC